>CAZQNK010000004.1:0-66118 GCA_964594955.1 uncultured Clostridia bacterium | reverse complement strand
GTTTCAAGGGGATCTCTCCGCGCCGTTCACTTCGTTCACTTTGGTCGAGATGACAAGGGGTGCCGGGCGGGCAGACTTACTGTCCGCAGGACAATGCCGAATGAAATGAAGCAAAAGGGGGTTCCTGCCTGAACAGCGCAAAAAAAGCCTATTGCTGCCTGCATAACGCAGGGCGCGATAAGCTCCCTTCAATTCTCCTATTCAGTTGGTTGCGGTCGTTATTCACGTACGCTAAACCAAGGGTACTATACCCCCCCCCGTTGCTTGTCAATAGCATTACACTCAGCCTCTTTCATTCCGTCAACCCTTTTTCGTTGCTTTTGCGGATTTTTCTCTTATAGCCGATTTTTTATTCTATGATATTTCAGTTTACCGTATATCCCTGAAAATGTCAAGCGAAAATAACTACATTTAAAATTTCTTCTGCAGGATTACGGCTGTACGTTTGGAACCGCAAATACAATTCATTTTCAATGCGTCCGTTGCATCGGCTTTCTTTCGTCCAATACATAAAGACTATTTATCACTCGGATTACTACGTTAATTCCTAATCTTTTTTAGTCTAATATGTTTGGTAAACCTACGGGTATTTTTTAATAAATTTTTTCCGTGCATTGACAAAAGCCGAAAGCGATATTATAATACTTACGGAAATATAAAGAGGCTTTTATGCAATCATTAAAAGAACTTTACAAAATAGGGAAGGGGCCGTCAAGCTCCCATACGATAGGACCCGAAAGGGCGGCAAAAATAATGAGGACGCGCCACCCCGAAGCAACGGCGTATAAAGTTACGCTTTACGGCTCGCTTGCGCTTACGGGCAGGGGACACGGCACAGATAACGTTATCCGCCAGACTCTTGCGCCCTTGCCGTGCGAAATTATTTTCGATACGCAAACGCCCTGCACGGTTCATCCCAATACCATGGATTTCGAGGCGATCTGCAAAGGCGGGTCGGAAGTCGTGCGCTTTTACAGCGTGGGCGGCGGTTCTCTTGTGATAGAGGGCGAAAAAAGGGAGAATTATCCCGACGACAACGTTTATCCGCTAAATTCGTATGCGGATATTTCGGATTATTGCAAAAATAAAAACATCCGCCTTTGGGAATACGTCCGCGAATGTGAAGGGGAGGGCATTTTTAGCTATCTCGGGGAAATCTGGGAACAGATGAAAGCTTCCGTGCACGACGGGCTGACCACGACGGGCGTCCTGCCGGGCGGTCTTGGCACACAGCGCAGGGCGCAGTTCCTCTTTCAGCAAAGGCATATAGACGAATCGGCGCAGACCCGTGAAAACAGGCTCGTCTGTTCGTATGCGTTCGCCGTGAGCGAGCAGAACGCTTCGGGCGGCACGATAGTTACAGCCCCCACCTGCGGGGCGTGCGGCGTGGTTCCATCCGTGCTCAAATATATGCAGGATACGCGCGGGTTCAGCGATGAAGACGTAGTCCGCGCACTTGCGGCGGGCGGAATAATAGGCAATCTCATAAAGAAAAACGCCTCCATAAGCGGAGCGGAATGCGGCTGTCAGGCGGAAATCGGTTCGGCTTGTTCAATGGCGGCCGCCGCCTTAGCGGAGCTGTTCGAAATGGGCTTGGGGCAGATAGAATATGCCGCGGAAGTCGCCATGGAACACCATTTGGGGCTGACCTGCGACCCGATAGACGGATTGGTTCAGATTCCGTGCATAGAAAGGAATGCCGTCGCCGCGATGCGCGCCATAAACGCTTTATCGCTCGCCAATTTTCTTGCCGATTCGCGCAAGATAAGTTTCGACCTTGTGGTTGAAACGATGTACAACACTGGGCGGGATCTTTTAAGCGGGTACCGAGAAACTTCTTCGGGCGGGCTTGCAAAGTATTATACAAAGAACGTTAAGCCGAAAAATTAAAAGGCGTCCGCATTTTATATGAAAGCGTAATTATACATTAAATTTGCCAAGCTGTTTTTTATGAAATGAATTTATTCTTTTCTTGTTTTTTGTAAGTATTTGAGGGGGTTAAGGAAAGATAAAGGCGCGGCTTAAAACCGCGCCTCATTTTATATAATTCTGTCTTACCGATAAGCGGCGCCGCCGTCCGTTTGTCGAAAAAAGCGGAATTCCGTAGTTAAACGTGAAACCCGAAAACGTTTCCCGCAACAGTAGCTTTCAATAAAGCGTTTCACTGTTGACATTTTTGGTAAATCGGACTATAATAATATAGTAACCATATTGCGGAAAGCGTATAGACTTACTATATTAAGTACGGACGTATTATTATGAAAATTTGTGTTTTCGGCGCGGCGAGCGCGCAGATCGATAAAAAATATATAGACCTTGCGGAGGATCTCGGCGAAAAACTTGCCCGCCGCGGACATTCGCTTGTCTTTGGCGCGGGTGCAACGGGTTTAATGGGCGCCACGGCGCGCGGTGTAAAGCGTGCGGGCGGATATATCCACGGCGTTATTCCCCGCTTTTTCGAGGAAGAGGGCGTTGAACTTATTTACGAAGAGTGCGACGAAACGACGTACACGGAAACCATGGCGGAGAGAAAGAAAGTCATGGAGGACGACGCGGATGCGTTCATCATCGCGCCCGGCGGCATAGGCACGTTCGAAGAGTTTTTCGAGGTGCTTACTTTAAAACAGTTGGGCAGGCACGATAAAGCCATAGCGCTTTACAATATCGACGGCTATTACGACGACCTTGAAAAATTCATGCGTACGGTTTACGACCGTAAATTCATCACCTTCAAATGTTACGAGATGTACTCTTATTTCAACTCTGCGGAAGAAATTTTGGACTATCTTGAAAATTATGTGCCCAAAGGTTCAGATTGGCGCACGCTGAAAATAGGAGACTGAGCCTTTTTTGAAACGGAATGCTTCGCAGAGCATATGCACAAGTGATGATTTATGATAAAGGTAATCTTTATTTGCCTTGGCAATATTTGCCGTTCTCCCATGGCGGAATTTATTTTTAAAAACATGCTCGGACAGCGGGGGATAGAGGGTGAATTTTCCGTTGAGTCCCGCGCCACTTCCGATTGCGAGGCGGGCTCCGATATCTACCCGCCCGCCGTGCGGGAGCTTGAAAAGCACGGCATATATGCCGACCACAGGGCTGCCATGCTTACGCGCGCCGAACTTTCATGGTGCGATTATGCGCTTGTAATGGACGGTTCCAACCTCGCCGACGTATTGCGCGTGGCGGGAGGGGAGTACGGGCATAAGGTGTTCAAATTGTGTTCGTTCACTTCGCATCCGCGCGACGTTGCCGACCCTTGGTATACGCGCGATTTCGCAAAAGCCTACGCCGATATAGAGGACGGCTGTAAAGCCTTTTTGAAATATCTCGGTTATTGATGGGTTTACAGAACGCCCCGCGCGCCGAAACGGCGCGCGGGGCGTTCTGATTGGATTTTTTTAATATATCAAAGTTTTTGCGTAACGGGTTTGCACGGTTTCTGCGATTCCGCTGCCTCGGCGGGGGTGCGGCGGTCTTTGCCGTAGAAGAACAGGGCAATCGTTCCGGGACCGACGTGCGATCCCGTACAGATATCGTAATATTCTATAATAATTTCCCTCGCTCCCTTTTCGCGCAATATATCCGCAAGCGCTAATGCGTCCTCTTCACAGTCCGCATGGCAGATAGAAACGGCGTAATTTTCAGGCTGTACGGCTTTTTCCGCAAAAATTTCCGCAAGCTTGGCAAGCGCCTTTTTTCTTCCGCGTTCCTTTCCGTAACCCGTAATTTTTGCGGGAGTTCCGCCGTCCGCCCTTAAAATGGGCTTGATGTTCAAAAGCGTTCCCGCTATGGCGAGCGTCGTTGAAATCCTGCCGCCCTTTCTCAGGTATTTAAGGTCGCTCACCGTGAAAAAGCTGTTGAATTTGTAGGCGTTGGTCTGCTGCCACTTGACGCAGTCCTCTGCGTTTTCGCCCATGTCGCGCAGGCGGGCTATGCTTAAAACCTGCAAACCCTCTCCCATGGAGGCGTTGGAGCTGTCGCAAACGTACATCTTGGCGTTTTTATACCTTTCTTCAAGCTGTTTTTTCGCCCCGATTGCCTGCGCGTATGTTCCGCTTATGCCCGAAGCTATCGTAACGAAAATCACGTCCCGCCCCGCTTCGAGCGAGGGAGCGACGGCTTTAATTATTCTGTCCGAATTTATAAGCGAAGTCCGCACGTCCGCGCCTGCGCGCATATCGTCGTAGTATTTTTTTGCCGTTTCCGAAAAATTTTTGTCATGCCCGTAGCACGCCCGTTCCTCGCCGTTGACGGTCACGAAGTAGGAAATAACGCGTATATCGTGTTTTAAAATAAGTTCCTCGGGAATATTCGCCGCCGAGTCGGTGAAGATATCGAATGACATATTGCTCCTCGCAGTAAAACGCGCAGTCTGTTTGCGTGACTTTACCGCCTTATCCGCAGGGCGTCCGCGTCGCTTTCAGCCGTCCGCGCCCTTACATAAATAGTATTGCTTATTTGCGCTGAAAATTCAACCTACTGATTGCCGCGCCCTCTCCACATTTTAAAAACAGTGCCGAACTTCCAAAAAAACCGATTCTACCGCAAAAATTTCACACTCTACTTACGGTAGAGTTAATATATTTTGCTTGTGTTTTTCGTATTTATATGGTAAAATTCGGGTATGGACGATTTGAAAGAAACAATTTCTAAAAATCTTGTGGAACTTCGTACAAGGGCGCATCTTACGCAGTTACAGCTTGCCGAAATGCTGAATTATTCGGATAAAGCCGTTTCCAAGTGGGAAAGGGGGGAGGCTATACCCGATCTCCGCGTTCTTATCCGCCTTACCGAAATTTACGGAATAACCCTTGACGATTTGGTAAAGGGCGACAGCGTTGCGCCCAAAATAGAGCCCGCCCGCCATATCCGCGGCAACCGTGCGTTTATCACCGTTTTATCCGCCGTTTTGGTGTGGTTCATTGCCACGGGCTTCTTCGTGCTGTTCTTTTTCATTCCGCGGACGGCGGGATATGCCTATCTCGTGTTCGTAGTGGCGCCTCTGCCCACGGCAATCGTGCTTACCGTCTTTTCCGTTAAGTGGGGGAACAGGATAACCAAGGCGCTTTCAAGCTCCTTCATATTGTTTTCGTGCGTGCTTATATTACATATTTTCGTAATTACTTTCGCGCCTGAATTCACTCAGATATATTACCTGTATATCGTAGCGGCCGTATTTGAAATTCTTATAATTTTATGGTTCATATACAGGTGGTACGCTTCTAAAAAGAATAAATAACGTGACGGCGTTAAGCCGTCGGTTAATTTTTGCTCTGCATAAAAGAGAGGATATAAAAATGGATCTTTATAAACTTGCCTCGGCGCTGATACCCGACGATAATCTTTTGGCGCCCGAAGAGTATGAAAATATCTTTCCCGAAAGGGATGTGCCGAAGGGCGCGGAAGTAACCCGCCTTGCTCCCTCGCCCACGGGCTTTATACACCTCGGCAACCTCTATTCCGCGCTTGCAGACGAGCGGGCGGCGCACACCACGGGCGGCATTTTCTACCTGCGCATAGAGGATACGGATGAAAAACGCAAGGTGGACGGCGCGGTGGAAAGCGTTATCCGCTCGCTTAAATATTTCGGCATAAACTTCGACGAGGGCGCCGAAATTGATTCCCCGCTGAATAAATACGGGCCTTATTACCAGAGAAAGCGGGCGGAAATTTACCGTTCGTTCGCAAAACGCCTAATAGAGCGCGGACTTGCATATCCCTGCTTCTGTACCGCGGAAGAGCTGGACGCAGTGCGCGCCGTTCAGACCGAAAAGAAGCAGATAACGGGCTATTACGGCGAGTACGCCAAGTGCCGCAATCTGGGCGAGGAAGAAATTTATAAAAACCTTGCGGAGGGCAAGCCCTTTGTCATAAGGTTGCGTTCGCAGGGGAATACGGCCAATAAAATAACCTTCCGCGACGTAATTAAAGGCGAAGTTACCGTAACCGAAAACGATCAGGACGTCGTAATTTTGAAATCGGACGGAATACCCACCTATCACTTCGCGCACGTCATTGACGACCATTTTATGCGCACGACGCTTGTAATCCGCGGCGAGGAATGGCTTTCGAGTCTGCCAGTCCACCTCGAACTGTTCTCCGTTCTCGGCTTCAAACCGCCCAAGTATGCGCATACCTCTTCTCTGATGAAGATGGACGGCGGCGCAAAGCGCAAGCTTTCCAAACGCAAAGACCCCGAACTATCCCTCGATTTTTACAGAAAAGCGGGCTATTACCCCCGGGCGGTGGTTAAATATCTTATGACCATTCTCAATTCGGGCTTTGAAGAATGGGAGAGGAAAAATCCCGAAGCCGACTACCGCGAATTCAAATTCAAAGTGGAAAAAATGGGAAAAAGCGGAACGCTTTTCGATATTGATAAACTCAACGATATTTCGCGCGACGAAATTTCCAAACTCGCTCCCGGGGACGTGCTCTCATTTCTCGGCGGCTGGGTGGAGGAATTCGGCACGGACGCGGACAGGCGGCACTTTGCGGACGGCGGATATATAATAAAAATTCTCAACCTTATCATGGGCGTCGGCGGAAAGAAGCGCAGAAAGGACATAGAGCGCGCCGAACAGGCCGTGCGTATGCTCGATTATTTCTTCGACGATACCTTTAACCCCGTATACGCGTACAGATATCCCGAAGAAACGGTCAATTGCGTGCTTTCCTCTTTTGCGGAAATTTATGACGAAAACGACGACAATAACGTCTGGTTCTCCAAGGTCAAGGAGGTTGCCGCAAAGGCGGGGTTTGCCGCAGAAATGAGCGATTATAAGGCTCATCCCGAAAATTACGCAGGTTCCGTTTCGGATGCGGCTGAAATTATAAGAATAGCCGTAACGGGCAGTCCCAACTCTCCCGATCTGTGCACGATAATGAAAATACTCGGCAAACAGCGCTCGCTTGCGCGCCTTGCCGCAGGCAGAAGGTGATTAAATGAACGCAGTTGACGCTCTCCTCACGGCGGCATTCCTGTTCTTTGTGGGCAGCGTGTTGGGCTGGTGCTTAGAGGTGCTTTTCAGAAGATTTTTTTCCGCTAAAAAGTGGATAAATCCGGGGTTCCTTACGGGACCCTATCTTCCTTTATACGGTTTCGGGTTGGTAGGACTTTTCGCTATTACGCAAATTCCGTTGGATACGGGCAGCGGTTGGGGCAACGCGATTGCATATATCGCGATAATGGCTGTCGCCATGACCGTAATAGAGTATATTGCGGGGCTTATCTTTATCAAGGGCATGAAGATAAAGCTGTGGGACTATTCCAACCGCCCCGGCAACATTCAGGGCATAATATGCCCTCTGTTTTCCTTTTTCTGGCTGGCGGTTTCGGTATTTTATTATTTTGTCATAGATCCCTATGTGCTGCATATAGTGGTGTGGTTCGTCAATAATTTAGCTTTCGCGTTCGTCGTGGGGTTGTTCTTCGGCGTATTCCTTGTGGATCTTGCCCATTCGCTGAACGTCACGGCAAAAATCCGCGCGTTTGCGAAGGAACACGACATCATAGTTTCCTACGAAAAATTGAAGGAAAGCATCAAGGATAAGATTGAAGAGATTGAAAAGAATAAGGCAAGTTTTATATTTCCCTTTAAATCCGTCCGCGGATTGAAGGAGGAATTGGAAGCCTACCGCAAAGACCGTGAAAAAACGGACGTGGAATGTAACGAAAAAACGGACGGGGACGCCGCGGAATAATTTTCATATTATTTTCACTTGTTTTACCGCCCGTTTGCACGGTAATATTGTAAATTAAAATAACTAAAAAACAGGATAATCGCATGCTTGAATTAATCGATATAAAAAAAGACTACTATGTTGCGGGCGGCGCCGTCCATGCGCTTAAAGGCGTAAGCCTTAAATTCAGAAAAAACGAATTCGTTTCCATTCTCGGCGCGTCGGGCTGCGGCAAGACTACCCTTCTCAACATCATCGGCGGGTTGGATAAATATACCTCCGGCGACCTTGTGATAGAGGGCGTAAGCACAAAGCAGTATACGGACAGGGAGTGGGATACATACCGCAACCATTCCATAGGTTTCATATTCCAAAGTTATCACCTTATACCCCACCAGACGATTTTGCAGAACGTCGAACTTGCTTTAACCATCGCGGGGGTAGACAAGGAAGAGCGCCGCCGCAGGGCCATATACGCGCTTGAAAAAGTGGGACTTGCGGATAAAATCAACAACCGTCCCAACCAACTTTCGGGCGGGCAGGCGCAGAGGGTAGCTATAGCCCGCGCGCTCATCAACAACCCCGAAATTGTTTTGGCGGACGAACCTACGGGCGCGCTGGACTCCAAAACGAGCGTCCAGATAATGGATCTTTTGAAGGAGATTGCAAAAGACAGGCTCGTCATAATGGTAACGCACAACCCCGATCTTGCCGAACGGTATTCCACGCGTATCATCCGTCTTTTGGACGGCGAAGTGGTGGACGACAGCATGCCTTTCGACGGCGGCGAAGAACCGCAAGCCGCGGCATATGCGGGCGGCTTTAAAAAGAGCGGCAGCTTTAAAAAGAGCAGCAGCTTCGAAGAGGACTACGGTTTCGAAAAGGGGGACGGATTTGAAGATCCCGCCCCCGAATGCGGCGATACGGATAAAAAGGACTACAAAGGCAAAAAGAAAAATTCTTCCATGTCTTTCGGCATGGCGTTTTCTCTTTCCCTTAAAAATCTTCTGTCCAAAAAGAGGCGCACGATAATGGTTTCCGTGGCGGGCAGTATAGGGATTATAGGCGTTTCCATGGTTCTGGCTATTTCCTCGGGCGTCCGGGGATATATCGACGATATGGAAAACGACATGCTTTCGGGCTATCCGCTCACCGTTACGAAAACGGCTATCGATTTTACCTCGCTTATGGACGCGTCGCAATCGTCCGGTACGAAAGTGGATATCACAAAGCTTGACGATAAAGTTTACGTTAATTCCCTTTTGGATACTTTGATGAGCTTTTCGGGCGCGCTTACGACTAATAATATAACGAAAGATTACGAAGATTACATTTCCGCAATGCCCTCAGGTTACTGTAACGCAATACAGTACGGCTATAATTTCGATATGTCAAATTATATTTATACCGACCTCAACGTGGGCGGCGGGGACGATACGACCTACAACATGTCGGTAACGGGCATAAGGCAGATGTATACGTCCGTTCTGGAAACGCAGGAAAATTACGCCGATTACGCGTCGCTTATTTCCACGGTGGATTCCTTTTCCGAACTTCCCGACAATTACGAATATATACTTTCGCAGTACGATATTCTCGCTACATACGACGGAGTGGGAGAGAATACCGAAACTTCGGGCAGACATTCGCTTACGAAAGAAGAACTTGCAGACCTTTTCGAAAGCAAGGACAGCATAATCATGGTCTTGAACGATAATTCGTTTTCCGATTTGAATTTCGGGCAGTACGGCTACATGACGGAATACGAATTTCTTAACTTCGCTTTCGAGGCGGAAGGAAGCGGCAGTTACGATGAGAGCGTTATAAAAAAGTACGAAGGGTTGGATTTTTCGGCTTTCGTGGGTAAAGACGCAAAAACGTTCACCTGGTACCCCAACGACGAGATTTTTTCTGAGGCGGGCGGCGAAGTATTCTACGTTGAGTATAACAATATGTTGATACCGCAGACCGCCGTTTATAAGTACAATCCCTATTCGGACGGATTTTCCGACGGCAGCGGGATTGAAATGAAAGTTAAGGTTATTTTGCAGAAAAAGGAAAATATTTCCTACGGCTGTTTAAGTTCGGGGCTGTATTACACGAACGCCTTGACGCGGCACACGCTTGAAACTTCCGCAGAAAGCAAGATAGCGGACTACCTCGCGGAAAACGACGCGCTTTCCTGGATGCCGTACAACTACGACTATAAATATCTCACCGAATATGACGGCGAATGGTTAAGCGCCGCCGCAACGGGATATTTTTATAATACGTCCGATATAATGACGACGATGTTGGGCGGCAACAGCGCCGACGCGCTTAAAGTAACCGCGGGAATTGTCGCCGCGGACGATTTGCCTACGTCGTTCTCGATATATCCCGTGGACTTCGATTCCAAAAGCCTCGTCACCGATTATCTCGACGTCTGGAACCGTGCATGCTCTTCCGAAAGCGGCGTTCTGGTTTATACCGATGCGGACGGCGTTGAACGCACCGTAACGGGTCTTACCGAAGCAGACAAAATCACCTATAACGACACGGTCGGGCTTATCATAACCATGGTCAATACGATGATTGAAATGATAACCGTGGCTCTCGTCGCGTTTACCGCGCTTTCGCTTGTGGTTTCCACCGTTATGATAGGCATTATCACTTACGTTTCCGTCGTGGAAAGGATAAAGGAAATAGGCATTCTGCGTGCGGTGGGCGCAAGAAAGAAGGATATCAAGCGGCTGTTCAATGCGGAAACCTTTATAATAGGTCTTGTGGCGGGGCTTGTCGGCATTGCCGTAACATATATCTTATCGCTTATAATCAACGTCATAGTCGGCTCTTTGACGGGCATCTATACCATAGCGGCGCTTCCCGTATGGCAGGCGCTCATTATGGTGGCTATAAGCGTCGCTCTTACGCTTATATCGGGGCTTATCCCCGCTTCGGCGGCGGCGAAGAAGGACCCCGTGGTCGCGCTCAGAACGGAATGATTTTATCAATTAAATTACATTGTTTTGCAAAAACGGCGCAAAATTTCTTAATCGACAGAATTTTTTATAATGCGCTAAAAAAAGTTTCTGAAAGGTATTGACGCGCCGTCGGCCTTATGGTAACATATGCCAAAGTAAATTTGAAATATAAGTTTAAGGAGGTATATCATGAAAAAATTTTTAAAAACAATTTCAATTGCAGTTGTGGCGGCGGCTCTTTGCGTTTGCGCGTTTGCGTTCGCAGCTTGCAACGACGTTGAAGAAGAGTCGGTTACCTATAACGGCGAATACCATTACGACAATAACGGCACGGAATACGGCGTCAAGGTTGCCGTTACCGTCAAGGGCGACACAATCGAAAAGGTTGAAATTCTTTCAAGCGACTACGTTGAAATTTCACCCGTCACCCCCGAATACAATTGGACGGAAGATAATATAGCCGTATATACGAACGGTAAAGCGGGACTTCTGAAAGCCTACGAAGGTAAAAAGGTTTCGGACGTAAAGGCTGCGAAAGCTTCCGTTAAGGGTCAGAACGGCGCCGAAGAGAACGGCGTTTCGGACAGCGCTCTTCTCATTTCCGGCGCAACGCAGTGCTCCGCAAGACTTCTTCTTGCCGTTCAGAACGCGCTTGAAAACGTTTAAAATCCAAAAACACGCCCGCCTTTACAGGCGGGCATATTTTTATTGCAAAAATTCCTTTTATCGTTTATAATATGAGCATGAAAAAGATAATAGCCGCAACCTTATCCGCCGTCTTTGTGTGCGCGGCGCTTACCGTAAGCGCAACGGGGTGCGGCAAAACGGCTTACTATATCTACACCAATATTTCGTCCGATGAATTTACGGTCGCGGCGTCTGATTTTAAAGTCGCGCAAATCTTCGGGGAAAGCGGTTCTCTCCCCGCGGGCGGAAGTGCGGAAAACGCAGACGCTTTAACTTCGGAAGCGCAGACGTTCTATTCCATGGGTACCGAGGCGCGTTTAGTGGTTTCGGCGGATTTTTCAAACTGTGCGGTATTGAAGCGCTACAACGACCTCTGCGGGGAAATAGAAAGTTTGTTGACTAGCATAGAGCTTTCGCTTTCTTCAAACGCACCGTCCGTCGCGGACTCCGCGTCGCAGTCTGCCTGTATATATGCCTTCAACCAAGCCCCTGCGGGCGCGACCGTAGAGCTCGATAAAACGGCGTACGAAGTGCTTTCAACCGCAAAATATATCTATGAATTAACGGATGGCTACTACAATCCCGCCGTCTATTACAGCGTCTGCGAATACGGGTTTTCGGAATCTGACGGTTCCGTGACGGAGGGCTTGCCGTCGGACGGGGATATAGAAAAATACCGCGAACTTTCAACTCACTTTTCCGAGGTGAAACTTTTCGAATATGAGGGCAGATATTACGCGGTAAAGCCCGAGGCAACCGCGTCTGTCGGCGGCGGGGAATACGCGCTGAAAATAGACCTCGGCGGGATAGGTAAGGGATATGCCGTCGATAAAGTCAACGCGCTTTTGGACGGATACGGTTTTAGTTACGGCTATTTTAATTTCGGGTCAAGCAGTATCGCGCTTAAATCGCACTATAAAAACGGCGCGTACAGCCTCGGTCTTACCAATCCCCGCTTTGACGTTTACGGCGACGTTTATATAACGATGAACGTCGCAGACGCGTGCCTTTCCACCAGCGGCGATTACGAACAGTATTACGAAATAGACGGCGTGCGCTATTGCCACATAATAGATCCGACGACGGGCAAACCCGTTCAGACGGGTATAATGACGGCTACCGTGATAGGCGGCAGCGCTGCCGAGGACGACGCTTTGACTACGGCTGTAATGGCCATGGGAAGGGACAGGGCGATAGAATTTATCAATTCAGAACTGTCGGACAGGTATGTGGTTTTCACTTATGACCCGAAAACAATTTAAGGGGAAAAGATGTCGCTTAAAAAAGTGGCCGAAGTAAAAAAAGGCAGAATCTTTAAAATATGGGATATTCTTGTATACGGTATTCTCTTTCTGATAATAGCCGTAATGTTTATCGTTGTCTTTGCCGCAAAGGATACAAGCCCCCTGCACGGTATTTGCGTATACATCGATAACAGCCCCGTGTTTGAATACGATTTTGTCAACGGCGAATCGGCTGTATTAAAAAACGACGGCTGCGTTGAAATCGTTTCCGAGGACGGCGAAAAGCTTACCGTAAAATTTTATTACGGCGAAAATTATAACGTCGTAGAGATTGATAAAATTGCCATATCCGTAACCGTAACGGACGCCGACTGCGGCAGCAAGGATTGCACTTACATGCGCGCTATTGTGGATAACAGCGGAATTATTTACTGTTCGCCCCACCGTCTGAAAATAGTGCCCGTCGGTTACGACCCCGACGGTGGAACGATTATAATGTAATAAAATCAAATAATGAAAAGCCTGTCGGCGCAAAAGCGCCGACAGGCTTTTTTCAATTCTTCGGAATAAAAAGCGGAAGAAAATAATAAGATAAACCAAGCTGTTGAAGCTTGCGGACTTTTATAAAGTGAATTCATTTCCGACAAAATCCGCGCCCATATTGCAAAAGCACAAAAAATTTTCAATGCTGAATGAGTTATTATCGGAGTAAAGTTTGGCACGCGTAATTAAATTAAAAAACGTCGTAGCTGCGGCGGCGGCTCTTTGCATGATTGCCGTTCTGTCGGTTTCTGCCTATTTCACGGGCGCTTATGCGGTATATTACGGCAACACCCCGCGCCTTATCCCCATTTACAGCGTGGACAGGGAGGAAAAAGTGCTTTCCATCACGTTCGACTGTGCCTGGGGAACGGAGTACACCGACGCTATTTTAAACGCGCTTGATAATTCGGGCGTCCGCGCCACGTTCTTTATGGTTCAATTTTGGGTAGAGAAGTACCCCGAATTTGTGAAAAAGGTCTACGAAAGCGGTTGCGAGATAGGTACCCATTCTTCTACCCATTCCTACATGAGCAAGCAGAACGTCGAAGAGATAAAGCTGGAGCTGTCAACTTCTTCACAGGCTATAGAATCGGTCACGGGCAACCCCGTTGAGCTTTTCCGCGCCCCCTACGGCGATTATGACGACGAGCTTATAAAAACTGCGTCGGAGTTGGGCTACTATACCATTCAGTGGGACGTGGACAGTCTGGACTGGAAGGATCTCTCCGCGGCGGACATAGCCATGAGGGTCATCAACGGAGCGCAAAACGGTTCTATCATACTTATGCACAACAACGGGCTGCATACTGCGGAGGCGGTGCCCATCATCCTTGAAACTCTTAAAAACAGGGGATATTCGTTCGTGCCCGTGGGGGAGCTTATTTACCGTGAAAATTACGTTATAGACGGCACGGGCAGACAGCGCAGGGCGCAGTAGCAAGGTTCGCCGCGTCAAACGGCTTACGGACGGGCGAAAAAACGGGGCTTGTCTTTGCGGACGGGCAAAACTTTTCGGAAATACTTATTTTGGAGGCATATATGAACTACAACACGGAAAAAAACAACAAGGTATATCTTTACGGCGAAATCGCGGCGGAGGCGAAGTTCTCGCACGAGGTCTACGGCGAAGGTTTTTACGAATTTCCCGTAAAGGTAATGCGCCTTTCGGGTCAGGCGGATATCCTGCCCGTGACCGTTTCCGAACGGATTATGACGAAGGATATGAAGCCCGGGCATTATATCAGCGCCTTGGGGCAGTTCCGCTCCTACAACAAGCTTGAAGACGGGCGCTCGCGCCTGATGCTTACTGTGTTCGTGCGCGAACTTTTGGAGGGCGAAGCGGGTAAAAATCCCAATTCGATAGTGCTTTCGGGCTACATCTGCAAGCCGCCCGTGTACAGAACGACCCCGTTCAACCGCGAAATAGCCGATCTTCTGATTGCCGTAAACCGCAGCTATAACAAATCGGACTACATTCCCGCGATAGCCTGGGGAAGGAACGCAAGGTTCGTAAGAAATCTCTCCGTAGGCGACAAGGTTGCGCTTTCGGGCAGGATACAAAGCCGCGAATACCAGAAAAAGCAGGCGGACGAAAGTTTCGTCACCATGACCGCATACGAAGTTTCCGTTTCCAAGCTTGCCGCGTTTGACGACAGGTCGGAGTTCGATATAGACGAAGAGTTCGAGCTGTATTCCGCTCCGCGCGTCTGCGAAAGAAGCGAGTAGAGCTTTTGAAAAAATTTTATAAGCCGCAAACCGATTTTAATGCGCGCCGCTTTGCGGCGCGTATTTTTCAAAATTTTACCGGCAAATATGCAAGTTGCCGCGTTTATGTTATGAAGACGATAACGTTCGGCTTATCGGAGCTTTTCGGCGTAAATAACGAATGAAAACTTGCGGCAGTTAATTTAAAAATTTAATTTTTTAATCCCAAAATTTCATCGGCTGAAACGTCTAATATTTCACACATATTGGCAAACGTATCAAGCGACGGATATTTATCGAGTCTTAAATATTTGCTTACAGTCGATGGATTGATTCCAAGTTTTTGCGCCAATTCTTTTTGTGAAATATTGCTTGTTTTAATCGCTTCCCTGAGCCTTTTTTGTATTTCCTCAATGGATATCATAACTAAAAAATAGCACACTGTGCCATTTTATACTTGACAAAGGCACAGTGTGCCTTTATAATAGTTAATAAATAACCTGATAAAAAGGAGGTATTGCCAAATATGGACAATGAACCGATAATTGAAAATGAAACGGCTAATTCACAGCAAAATGAAGAAAACCGTCATGAAGATGAAAGTAATACATTAATCGAAAATGATAACGGCAACGGCGTATGGCAGATCAAAAAAATCATTGCCGCCGTTGTTATGGCTGTGGTTTTGGTAATAACTTTTGTTTCTTTTGGTAAAACGACTGACGTTCGGGTTGGGCGTGGTAACGGTATCAGCGCAAATGTAGGTACAATGGAAGAATTTTCTAAAGCTTTATCTGATTTTATGGATAACTTTGATAACGGCGGGCTATCGTTTAACTCGGCCGACGGCTCGGCAAATACCGTGGCATATTCAACGACAGACTATTCCGTCGATGAATTGAATGAATCGGCAAAATATAAAAGCGCAACCATGTACATAACCGACGCTTCATATGTAAATTATTCTTATACAAAAGACAGTGTTTCGGTGAGATATAATTTTGATTTACAAAAAGAAATGTCGCTATATATTACGGACGGCGCTGTTTATTATATTTCGGAAGGCGTATTAAATTCAAGTGCAAAGGTATCTTCGTCAGATGACACAGATAGCAATTCGACTAACCTTATATTTAATTGTGAATTTTATATGACGTCGGATATCATGATGATGAAATTTAACAAACTTAATATAATTAAAGACGGTATAGTCCATTATTTTCCTGAAAGCATACGCAGCGTTTGGATAGATTTCTCCGATGTAGACGAAAACGCTTTAAATATTGAAGTTATATCAATCTTCAGAGATGTAAATGAAGCAAATTTCAGTTATCTTTCGTTGTTAAGTAAGTATATCGATAAATATAATTCCACCGTATTTACAAAGAGCGGTTCATTATATATTTTAAATGAAAATTATATTGACGCATATATAAAAGATGCGTTGAATATTTACGGAACAGGCGGTTTAAGCACTGATTATACCGGGGAATTCAGCGTAGACCTTTCGGATAATACATATCCTAAAGTAAATATAAATTATTCAAATAAAACTAATCCGTTGTCAAGCGTAAACGGAAAATATACCATGAATGAAGTATCGGAATACGGTTTTACTGATTTTAATAATACCGTTATAACTCCTCCTTCAGAATTTTCGGCTATTAAAAGTTCGGAATTTATAGACTTAATGGAGGACTTTTAATGAAAGATACTGCAAAACGGCAAATTAATTGGCCGACATTTATATTGGTATTGTTTTATCTGGTTGCGCAGATCGCTATTTTTGTCATGTTCTTTTTTGGCGCGATTACGTTTAATAACCAAAAAATCACTTTTATAGAAGCTATTAATCTTATAGCGTATGTTTTCTCGATAAATGTTTCAATTTGGTTGAAATGTATTATTAGTTTAGTTTTCGGTATTTCATATATAATATTATTTATTATTATTTTCAAAAACGTAATATCAACTTTAAATCATGCATTTAAAGTGTTTTTCGTCAGCAAATCAAAAGCTGCGATAAATTTCAGCGTGGATCGGATTTCGGAAAGATGTTACAGTTCTTTCGGAATAATTATTATATTTCAAATGGTAGCGGGGCTTGTCGGCACAAACACAATCGGCAATTTAATGTACCTGGTTTTAGGTATGATGATAGTCGTAAGAGCCGTTGAGTGTATTATAAAAGAATTTTTAAAAGAAGAAAGAGCGCCTATATTCGATATTATTATGAATTTAATAGGCAACATTATGGTATCTGTTATAGTATGCCTGCTGATATTTGTATTGTCACAGCCTTATTTGAATGACTTTATAACGGGGGTTAAAGTGCTTATTAACGGCAATATAAACAACAACGGCGGAACCGCTATGTTGATTTATAATCTTTATATAAGCCTTGTCATGCCATTCCTGCTGATTTTATTGAGCATATTCTGTATGGTTTTATTTGAGAATTATATTTTTACAAACAAATTTTATTTTGCAGACTTAAAAACAAGTCTTATTAAAACTTTGAGTTATGCGGCGATAATTTGTTTTATTTATATTATAATATCGGTCTATTTTGCAGGAAGTTTTTCGATGGGCATTTTATTGTCTGCTACTATGAAAAATGAATATTTGCCTGTAATATTCCTGATTGCGATATGGCTTGTTTATGCTATATGTTATTACGACAATATGAGATATGTACAGGAATAGTTTGTCATATAACCGCTACCTGTTAAATAAAATGAACGGGATGCGGCGCGTGCAATTATGCACGCGCCGCATCCTTTTTTATTGCCGTCGGTCATTGACTGTTGATTTTTAACAGTTAATATTGCGCAAAAATCGTCTGCGACGGTGCAGTGCGCGGATGCGGCGGCAACGTCGGCTTCGCTATCAGCACGTTTACAGACCTTCTGTTGCGCGTGATTCTGGTGTATGTATTGACTTCCGTCGGCTGGGGCTTTTCGGGCGTTTGTTGGGCGTGGGCGATTGGCTGGAGCATAAGCGCCGTCCTTGCATTCGTGTTCTATCTTAACATAAAGTGCCTCAAAGGCGTAAAATATAAAAAAACACTTGACGAAAGCGCGGGAATATGATATTATTATTTCATAATTGAATATAAATGCAGTGAAGCGGAATAGTAATTTGCGTGCGGGATAAAGAGATTTGTCGGCCGGTGTAAGACAAACGATGTGCGTAAACGAACTCGCCGCAGAGCAGTTTCGGTGAAAACTTTTAAGCAAAGTAGTCGGAAACGGTGTACCCGCCGTAAAACGGGAGGGGCTTGCATGAGCCTTTAAGGCGGTTTGTTTTAAAACCGTAAAGAAGAGTGGTACCACGCGGACTAAGCGTCTCTTTAACGCTTAGTCCGCTTTTTCTATTTTCCCTTTGCTAATCTGCTGCGCAATACATTGTCGTGCTGCGCGCTTTATCGGTCATGTACTTCTGTGTACACTCCCTCAAAAGCGCTCGCACTCCGCGTCTTGCTTGCATCTATGCAAAGGGAGGGTTCCGCTTTTTCTGTTCACGCTTTGCATATCCGCCACGCAATACGCCGTCGTGCTGTGCGCCGTCATATAACTTATATGCACATTTTTTCTGTTCACGCTTTGCTTATCGCGAAAATTGGTTTAAGGAGTTATTATGAAAAATTTCAAAAAATATGAAAAACAGTACTTCATGCCGCCCGAAAGATGTATGGACTGGGCGGAAAAGGATATGATAGACCGTGCGCCCGTGTGGTGTTCGGTGGATTTGCGCGACGGCAACCAAAGCCTTATAGAGCCCATGTCCGAGGATACCAAAGTTGAATTTTTCAAACTGCTTGTAGAGCTGGGCTTTAAGGAGATAGAGGTCGGCTTTCCCGCGGCTTCCGAAACGGAATATTCCTTTCTGCGCACGTTGATTGAAGAAAATCTCATTCCCGACGGCGTCACCGTGCAGGTTTTGACGCAGGCGCGCGAACATATTATAAAAAAGACTTTTGAAGCCGTCAGGGGAGCAAAGAACGTCATCGTTCATGTGTACAACTCAACATCGGTGGCTCAACGGGAGCAGGTTTTCAAAAAGGATAAGGACGAGATAAAGCGCATAGCCGTTGACGGGGCACGGCTTTTAAAAGAGCTTACCGAAGCGGCGGGGGCAAATTATCGTTTCGAATATTCGCCCGAATCCTTTACGGGGACGGAACCGGAATACGCGCTTGAAGTATGCAATGCGGTTCTGGATATATGGCGGCCTACGCCGGACAGAAAGGCGGTGATAAATTTGCCCGCTACCGTGGAAAATGCAATTCCCCACGTCTACGCACAGCAGGTGGAATATATCAATAAACATTTGAAATACCGTGAAAGCGTCGTCGTTTCCCTCCATCCGCATAACGACAGGGGTTGCGGCGTTGCCGCCGCCGAAATGGGTTTGCTTGCGGGCGCGGACAGGATAGAGGGCACTTTATTCGGCAACGGAGAAAGGACGGGCAACGTTGATATCATCACGCTTGCGGGCAATATGTTCTCGCAGGGCGTAGACCCGAAGCTCAATCTTGAAAACATGCCTTATATATGCTCGCTTTACAAATCTTTTACGGGTATGGACGTTTCGCCCAGACAGCCGTATGCGGGCAATTTGGTGTTCGCGGCTTTTTCGGGCTCCCATCAGGACGCCATCGCAAAGGGCATGGAGTGGAGAAGGGAAAAATCTTTGGAAAAATGGAACGTTCCCTACCTTCCCATAGACCCCAAGGACGTCGGCAGGGAGTACGATTCGGACGTGATAAGAATAAATTCCCAGTCGGGCAAGGGCGGCGTTGGTTATGTGCTTAAAAATGTTTACGGCATAGACCTGCCGGGAAAGATGAAAGAAGTCATGGGTTATGCCGCAAAGGACGTTTCCGACAGGGAGCACAAGGAACTCCGCGCGGAGGAGCTGTATAGAATTTTCGAAGATAATTTTATCAGAAACCGCAACGTTTTCGATATAACCGAGTGCCATTTCAGGCAGGTCAACGGGATAGAGGCCGCCGTTACGATATTTGCGGACGGAAGCGAAAGCGTTGTAAAGTGCAACGGCAATGGCAGGCTTGACGCCGTTTCCAATGCAATAAAAAAGTATTTCGGGCTTGACTATATCTTAACGGGCTACGAACAGCATGCGCTTACAAGTTCTTCGCGCTCAAAAGCGATATCCTACGTCGGGGTTGAGGCGGATGGCAAAACGTTCTGGGGCGCAGGAGTGGACGACGATATTATAAAGAGCAGTTACAAGGCGCTTGTGTCCGCAGTCAACAATATGCTGAAATGAATTTTCGGTGAAAGGGCAGTAAAAGTTTTGCAATGAGTAAACGGCTTCGCTATTGAAAGGTTGACAAAGAAATTGCAACGTGGTATAGTTTAGAAAAATAAAAATTACAGAGCCGCCCGCCGTGCGGCGGGCGGCTCTGTCTGAAAGGAAAAATATATGCACCCCGAACCTTTATTTTATCTGTTCGGCAATGAAAAACTCGGCGTACATCCATACGGACTTTGCATGGCAGTCGGGCTTTTGGCTTGCTTCGGATTTCTCATGTTCGCAATGTGGAAGATGAAATTCAACGAGGAAGCCACCGATAAAATTCTCGTGATAGGCATCTTCGGCGTGGCGTTCGGAATTTTTTCCGCAATGCTGTTCCAGTCGTTTTATAATTACCTCGATGATCCGTCAAAGGGATTTACCCTGCGCGGCATGACCTTCATAGGCGGACTTATCGGCGGCACGCTCGGCTTTCTTATCGTATATTGGCTGTATATTTACGTCGTCGCGCCCCGCGCAAAATCCAAATTGCTGTCAAACAACATGAACGCGACGCTAACAGACGCCCTGCCCTTTATCCCCATAGGCATAGTAATAGCCCACGCTTTCGGAAGATTGGGCTGTTTCTTCGCGGGCTGCTGTTACGGCAAGGAAACGGACAGTTGGATAGGTTTGCCCGTTGCGGCAACGAAGCCGGGCGTGAACGTCATTCCCACACAGCTTTTTGAGATGATTTTCCTTGTCATTATCGGCGTAATAATGGCTGTACTCTACTTCAAGTGGAAGTTCAACTATAACTTTTCGGTATATCTGTTCTCTTACGGGGTATGGCGGTTCCTTATAGAGTTTTTGCGCGACGACGACAGGGGTACGCTTATCGGCGACTTTCTTACGCCCTCGCAGTTTTGGAGCGTTTTGATGATGATTTTGGGAATAGGCTATATTTTCCTGCAAATCTATGTGTTCGATAAGCGCATGAAACACCCCGAACTAAACGGTATAAAATCCGACGGCGTAAAATCCGTAAGAGAAGATGGTTGACGAAAATCGGATTGTTTTGATTGGATTGCGTTAGGTTTAAGGTTTTGAAGAAAGCGGCTTGCCGCCCGATATAGGGGCGGCAAGCCGCTTTCTTCGGGAAGCGACGCTTTTCCGATATTCATATCATTAATTGCGCGGCATTTGGCAATAAATTAAAATATCCCCTCGCTGCAGCTGAAAAATTATCGTCACGCACTTGCCGAAAGGTCGGGGTTGTAGTATAATTAAAGAGATCATGAACATATAAAGGGCGGATTAACCAACATGGCGAATAAGAAGAAAACGATAGATACGATCGAGATAGAGGGCGAGCTTTTAAATTACGTCAGTTACGCAACGTACTACTGCCGCCAGCCTCTCTTCACCGCGTTCAAAATATTTAACCGCGACAGTCAGAATGTTTCCGATATAACGGTCAGCGTAACGGGTTCCACTAAGCTTGTGCTTCCCACGGATATAAAGATAGAGGAGATCCCCCACGAGAGCAGCGTAGAGGTAATTCCGCAAAACGTTTTAAACCCTAAATATCTTGCCGATATAGACGAACCCGAAGTCTGTTCGGTGTGCGTGAAATTGATGTGCGGCACGGTTGAAGTCTGTACGCTTGAAGCCGAAGTGCAGGTTCTGCCCATTGACTGTTGGAGCGGGCTTGCCGGAAGTTCGGAAATGCTTGCAACTTTGGTCAGACCTAAAATGGCGGACTGCCAGAAGATACTTGCGGAAGCCGGTTTGCAATTAAAGACCTGGGGCTATTCGACGGAATTTTCAGGATATTCCGGCAACGATAAAAACGCCGTCCGCGGCGCGGCGGCGTCCGTCTTTGCCGCCGTGCGCCGTTTGAATATCGAACGCGCCGTGGACGGCGATTATTCGGGTATAGTCCGCACGGGAGATATTTCCAAACTGATTGAAAACAAAAAGGCGACCCCGCTTGAAATGGCTCTGTTTGCGGCAAGCTGTCTTGAAGCGGGCAAACTCAATCCCGTAATCGTCATAGGCAGACAAAAGGTCGGCGTGGGCGTGTGGCTGTATGAAAGTTGCTTCTCCTCGTCGGCGCAGGACGATATGTCGCTTGTGGACAAGTATATCTCCGACGGCGTAAATAACCTTGCAATATTTGACGCGGACGACCTTTTCGCACACAGAAACGCCAGCTATACGACGAGCGAATCCCACTTCGCGGCTTCTTTGCGCGGCGGCGGTTTCGAAATACTTCTCGATATCAAGCGTTGCCGCATAGGCGGGTTCTATCCCCTGCCGTTAAAGGTAAAGACGGCTTCCGGCTACGAATTGCTCGGCGATAAGCAATTTTCATACGAAGAAAAGCCGCAGGCGTTCATAGACGCGTCCCGCTACGAATACGACAGGACGGCGACGAAAGACGCCACCTGGCAGCGCAGGCTTTTGGATTTATCGCTGAAAAACAATCTTCTCAATTTCCGCTACCGCCGCGACTGCCTGCACATTTTGTGCGCCGATATGCAATCTTTCTGCGAAAAAATCAGCCGCCGCGACAAATTCAGCCTGTTTGCGAATAATATTCAGATATCCGACCCCGCTTACTTCGGTGAAAGCAAGTCCGTAAAGAGCATGGGCGAGCTTATAGATATAGAGCTCGGGGGCGGAAAAATGCGGGCGCTCGCCACGGGGGAAACCCTTTCCGAAGAGGCGGGCACGCTTATAAGAAAGGCACGCTCGGCCGCAGAGGAGGCGGGCACGAACACCCTCTATCTTGCCTTCGGATTTCTCAAATGGAAACACGTCGGCGACAGAGAGGACAAATTTGCCCCGCTTGCACTGTTGCCCGTGACGCTGTCGCGCTCCAAAACGCAGGGGGTAATAATAAACGTAGGCGAGGATTACGAGGTAAACACCACCTTGCTTGAATTTCTTACCCGCGAGTTCGGCGTGGACGTGCGCGGAGTGGAGGGCAAGGGGCTTTCCCCCAAAGAGATAATCGCAATATTCCGCTCAAAAACCGCAAATCTCAGCGGCTGGATGGTTTACGAGGACATATACCTTGCCCAATTCACTTTTGCACGCTATGCAATGTGGGCGGACGTGAAGAATAATATAAAGGAATTCTCTAAAAATCCCCTTATAAACAGCCTGCTGACGAACACAAACAGGCTTGCGGGCAACAAGCTTTCGGGCGCTTCCGAGGACGAGACCGCCCCCTGCGACGTCCTTGTCCCCCTTCCTTGCGACAGCACGCAGTACGCCGCCGTTGCGGAATCGGAAAAGGGAACTACTTTCGTTCTTCACGGTCCCCCCGGAACGGGCAAAAGCCAGACAATTACGAACATGATAGCCAACGCGGTCGCAAAGGGGAAGAGGGTGCTCTTCGTCGCAGAAAAACAGGCGGCGTTGCAGGTCGTAAAAAAGCGTCTTTGCGATATAGGCATAGGCGAATTCTGTCTTGAACTCCATTCAGGCAAATCGGCGGATAAGTCCGAAATCGTGCGCAATATCGACAATACTTTGTCGCTTGCCGCCGACAGCGGCGGGGAAAAATTCTTTGCCACGGGCGAAAAAATAGCGCAGACGCGCGATAATCTGCGCAAGCCGTTGGAGGCTCTGCACAAAAAGCGCCGTCTGGGCGTTTCCGTGTACGAGGGTATAGTTTACTATCTGCAAAACAAAGGCGCGCCCGAACTTATGAACATAGAAAGCACTTTCTATGATTCTCTGACCGCCCAAAAGCTCTCGGAATATGAGGACATGCTCACCACGGCGCAGGCCGCCGCCAAGGAATGCGGCGGGGTATACCGCTCGCCTTTTTCCGAAGTACGGCTTACGGAGTGCGCAAAATCCACAAAAGCCGCGGTGTTGTGCTCTGCCGAAGTCGTTCTTGCCGAGCTGAAACATCTTAAAAATTACGTCGGCATATTCCTTGAAACATTCAACCAGAAACTCAGCAAGTTTACGGCCAAAAAGCTTGATAACCTGCTTGAAATAGCGAATATTTTAAAAAGCGGCTCGCTGTCCGTTTTCTTCGAATGTGACGAAGAGCAGCTTTACAAGTTCTACAACGCCAATTTAAGATACGATAACGAGGTGCGTCATTGGTTCAAATACTTCAAAACATTACCCAACATTTCGGGCTATGCGGAAGAGATAGAGAGCGAGCTCGATAAATGGGGTGAAAATTACCGTTCTTCCCGCGTGTTGCTTTCCGTAATCAAGCGCATCAACCGTTGCGGCAGGGAACCTTTGAAGGAGAAGGACGAGCTGGAATGGATAAAGCGCGCATATGAAATAGAAGAGGCGCGTTCACGCATGCTTTCGAATACGCCGCTCAGTCAGAATTTTGTCGGGTTCGGCGGAATAAACGATAAAAAGCGCGAAGAATTTATGCGCCCCATCTATAATCTGCACGATTTGTGCGCGCAGACGTTCATGGACTATAACGCGGACGCGTTCAACAGCGTATGCTGCCGGACTTCGGACGGCACTTTGAAGCCCCTTATAACGGGAATTATTGCCGCGGCAACCTCGTTTATGCGCTCTGCCGAACACTATCTCAGGACGATAAAGGCGGATAAATCCGCCTATCTCGACGAGGATATTTTCGACTGTTACTCCAAAAAGTGCTCTGCGCTTATAGATAATATAGATATGCTTCCCGCCTGGTGTATGTACAAGGCGACGGCAAAAAAACTGAACGACGCGGGGCTTACTTTCATGACCGACGCCATGGAGAGCGGAAGAATAAGCGGAGAGCAAATACTTTCCTCGTTCAGGAAGAACGTCTACCGCAACTTTATTCAGACAAATATTCCCGCAGACGAAGATCTTGCGGTATTCTCCGCAAGCGTAATGGACGAGAACGCCGCGCAGTTCTCGCGGCTTTTGGAAGAATTTTCGGCGCTCACGCGCGAAAGGATTCGTTCGGAACTCATTTCCCGCCTGCCCGCCAAAGAGACGGAGGGGACGCTCGCGCTTGAAATGATGACCTTCCAACGGCAGATAAAGGGCAACGTCCGCAACGTAAATCTGCGCTCGGTATTTTCGGATATCCCCGAGCTCATGAAGGTTGTGGCGCCCTGTATGCTGATGAGCCCCATAACCGTTTCGCAATATCTCCCGCCCGACAGCGCGCTTTTCGATCTTGTAATATTCGACGAAGCCTCGCAAATACCCACTTGCGAAGCCGTGCCTGCATTGGCAAGGGCAAAGAGCGCGGTCATAGTCGGCGATCCCAAACAGATGCCGCCCACTTCGTTCTTCATGAGCGGGGCGCAGGACGACGAACACCCCGAAGCCGAGGACTTGGAATCCGTGCTGGAAGATTGCCTTGCGTTGGGTATACCCGAAAAGCATCTCGTATGGCACTACCGCTCCAAGCATGAAAGTCTGATAGCCTTTTCGAATATCACATACTATTCTTCCGGACTGTGCACGTTCCCCTCGCCCGACGCGCTCGACAGCAAAGTTACGATGCGCTATATAGAGGACGGCGTTTACGACCGCGGCGCGACAAAGTGCAACAGGCAGGAGGCGGACGCCTTGGTCGAAGAAGTGATCCGCAGATTGAAGGACGCGCGCCTTCGCCAATCCAGCATAGGTATCGTTACGTTCAGCACTCCCCAACAGGTATATATAGAAAAACTTCTTTCAAAGCGCATATCCAAAGAGGGGCTTGAGGACGCCGCATACGACAGGGAAGAGCCTATCTTCATAAAGAACCTTGAAAACGTTCAGGGCGACGAGCGGGACGTAATACTGTTCTCCGTGTGCTACGGTCCCGATTCGGACGGCAGGATATCGCTCAACTTCGGACCTTTGAACCAATTCGGAGGGTGGCGCAGGCTTAACGTAGCCGTTTCGCGGGCAAGGGAAGAGATGGTTGTTTTCGCTTCCATGCGCTATTCGATGATAGATTTGTCCAGAACGGCTTCGCGCGGAGTCGCGGGACTGAAAGCCTTCCTCGAATTTGCGGAAAAGGGCAGAACGAGTATATCCGTGAGAAGCGACGAAGTAATTCTCAACAGGCAGAGTATAGGCAAATATGTCGCGGAAGAGCTTTCGGCATACGGCTATGATTGCCGTTGCGACGTGGGCGTTTCCGATTTCAAGATAGACGTCGCCGTCGTAGACCCCAAAAACAAGCACAACTTTATTCTGGCGGTACTGTGCGACGGCACGACGCAGTTTTCGGTAAAGGATCGCTTCGTAATGCAGGTTCAGACCTTAAAGCGCAATAATTGGAACGTTATCAGGCTGTATTCCATAAACTTCTTCAATAACCCCAAACGGGAGATTAAGAAGATAAAGGATTATTTAGATAAACTTACGGACGGCGGTAAGACCAACGCGGTCAGCTTTAAAAAGCCCTACCGTGCGGCAAAGGTTGAAGTAAAGCCCGTAGAGCCCGCCTATATCCTCGGCGGCGATAACGACGGAGAGGCGTTGCGCGTGATAAAGGCGGTCGTTTCGGCGGAGGAACCCATTTCAACGCAGTTTTTAATGAAGCGCACGCTGGCCATGTTCGGCATTTCAAAATACGGGGTCAAGCTTGAAAGCAAGCTGCGCTCGCTCATCGATAAGTGCGGTTTCGCAAGTTGCGAGATGTTGGGCAACGTGTATTATTACAAGAGCGACAAAGTTTTTGCTTTCGATAAATACAGAGTGGAAGAGGGCGCGCCCATGCGCTCCGCCGACGTGGATTATACGCCGTTCGACGTAATTTCGCTTATAAAGGGCATGCTTTTGAATAAAGTCAGCATGTACGCGGACGAGCTTGTCCCCGCAGTATTAAAGGAACTGAAAGTGCCGCGCACGACCGATAAATTGACTTCGCTTGTGCTTTCAAGCATTGACGAGGGCGTAAAACGCGGTCTGTTTATTCGCAGTATTTCCGATAAAATTTCACTGTCGTGATAAACGTGCGGTGCAAAACGGTGTAAAAACAAAAAAACGATATAAAAAGGCGCGGAGTGCATTGCACTCCGCGCTTTTTATGTTAACTTTAAATATTTTCAAGTACGTCTGTCATGTCGTATTTGCCTGCGGGTTTGCCCGCAACCCACTTCGCCGCGCGTACCGCGCCCGCCGCAAATATGCGTTTTGACCGCGCCGAATGGGAAAGGCTTATCACCTCGTCCTCGCCCGCGAACATAACTTCGTGCTCTCCGACGATAGTGCCGCCGCGCACCGCGTGTATGCCTATCTCTTTGCCGCGCTTGCCGACAATGCCTTCTCGGCCGTTCAGATATTCCTTTTCACCGCCGAAAGCCGAGTTTGCGCTGTCCGCAAGCATAAGCGCCGTTCCGGAAGGCGCGTCAACTTTCCGGTTGTGGTGTCTTTCTATTATCTCTATGTCGAAGTTTTCGCCCAAGGCCGCAGCCGCCTCGCGCACAAGCTTTACAAGCAGGTTTACGCCCATTGAAAAGTTGCCCGTCTTAAATACGGCAATTTCTTTCGCGCAGTCGTCTATGTATTTTATATCGTCTGCGGAATATCCCGTAGTGCCGAGCACGACCGCGCAACCCCTTTCTTTCGCCCATTGAATTTCGCTCTCCAGAACGGCGGGGGAGGAGAAGTCTATTATAACGTCGACCTTTTCTTTTACGTCGTTAAACGAAGCATATACGGGTACCTTTGCGTCTTCGGGGACGTGAACGTCCACTCCGCAAACGGCGCGTATTCCGCTTTCGTTCTGTAAAACGGAAAGCACGTTCGCGCCCATCTTGCCGCCTATGCCGCAGATAAGTACGTCAATCATACACCTTTAACCCCGCGTTGATAATTTTTTCACGAAGAACTTTTTTGTGCTCCTCCTCAAGCTCTGTAAGGGGAGCGCGGGGCGTGCCCGCTTCGAAGCCTATCATGTTGTAAGCCGCCTTTACGGGAATGGGATTTACTTCTATGAAGCAGGCGTCCTCCAAAGGAAGTAAAAAGTCCTGTACTTCGTTCGCCTCTTTCAGTTTGTTTTCCTGTACAAGCGTGTACATCTTTTTGACAAGCGCGGGCGCTATGTTGGAAGTTACCGAAATAAGTCCCGAACCGCCTATCGCAAGCATGGGCAGGTTCAAAAAGTCCTCGCCCGAATATAAATCCATTTTGCCGCGTATTCTGCGCATGGTTTCGCACACCTGCGCCATATTCCCGCTTGCCTCCTTAATGCCCGCCATGTTGGGTATTTCGGCAAGCTTTTCCGCCGTTTCGGGCAGGATATTGACCGCCGTACGGGAGGGAACGTTGTAAGCGATAACGGGTATAGCGACCGCGTCGCAGATGGCTTTATAGTATTCGTAAAGTCCCGTTTGCGTGCACTTGTTGTAATAGGGTGTAACGGCAAGCACGCCGTCCGCGCCCAATTTTTCCGCCTGAACGGAAGCCGCAACCGCCTTTGCCGTGTTGTTGCTGCCCGTGCCGACTATAACTTTAAGCCTGCCCGCAACCTTTTTTAAGGAATATACTATGGTTGCAACCTTTTCTTCCTCGGTCATGGTGGCGGGTTCGCCCGTTGTGCCGAGTATGACTATTGCGTCCGTACCGCCCTCTATCTGATACTCTATCATCTTTCCCAGCGCGTCAAAGTTGACCCCGTTTTCGTTGAAAGGCGTCACCATTGCCGTTGCAATGCCGTTGAAAAATCCTGTCATAAACTTCTTACCCCCTTAATTTATTGTCTTGTACGCGGCGTTATAGGCACGCCGCGCGCTTTAATATCATTTTATTCAAAATATCCTTTTGCCGCCAAAAGTTCGGCAAGCAGTACCGCGCCGCCCGCCGCGCCGCGCAGTGTGTTGTGTGAAAAACCTACAAATTTATAGTCGAAAAGGTTGTCCTCGCGCAGTCTGCCCGCGCAAACGGCCATGCCGTTTTCCAGATTCCTGTCCAGCTTGGGTTGGGGACGGTTTTCCTCTTCAAAGTAATGTATAAATTGCTTGGGTGCGGAGGGCAATTTCAAAGCCTGCGGCTCGCCCGCGAATTCCGCCCATGCTTTCAAAATTTCTTCCTTTGTCGGCTTGTTTTCGAATTTAACGAAGCACGCCGCCGTATGCCCGTCGGAAACGGGCACCCTCAGACACTGCGCCGTAATGACGGGGGAGGAGGCGGGCACAATCTTTCCGTCCTTCATTTCGCCCCAGATTTTGAGGGGTTCGCGCTCGCTCTTTTCCTCTTCGCCGCCGATATAGGGAATGATGTTGTCCACAATTTCGGGCATGGTTTCAAAAGTCTTGCCCGCGCCCGATATCGCCTGATATGTGCACACCGCCGCGTTCGCTATGCCGAACTTTTTCAAAGGATGTAAAAGGGGCACATAGGATTGCAATGAGCAATTGCTCTTTACGGCTATAAATCCGCGCTTCGTGCCAAGGCGTTTTCTCTGCGCCGCTATAACTCCTATGTGCGCGGCGTTTATTTCGGGAATGACCATGGGCACGTCGTCGGTAAAGCGGTGCGCGGAATTGTTTGAAACTATGGGGCACTCTGCCTTTGCGTAGGCGTATTCCAAAGCCTTTATTTCTTCCTTGGGCATATTCACGGCGCAGAAACAGAAGTCCGCGTTGGCGGAAACTTTTTCAACGTCGGCGGCGTCCAGAACGGTCATGTCTGCAAACTTTTCGGGCATGGGTGAGGCAAGATGCCACCTTTTAACTGCATCGCGGTACTTTTTACCCGCGGAAGCGGAGGACGCCGCAAGGCATACGACGTTGAACCAAGGGTGGTTTTCCAAAAGCAGCAAAAAGCGCTGTCCGACCATGCCTGTGGCGCCTATGACGCCCACGTTATACTTTTTCATATTCATTATATTTACTCCTGCATGGGGTGTTATTGATAAAAAATCGGCGTACGCACGCCGCGCCGCCGAAAACAATTTTTATTTCCGAGCAATTAGCGCAACGCGAAAAGCGACAGTCGCAAGGGTATTGACCCGTGCGCCCGACGCGGTTCAAGGGTAAAACCGCACCTCGGCGGAGGCGCCCTTTCGTATCCGCGCGATAGGAATTTCCCTTTGAATTCCCGCGCAAATGTTACTTTTGCCCGTCCGCTCCTCTAATATGCAAACCGATAATAACACAAATAAACATAAATGTAAAGGGATTTTAACCATATAATTTGTTCCGCCCGATTTTTGCCGTTTTGTTTTTTCTGTAAATTTCTGTATTTTGCGCGGACGCGCTCTCAAAAATTATTATAGTTTAAAACTATAACGTTCAATAAAAAACAAGTATTAACTCATATCGGGCGCAATGTGTTATACTTTTTCCATAAAATTTTACGGGAGCATAAATTATGCGTACATCGGTCATCGGTTATCCGAGGGTGGGGGCTTTAAGGGAACTTAAATTTGCCACCGAAAAATATTTCAAGAACGAAATTTCCGCCGCGGAACTGCAAAACACGGCGGGGGAGATAAGAAAATCACAGTGGTTGAAGCAGAAAGAAACGGGGCTTGACTTTATTCCCTCAAACGATTTTTCTTTTTATGACAACATGTTGGATACGGCGGCGCTGTTCGGCATAGTGCCCGCCCGTTACAGGGAGTTGGGGTTATCCGGTTTGGATACGTATTTTGCAATGGCGAGGGGCTATCAGGGCGAAGCGGGGGACGTAAAGGCGCTTGCAATGAAAAAGTGGTTCAACACGAATTATCATTATATGGTTCCCGAAGCAGACGACTCAACCCAAATAAAACTTGTCGGGACGAAGCCTTTTGAAGAGTTTGAAGAAGCTAAGGCTTTGGGAATAGCGACAAAGCCCGTAATTATCGGCGCGTTCACCCTTTTAAAACTGTTGAGGTATACGGGCGCGAAAAAGGCGCGCGATTATTCGGAAGAAGTCGTTAAAGCATATTCCGACGTTTTGGCAAAGTTCAATGAATCGGGTGCGGAATGGCTGCAATTTGACGAACCGTACTTGGTGCATGATTTGAGCGCGGAAGACATATCTCTGTTCGAACGGCTTTATGGGGGCATACTCGCTTCGAAAAACAAGGTAAAAATTATTTTACAGACCTACTTCGGGGATATCCGCGACTGTTATGAAAACGTATTGTCGTTTGCGTTCGACGGCGTAGGACTGGACTTCATAGAGGGTAAAAAGACGGCTGAACTTGTGCAAGAGCACGGGTTCGCAAACGATAAAATTCTTTTTGCGGGCGTTGTCAACGGCAAAAATATCTGGAAAAACAACTATAAAAATACTCTCGCTCTTCTCGATAATCTGAAATCGGCGGGCATAAATACGGTAATAGGCACGTCGTGCTCTCTGCTTCATGTGCCCTATACGCTTAAAAACGAAACTAAGTTGCCCGCAAAATATACCGGACACTTCGCTTTTGCGGAGGAAAAACTTGCCGAGCTCGCCGAACTGAAAATTTTATCGGAAAGCGACTATAAATCAAGTCCGGAATTCGCGGCGAACGCCGCCCTCTTTGAAAACCGTCCCGATTGCCATGACGCCGCCGTCGGGGAAAGAGTGGCAAATATCGGCGCAAGCGACTTTACAAGATTGCCCGAATTTGCCGTAAGGGAACAAATTCAGAAGAAGCGGTTTAATCTGCCCGTGTTCCCCACGACTACAATCGGTTCGTTCCCGCAGACTCCGGACGTTAAAGCCAACCGCGCCGCATTTAAAAAGGGCAAAATATCGTTGGAGCAATATAATTCTTTCAACAGGCAAAAGATTGCCGAATGTGTGAAGTTGCAGGAGGAAATCGGACTGGATGTGCTTGTCCACGGCGAATACGAGCGCAACGACATGGTTGAATATTTCGGCGAACAGTTGAACGGCTATCTTTTTACCGAAAAGGCTTGGGTGCAGTCTTACGGAACGCGCTGCGTAAAACCTCCGCTTATATGGGGCGACGTTTCGAGAAGCAAGCCCATGACGGTTGAATGGTCTGTCTATGCGCAAAGCCTTACCGAAAAGCCCGTGAAGGGTATGCTTACGGGGCCCGTTACCATTCTGAATTGGTCGTTTCCACGCGAAGATATTTCTTTAAAGGAAAGCGCTTTCCAGATAGCCCTTGCCATCCGCGACGAGGCGCTGGATTTAGAGGCAAACGGAATTCGCATAATACAGATTGACGAAGCCGCCCTTCGTGAAAAATTGCCGCTCAGAAAGAGCGATTGGTACGGCGAATATTTGGATTGGGCTATTCCCGCGTTCCGCCTTGTTCACAGCGGGGTAAAGGCCGAAACCCAAATCCATACGCATATGTGTTACAGCGAGTTCGCAGATATCATCAAGGCAATAGACGACATGGACGCCGACGTAATTACTTTTGAAGCTTCGCGTTCGGATCTGCTTATACTCGATTGTCTGAAAGAGAACGATTTCAAGACGGAAGTCGGGCCGGGGGTTTACGATATACACTCGCCGCGGGTGCCCTCCGTAGAAGAAATAAAGTCCGCGCTTGACCGTATGCTTGAAAAAATCCGCCCCGAAAAGCTGTGGGTAAACCCGGACTGCGGACTGAAAACGAGGGGAGTTGCGGAAACGACGGCAAGCCTTAAAAATCTGGTTGAAGCGGCCGAAGAGCTGAGGCGCAAATAGAATTTCCGTTATAAATTTAATACCCCGCCCTTGGCGTCAAGGGCGGGGTATGGTTATTTGGTTTATGCTTTAATCAATTCTTTTACCGCTGCCTGCATCTTTTCAAGAGCGGCTTCGGCATCCTGCTTGTTGTTGGCTTTGACTGAGAAGTATATCTTTAACTTGGGTTCCGTGCCGGAGGGGCGGACGCAGATAAAGCTGCCGTTCTGTAATTCGTAATATACGCAGTTGGTGAGGGGCGAGCCTATCTCGCTCGTCTTGCCCGTCGCAACGTCCGTCTTTATGTTCTTGGAGTAGTCGCGTATGGTCGCTACGTTGTAAATGTCGAATTTGGTGACGGGGTTCACTTTCAGGGAATCCACGAGGGCGTTCATATCTTTCATTGCGTTCAGCCCTTTGAAGGGAATGGAAATGTTGCAATCGAGAACGTAGCCGTAGGTTTCGTAAATCTCCATAAGGCGCTGGTAAACGGTCTTTCCTATGTAATTGTAATAGCAAACCATTTCCGCGAACAGCATGGAGGCGACTACCGCGTCCTTGTCGCGTGCGTGCGTGCCGCGCAGATAGCCGCAACTCTCTTCGAATCCGAATACGTATGTGTATGAATTGTCGCGTTCCCACTGTTTGATTTTTTCGCCTATGAATTTAAAGCCTACGGGCACTTCGAACAGGGTAACGCCGAATTTCTGGCAGATGGCTTTCGCCATGCTCGTGGTAACGAAGGATTTAACCACGGCTGCGTTAGCGGGCAATTCGTCCTCTTCTTTAAGTCTTGTGAGTATATAATCTAAGAGAAGTATGCCCACCTGGTTGCCTGAAAGCGCTTCGAATTCTCCCTCTTTGTTTTTAACGGCAACGCCCAGCCTGTCGCTGTCGGGGTCGGTTCCGAATACCACGTCCGCGCCTATCTTTTCCGCATACTTTATGCCAAGCGAAAGCGTCTCTTTATATTCGGGATTGGGCACTTCGACAGTTGAAAAGTCGGTGTCTCTCTTGGTCTGTTCTTCAACCACCGTGGCGTTGATTCCTATTTCTCTCAATATGGTTGTTACGGGAATATAGCCTGAGCCGTGGACGGGGGTATATACAAGGCGTAAAGTTTTGCCGCATTTCTTTACGGCTTCTTTCGAGAGCGTAAGTTTTGTAAGTTCTTTATAATACTTTTTGTCTACTTTTGCGGGCACAGTCTTTATGTATTTTTCGCGGTTCGCGTCAGTAAGCGCGGGTGAATCCAAAAAGTCGGTAATCTTTTTAATGAAGTCAACCACAACGGCGGTATCGTCGGGGCTCATCTGGGCGCCGTCCTCGCCGTAAACTTTGTATCCGTTGTACTGTTTGGGGTTGTGCGAAGCGGTTATCATTATGCCCGCGATTGTGTTGAGTTCGCGTACCGCGAATGAAAGCATGGGAACGGGGTGCACGTCGTCAAAAACGTAAGCCGTAATGCCGTTTGCGGCAAGAACTTCCGCCGCAGCCTTTGCAAACACGTCGCTTTTAAGGCGGGTATCATAGGAAATGACAACGCCTCTTGCCTTTGCTTCTTCTCCGAGAGTCTTTATAAACTGCGAAAGTCCCTGCGTTGCGCGTTTAACGGTATAAACGTTCATCATGTTCGTGCCGTAACCTATAATTCCGCGCATGCCTGCCGTGCCGAATTCAAGCTCGGCGCCGAAGCGGTATTCAATATCGCTTTCATCGTCCTTAACGCTTTCAAGCTCCCTCTTTGCTTCCGCGTTCAGGCGGGGGTCTTTAATCCAACTCTCGTAAATCTCTTTATAGCTCATCATAATCTCCTTTTTTTTATATTATATCGAAGAATCTTTGATATATACCCGGCAACTTCCGATATATCCATACACTATTATATAAAAAAATTCCCCCATTGTAAAGGGGGAATTTAAAAAAACTTTCGAAATTTTCAAACTTTTTTAATTTTTTACATTGTCACAGGCTTTCGGAATATCATTCATCCTCGCCGCGGAAGAACTCTTCACGCGTAGGCACGTGTTCTTTTGCGGGGACGATTATGGAATTTACGCCTATGGAATATTTAATTTGCTCCCTGTCGAAATAGTTGGTCATTTCAAAGCAGAGTATAAGCACATAGCTTGCGGGTATTGTAATCAGCGCGGCAACGCCCAATGTGGAAACCGTTGCAAGTACGTTTGCGCTGAATATTATAAGGATAAGTATTACAAAGTTTGAAAGGATGTTTAGCGTATCCTTATTCTTGCGGGAGAAGGTGTATATAAGCGCCTCTTTCTGCCCCATCTTTCCGCGTATTATGGCGGGCAGCCAATCGGTGGTAAACGTCATTTTTAATGAAATGGCGAATACTATTATCAAAGTAAACAGGAAAATCGTTATTATGATGGGAATATTAAGCAATATGGCAAGCAGATATAACAGAAAGAAAGCTATAACGCATACGGCAAGGTCGAAAAGCACTGAAAGCGGCGCGTAGATCGCGTTATATACGGAAGCGGTTTTGAAATTTTTGATGAGCGTGGCGAGATAGGGCGAATTTGCCCTCATGGACATTTTATCGTTTATTACCGCCGCGGTTGCGTAGTTGCCCAAACCCGTAAACCATTTTTTGATTATACGCACTATCAGCAGTAAAAATACAGTCAGAACGATGACGCCCGTTTCCGATCTGAACAGAGTAATCAATTCGCCGTAAGCGTTTTTTATGCCTTCTGAAATGGTGGGCAAATCGCTGAATTCGCCGCCTATGAAATTTTTAAAGAATTCCGTAACGCCGTTTATAAGACCGGTGAAAGCCTGCGAACTCGTTACGCCGTTTATAAGGGGAAGAACGCATGCGGCGTCCAGCCCGAATGCGATAAGTCCGACTATAAGCTGGTATAAAAGCTGTTTATATATTACCTGAAAATTATCCACAAAGACGTGGAAGGTATGTTTGAATTTCATAAAACCTCCTTAGGGGTCTTGCGTGTATGACGCGCAATATTTCGTTGCGGCGGCGCTTTGTCCGGTTTAAAAGTTCTTTACAATACGTTTACGGCTTTGAATACGAATTTTTCGCCGTTGATTACAAGGTAACCGTAACTTTTTTGCGAATAGCGGGAAAGCGTTCCGGGATTTATAAGCGTAACCCCGCCGATTTCTCTTTCGTCCGCGCGGTGGGTGTGCCCGTAAAGCGCAATTTTACAGCCAAGCTCCCCGGCGCGCGCCGCAAGCCGTTCAAGCGTCTGCTTTGCGGAGTACAGATGTCCGTGCGTGGCAAATATTTTAAGCCCCTCTATCTGTATGGTAAGTTCGTTTTCGCCCAACTTCATAAAATCGCAGTTGCCGTTTAAAAGATAGGTCTTGTCGGGATATTTCGCTCTGATTTTTGCCCCGTCGTCCGAAGTGTCGCCCAGATGTATTATATAATCGCTCTCGGAGAAAATGTAATCGAGTTCCTCCAGTACGCGTCTGTTTCCGTGGGTGTCGGATAAAAGTACTATTTTTTTCATAGTCTGCTTTTGAGATCCTGTAAAGCGCGGAAGCGGTGGGAGACGGAATTTTTCTCCTCGTCGCTGGCAAGCCCGAAGCTCTTTTTAAGGTCGTCGGAGTAGAAAAGGTTGTCGTAGCCGAATCCGTTCGTGCCTATTTCCTCCTGCAAAATCCTGCCGTGGGTGCGCCCTATGCCGAATACGGCTTTGCCGTCGGGCATGCAAAGGCACATTGCACATTCAAAGTATGCGCGCCTGTCGCGGACGTGCTCCATTCTCTTTAAAAGAAGTTTTCTGTTGCCTGCGTCGCCTTCGCCCGAAAATCTTGACGAATATACGCCCGGTGCGCCGCAAAGCGCGTCGACGCACAGCCCCGAATCGTCCGCAAGGGCGGGCATATTGTAGCGGCGGGCAATAGTTTCCGCCTTTATGTAAGCGTTTTCTTTGAAGGAGTCGCCCGTTTCTTTTATTTCTCCGGTAAAACCAAGCTCCCGCATGGTCACGATTTCCACGTCGCGGAAAATTTCTTTTATCTCTTTTATTTTGCCTTCATTTGAACTTGCGATAGCGATTTTCTGATATTTCATATCAAGATTATAATATAAATATCGGCAATTGTAAAGGGTTTTTGGAATTTTAGCCCTTAAAAAGCGTATGCCGCCGTCAATCCCACGAAAGATTGTGCAGCGCGCCCTCTGTTTTAAATCCGTCGAAGCAATTTTGCCGCAATCCCTCGTAAACGGCTATCGCCACAGAGTTTGAAAGGTTCAGGCTCCTCGTTTCGCCTATCATGGGTATTCTGAGGCAGTTTTCGCGGTTTTCCTTTAAAAGTTCCTCCGGCAGCCCCTTCGTTTCCTTGCCGAATACAAGAAAATCTCCCTCCCGGAATTCAACGTCGCAGTACTTGTTCAGCCCTTTCGTCGTGAAGTAGAAAAAGCGGTTTTTATCGAATTTTGCCCGAAGTTCGGCAAAACTGTCATAGTACGCTATTTCGACGTCCTTCCAATAATCCAGCCCCGCGCGCTTTAAATAGCGGTCGCTCACTTCGAACCCGAGCGGGCGCACAAGGTGCAGGCGGCACCCCGTCGCCGCGCAAGTGCGCGCTATATTGCCCGTGTTCTGCGGTATTTCGGGTTCTACCAAAACTATATTGAACATCGTCCGTCCTCCGTCGTAAACGCTTTCAGCTATTTTACTTTAAAATATGAAAAAAAGCAACAAAAACACACGGTTGTCGCAACGGAAGCCAACTTTGTAAATTTTATTTGACAATTATAATGTAAAACTGTTAAAATAAAACCGTGCGGCAAAGCCGCAAAAAATCACGGACAGAGATAAAACGTATGAATTTATCGCTTTTGGCGCTCGGCGCCGACGACGTGTTGACAATCATAAACAACATGTTATTGTTGTTCGGCGGAGTTGCAACCTTTATCATAGGCATGAATATGATGGGCGCGAACCTCGAAACGGCTGCCGGTAAATCGGTAAGAAGGCTGATGAATAAAGCCACGAAAAACCGTTTTCTCGGCGTTGCCACGGGCGCGGCGGTCACCGCCATAGTTTCAAGTTCGGGCGCGACGACCGTCATGTTGGTCGGCTTTGTTAACGTCGGGCTGATGACGCTTACGCAGGCGGCGTCCGTCATAATGGGTGCAAACATCGGTACCACCGTAACGGCGCTTATCACCGCGCTCTCCACCACGGGCGGACAGTTGAAGATAACTTCCCTGTTTGCTTTCATCGCGTTCGCGGGAACGCTTATGCGCATGCTGGGCAAAAAGGACAAGTTTAAACATATAGGCGCAATTTTTCAGGGCGTGGGGCTTATTTTCGTGGGATTGAGCGTGCTGTCAAGCGCAGTGAGCGAGATGATGGACAACGATAACATAAGTTCCGCAATAGAGGGAGTGTTCAGCGCGATAGGCAGGGACGCGGATACTTTAAGCTGGCAGATACCCGTCCTGTTTTTGCTCGGCGCGCTTTTAACGGGGCTCGTCATGTCGTCCGCGGCGATAACGGCGATCGTCATTTCGCTTGCAAGCACGGGGCTTATAACCCTGCCCATGGCGATGTTTATCATATTGGGAACCAACGTCGGCACCTGCGTTACGGCTCTCGTTTCTTCGCTCGGCGCCAACGTAAACGCAAGGCGAACGGCGGCTGTGCATCTTTTGTTCAACCTTATAGGGTGTATAATCTTTATAATACCCCTTTCTATTCCCGTGGTAAGCGAAAATCTCGCCGCCTTTTTGCAGAACGCCATTCCCGATATATCCTGGCAGATAGCTATTTTCCACTTGACTTTCAACCTGCTCACCACCGCTATACTTTTGCCTTTCGTCAACTATCTCGTCAAGCTCGCCTGCCTTATAGTTCCCGACGTGAAGGGCGAAGTCGTTCCCGCGGTCAAAGGAGAAACTCTCGATAAACGTCTCTTGAAAACCCCCGCGATCGCCGTCGGGCAGGTGCGCAAGGAGTTGGCGCGCATGGGCAATGCGGCTTTTGCTAACTATAAACTTTCGCTGAATATGTTGCTTTCGGGAGATATGTCGGGCAAGGAGCAGTTCTCGCAGACGGAAACCGAAATAAACAAGGACAACAGGTACATTACTTCGTTTTTGGTAAAGCTTTCGCTTGAAGATTTGGGCGAAACGGACGAAAATAAAGTTTCTTCCTTCTATCACGTCGCGTCCGACATAGAGCGCATAGGCGACTATGCGGAAAATATCGTTGAGTACGCGCAGAAAATGGCGGACGACAAGGTGGAATTTTCCAAACACGCCAAGGAAGAAATACTTGAAATGGATAGTCACCTCACCGAGCTGTATAAGAATGCAGAGCTTACGTTCTCGCATATCGATTTGAGCTATATGCCCGTGGTCGAAAATGAGGAGAGCGCAACCGACGCCATGTGCGAAAAGATGCAGCAAAGCCACCTCCGCCGCATGAGTGAAGAGCGCTGCACGCCGGAAGCAGGTGCAATATATCTGCAACTTGCAATTAATATGGAAAGAATAGGCGACCATATGCACAACATTGCCAATTCGGTCAAAACGTATGCCTCGCCCGTAAAATAAACGGTTATGATTTCACAGAGAAACACTAAACAAAAACGGATAATCCTCGAAGCGCTTAAATGCGCCGACCACCCGACCGCGACGGAACTTTATGAAAGAATAAAATGCGACAATCCCACCATAAGCCGCGGCACGGTTTTCCGCGTTCTTTCGCAGTTTGCGGAGAGCGGAGCGGTAAATAAGCTTAACTTGCCCGACAGCCCCGCGCGGTTCGACGCTTTCACAAACCCGCACGCCCATGCGCGCTGCGTGTACTGCGGGCGCGTCTTTGACGTTTCGGACGCGGATATCTCCGATTTATACGGCAAAAAATTTGCGGGCGGGTTCGAGATTTATTCCGTCAATATAGATTTTACGGGTTGCTGCCCCGAGTGCGGGCAAAATAAAAAGAATTGAACGGGCCGGCCATATGAAAGCGCTTACGGGAAAACCCGCGTTACGGGCGATAAGATGGCGGACACAGAATATTTTATTTTAAACGGCGCGGCGCCGATATTTTCGGCGCCGCGCCGTACTTTTTTGAAAGCGACGCATTTTTCAGAATATGTTTTCGGGACGTATATCGTAGGCCGCAGGCAGGTTTTTCGCTATCTCTTTCAGAACTTCAAGCTTCCCGAGCGCAAGTTCGTAATTTTCGCTGTACAGAAGCCCGCAGGCTTCGCTCAGCCAATAATCCACATAAGAGATGTCGTTGTGCGGCACAAAAATTTGCAATCTGCTCTTTTTCTCGTTCCAAAGCGTGCGTACGGCCAACCCGTCCTCGCGGTTGGCAGTGCCGTCCTCCACCTTGGAATACAGCGCGTCCACCGCAACTGAAAATTCTTCGAACTGTTTGGAAACGTAGTATTCGCTGAACACAAACAACGCCATGCAAAGCAAAACCGCGGCGACGGTGTAGGATATAGCCTTTACCATTTGCCTTTAATCTCCGCGTTGAAAATTTCGTATTTATGCCCGCGCTTCTGGAAGTATACCCGCCCCTCGCCGTTCACGGTCATTACCACAACATCGCGCGCATGTGCGTTGTGCTTTGAAAGAAGCTCTTTAAGGCTTTCCTTGTCAAAGCCGCATTTTTTCAGGTTCTCTTTGTCGGGCTTGCCCCTGTCTATCAACAGCAACGGTATGGAATAAGCCGCTTTTTCTGGCTTTTCCAATGCGGAAAAGGAGCCGTTTGCCTCATAAAGCCCGTAATATACGTCGTCCAGGTTGAAATATCCCGCCGAGCGCATGCTTTCTATAAGGTCGCTTACGTCAAGGTTGTTCTTTTTCAGTTGGTATTCGTCCACGCCGTCGCGGTTTATGACGACGGAGGGCTTTCCGCAGACAATGGATTTAACGGGTTTGAACCATAAATCCAGCAGCCACATGATTTCATGAAGAATAAAAATCGTAACTATGGCGATAATTCCGTAAAGGAGCGGAATGGAAGTATCCGCCATGGGTATGCAGGCAAGCTCGGCAATGAGCAGGGTTATCACAAATTCAAATGGCTGCATCTCGCCGATCTGACTTTTCCCCATAAGCCGCATTATAAAAAGCAGCGTGATGAATATAATTGCCGTGCGAATGAATACGAGAGCCATAAAATAAGTATTCTCAAAAAAATCACCAATATTCTTGATTAATCGCCTTGACCGTGATATAATTTCGTTATATTGAATTACGGAGCGCGCCGGTGAGAACGTTAGCGGAAAGCAGACTTAAAGACCTGAAAAAACGGGGCATGAAATTCGGGACCGCCGTGACGCGCGCCATTTTAGACAGGCTCGGCAGTCCCGACGAAAAACTTAAAATCGTCCATATAGCGGGCACCAACGGCAAGGGCTCCGTTGCGGAATTTATGACGGAAATACTTGTCGCCGCGGGTATGCGCACGGGGACTTTCACGTCGCCGCAGATTTATGATTATAACGATATGTTCCGCGTGGACGGCAGTCCGATAGCGGATAACATATTGTGCGGATATCTGGAAGAAGCCGCCGCCGCGGCAGGGGGAACGGGGGCAACTTCGTTCGAAGTCGAAACGGCGGCGGCGCTTCTCGCGTTCCGTAAACAGGGCTGCGGATATGCGGTGATAGAGTGCGGCATGGGCGGCAGGGACGACGCGACGAACGCCGTTTTAAAAAAGGAAGTTGCGGTAATAACTTCCGTTTCGCTTGAACACACCGCATATTTGGGCGGCACGGTGACGGAAATTTGCGAAAAAAAGTCGGGCATAGCCAAAAACTGCCCCGTCGTCATACACCCGTTGCAGAGTGAAGAGGGAATGGCGTATTTAAGCCGTCTTGGCGGCGCGGTGGTTGCCGATATGCCCGTATGCGCAGGCGATAACACCTTTATGTATAAGGGAAAATTGTTTCAACTTTCTGCGGCGGGATGCGAACAGCCCGCAAACGCGGCTTGCGCGATAGAGGCGGCAAGGCTTCTCGGCATTGACGAAGGCGCGATATGTTCGGGTATAAAAAACGCCGTCCCGCGCGGCAGGCTGGAAATCGTCAAAAAGGGCGGAAGGACGTATATCCTCGACGGCGCGCACAACCCTGCGGCGTTCGGCCCTTTAAAGAATCTGCTTGAACGGGGCGGCCTGCCAAAGGATAAAACGATAATTTACGGCTGTCTTTCGGACAAGGATATCGACGGCTGTCTTTCGGAAATCGCGGGCAAAGCCGATAAAATCATAGCGGTAAAGCCGGGCAGCCCGCGCGCCATGGATATTGAAAAAATTACTTCCGCCTGCAAAAAATACTTTGCCGATTGCGGCAGGGCGGAAAGCGTTTCCGCCGCTCTCTCCTCCGCCGATAGCGCGGCGGTGGCGGTATGCGGTTCTTTCACGATTTTAAAGGAGGCTAAACAATGGATAGAGAAAGAGTGATCAGGGCAATCGAAGAGCTTCTGGATGCGCTTGGCGAGGACAGGACGCGCGAGGGGCTGAGGGAAACTCCCCGCCGCGTTGCGGACGCTTATGCGGAGCTTCTTTCGGGCGAGGGCAAGACTTGCGAAGAACATCTTTCAAAGACTTTCGCCTGCGACGGCGGCGAAACCGTGATTGAAAAGGATATTTATTTTTCCTCCACCTGCGAACATCATTTAATGCCCTTTTTCGGTAAAATAGCCATCGCATACATTCCCGACGGCAGGGTGGTCGGGCTTTCCAAACTTGCGCGCACGGTGGACGTATTTGCCAAAAGGTTGCAGATACAGGAGCGCATGACCCGTGAAATCGCAGCCGAAATAATGCGCGTCTTAAAGCCTGTGGGCGTAATGGTTATATGCGAAGCCGAGCATACTTGCATGACGTGCCGCGGCGTAAAGCGCGCGGGGAGCAAGACGGTGACCTGTACGGTTCTGGGGGAATTTTCCGAAAAGAAGAAGGAGGAAGTGTTCGCGCAGTTGAAATGGTAATAGGCAATAGGGAATTTAAAAATTACACATATGTAATGGCTATAATAAACCTCACGCCCGATTCGTTCTGGCAGGGCAGCCGACGCACCGCGGACGACGTGCTTTTTGCCGCGGAACGCGCGGTAAAGGAGGGGGCTTCCGTAATAGACGTCGGCGCACAGTCCAGCCGACCGGGGTATACGGAAATTTCCGCCGAAGAGGAAATTTCCCGCTTTGAAAAACCGCTTGAAATGATAAAAAAGAGGTTCGATATCCCTCTTTCGGTTGATACATACTTCGAAAAAAGCGCAAAAGCCGCCTTGGAGATAGGCGCGGATATGATCAACGATATCTGGGGGCTTACGCATGATGACGGCATGGCGCAAACGGCGGCAAAATATAACGCCGCAGTCTGCATTATGCACAACGCGAAAGAAAAATTGGAGGGCGATATATGGGCGCATATATTGCCGTTTTTGAAAAACAGCGTCGACCTTGCCCTGTCTGCGGGCATAGACAGGGATAAAATATGTCTTGACGGCGGTATTGGTTTTGCCAAGGACAGGGAACAGAACTATGAGCTTCTCGAAGGGTATGAAAAACTTTCCGCTCTCGGCTATCCGCTGTTGCTCGGCACAAGCCGCAAATCCATGTTCGGCGGCAGGGTAGAGGACAGATTGCCCAAGACGGTGGAATCCACCCGCCTTGCGGCAAAAAAGGGCGTGCTGTTCGTGCGCGTGCACGACGTAAAGGAGAACGTAAAGGCGATAGAGGAAGTTTATGGGTACGGTATTCGTTAAGGGGTTGGAAATTTCCGCCTGCCACGGCGTGAATTCCGAAGAAAAGGTGACTCCGCAGCCCTTTGTGTTTGACGCGGAGATGGAAGAGGATATCTCTCTTGCGGCGGCTTCGGACGGGTTGGCCGACGCCGTCAACTATTCCGAGGTATGCAAAATCATTACGGGCGTAGCGCAGTCAGGCTGTTTCAATTTAATTGAAAAACTTGTCTGGGAGTGCGCTTTTGCCGTTCTTGAAAAGTTTCCCGTAAACAGGATATGCTTGACGGTGAACAAGCCGCAGGCGCCCATGAAGCGCAAGTTTGAAAGCGTGGGCGTCCGTCTGGAATTAAAGCGTGAAAAGGTCTGTCTCGCGCTCGGCTCAAGCGTGGGGGACAGGCGCGCGGCTCTCGACAGCGCGCTTTCAAAGCTCGCCGCAACCCGCGGCGTTTACGTGAAAAAATGTTCCTCGTATATTGAAACGGAACCTTACGGCGGGGTGGCAAAGAACAAATTTCTCAACGCCGCCGCAGAGGTGGAAACTTACCTCCCTCCCCACGTTCTTTTAAGGGAATTGCATCGGATAGAGCAGGAGTGCGGCAGGGTGCGTGAAAAGCATTGGGACGACAGAACGCTGGATATCGATATTATTTTCTACGGCGACAAAATAATTTGCGACGACGAGCTTACCGTCCCTCACCCCGAATACGCAAAACGGGCGTTTGTGTTGCAGCCGTTGAGTGAAATTGTACCGGATTTTGTATGTCCGATAATGAAAAAACGTGTTAAAGATATTCATTTATAACATTTGAATTTATGCAACGAAAGTAAGCTTAAAAAAATCTTTGTATAAAGTGCACAAATTTTTTTGAAAAATCTGTACAATAAATAATTTATATGATATAATCGATATGTTGAGAAATATTGTTTTGAATGTTAGTTTGAGGGGAGCTGACGATTAACCGTGACGGTCAAGCCGACCGTTTAAGGAGAATTAAAGTGGAAAAGATAGGCATTATTGATTTAGGCTCGAATTCAGCAAGACTTGTTATCGTCAATCTTTTTGCCGAGGGCTACTTTATGGTGGTCGACGAACTAAAAGAGAGCGTACGGCTCGGACAGGATATGGAAAGGGACGGTTTTTTGAAGCCTGCCCGCGTTGCCGAAACGATCAAAACCCTGAAAATGTTCAGAAAACTCTGTGATTCCAGCGGAGTCACGCGCATCATAGCCGTTGCGACGGCGGCGGTCAGAAGAGCGAAAAATCAGCGTAGTTTCCTCGATGAAATACAGGCAAGCTGCGGAATAAAAATCCGCGTTTTAAGCGCGGAGGAGGAAGCCGTCCTCGTCTACCGCGGCGTGATAAACACGATGGACGTGCCCAAGGGGCTCATACTTGAAATAGGCGGCGGATCTACAAAGATAGTTTATTATAACAGGCGTAATATGTTGAATTACGTCACTTTGCCGTTCGGTGCGGTTACGTTGACGGGGCTTTTTTCGGACGGCGTGTTAAAGCCCGAAGAACAGGCGGAAAAGATAGAACAGTTTTTTACCGAACAGCTTAACCAGGTGGAATGGCTTAAAGAAGTCGATCCCGACGTGCAGATGATAGGCGTGGGCGGTTCCTTCCGCAACCTGTTCAAAATCAGCAAAATGGTGCACAAATATCCGTTGGATACCGTGCACAACTACAAGATGTATACGGAAGATTTCATGCCCGTATACAATATGATAAAGGTGCTTGACCTCGATAAAAAGAAGAAGATTAAAGGGCTTTCGGCGGAGCGCGCCGACATTCTGCCCGCCGCGCTTGCGGTAATTAAGTCGTTTATAAACTTCTTCAATATAGAATCGTTTACATTCTCCGGGGCGGGTCTGAGAGAGGGCATAATGTTCAATCAGGCGCTGCCCATGACGCTTGAAAAGCCTATTGCGGACGTCCTCGGTTACTCTTTAATGACCCTTGTCAAGTATTACGACTGCGACGTAAAGCACGTTGAACACGTAGTCAACCTCAATATACAGCTTTTCAAACAGTTGAGGGTGCTTCACAAATTCCCCCGCCAATATCTCAGAATATTGAAAGTCGCGGCAATGCTCCACGACTGCGGCATGAGGATCAAGTTCTACAATCATCAGCGCCATAGCTGGTACATGATTTTAAACGCCAATCTTTACGGCGTTTCCCACAGGGAAATCGTGCTTGCCGCGTTTGTGGCATGCTGCCATAAAAAAGAGGATATCAACGCATACGATTGGGCGAAGTACAGGGATATCGTCAGCGACGACGATCTTGAAATCGTCAAAAAACTCGGCGTTATGTTGCGCATAGCCGAAAGTCTTGACAGGGCTAATTCGGGCACGGTAAAGTCGATTAACTGCGATATTCTCGGAGATTCTGTCATCATGAAGACCGAGGTGGAAGGCGACGCAACATTGGAGATAAAGAACGCCATGGCGGCGGGTACTGAGTTCAGAAAGTCTTTCCATAAGAATCTTGAAATACTGTAATATAGTGCCGCTTTAAAAGCGGCACTTTGAACATTTCCGTCTGCTTCGCGGCAAAAGATAAAAGGTATTTCCATGCAATACGTTTTAGCGAGCGCTTCGCCGAGGCGCAGGGAGCTTTTAACGCAGATAATTCCGCAGTTTGAAGTAATTCCCGCCAAAGCGGAGGAAAAAGTTAATATGTCGCTCTTTCCCGAAAAGGTGGCGTGCGCCCTTGCCGAAAGCAAGTGCGACGAAGTTTTTGCCGAAAACAGTTCAAAGACGGTCATAGCCTGCGATACCGTCGTAGTATTCGGCGGCGAAATACTCGGCAAGCCGAAAGACAGCGCGGACGCTGTTAAAACGCTGAAATTGCTTTCGGGAAAGACCCATTACGTCATCACAGGCGTATGCGTAAGAAGCCCGTATAAAAAAGCCGTGGAATTCGACCGTACGGAAGTTAAATTCAATATACTGACGGACGAATTCATTAAAAAATATGTCGAAAGCGGTTCGCCTATGGATAAGGCGGGCAGTTACGGCATACAGGACGGCGGCATTGTAAAAGAATATTTCGGCAGTTACACAAACGTGGTGGGGCTGCCCGTTACACTTACTAAAAAGCTTATAGAGGAGGTTTTGATTTACTGATGAAGAGGATTGCCGTTGATTTCGGATCGGGCGTCACTAAGATTTATATGCCCGGTTGCGGCGTTGTGCTTGTGGAGGCTACCTGCATAGCCGTAGAGGAATATGAAAAAGGCGGGGCGCGCACCGTCGGCATAAAGGCGTACGGCGATAAAGCCAAGGCTCTTTCGGGCAGGGCGGCGCTGAATACTAAAATAGTCAATCCCGTTTTCGAGGGCAATATCGTCGATGAAGATCTTGCGGTAAGCCTTTTGAAACACTTTCTTGAAAAAATAGAAATAACTCCGCGCAAGGCAAAACACACGGAATTGATGTTTATTTTGCCCTGCGGAGCTAAGGCGGAGCTTAAAGCAAAGTATAAACGCCTTGCCGAGCAATGCGGGGTGACTACTGTATATTTCACGCTTACGCCCTTTGCCGCAGTGTTGGGGCAAAACATTTCCTTAAATAAAAGCACGCCTACGTTTTCCGTCGATATCGGCTATTCAATCACAAATATAGCGGCGATTTCGCAGGAAGGCATTATTGCGGGGCTCAACGTCAACTTGGGCGGCGGCAACATAGACGTGCATCTGATCGACGATCTTTCGGAAAACTACAACTTCAAGATGGGCAACCAGACCGCCGAAAAGCTGAAAAATACGGTCGGCAGTCTTTTGCCCGACGATAATAAGATAAGCGTAGTTGACGGGCGTGAAGTTACAAGCGGCGCGCCTGCGTCGGTTTCCGTCAACTCCGAACAGATTTACAGCATAATAACGGCGTATATAGATAAAATTTTGGAATACGTCAACCTTGTGCTTTCAAAGCTGCCTGCCGAAGTTTCTTCCTGCATAGTGCGCGGCGGCGTATGCCTTTCGGGCGGGCTTATGAAGATGGACGGGCTTGCCGAATATTTCCATGAAAAACTCGGTATTCCCGTAAGCATTTCCGAAGAACCCCAGCTTGCAACGGTTGTCGGCGGCGGAGCTATCCTTGCCAACGACGATTTGCTGGAACGCTTCGCTACGATGGAATAGGATGAAAATAATAAGTTAAAATTCCGCCCCGCGGCTTATTAAAGCCGCGGGGCGGAAATATTTGCGTGATTCAGCCCGCTTTCTCTTGCAAAATCGCCGTAATTCTAATATAATATTTGCGAGGTTCAGTTATGATAAAACCCGATAAACATATTCGCAATTTTTGTATAATAGCGCACATCGACCACGGCAAGTCTACCCTTGCCGACAGACTCATGGAATTTACGGGTCAGGTTTCCAAGCGCGACATGGAGGAACAGCTCCTCGATTCAATGGATATTGAGCGCGAGCGCGGCATAACCATAAAGCTTACGCCCGTAAGAATGTTTTACACGGCAAAGGACGGAGAGGAGTACGTGTTCAACCTTATAGACACTCCGGGACATGTGGACTTTACTTATGAAGTTTCGCGTTCTCTCGCCGCGTGCGAGGGCGCGATTCTGATAGTTGACGCAACCCAGGGCGTAGAGGCGCAGACCCTCGCCAACGTATATCTCGCCCTCGAAAACAACCTTGAAATTCTGCCCGTCATTAATAAAATAGACCTCCTTTCCGCCCGCCCCGAAGAGACGAGGAAGGAAATAGAGGACGTTATCGGGCTTGACGCTTCGGAGGCTCCCCTCGTTTCCGCAAAGGAGGGCATAAATATCGGGGAAGTGCTGGAAAAAATCGTAACTTCCTTTCCTGCGCCCGACGGCGACGCGGAAGCTCCTCTCAAAGCGCTCATCTTTGACAGCTATTACGATAACTATAAGGGCGTTATACTGTTCGTGCGCATTAAGGACGGCTCAGTAAAGGCGGGCGATAAAATTACCGCGTTTCAGTCCGAAAAGGTGTATGAAGTTGTTGAAACGGGCGTTTTCAGCCCCAACCTTATTGCAAATAACGGGCTACGCGCGGGCGAGGTCGGCTATATAGCCGCTTCCATCAAGTCAATTCAGGACATCGCCGTGGGCGATACCGTGATAAATGCCGACAACCCCGCCGCAGAGCCGTTGCCCGGATATAAAAAGGTGCAAAGCGTGGTTTTCTGCGGCATATATCCCCTTGACGGCAGCAAATTCAACGACCTCAAAGACGCGCTTATAAAATTACAGCTGAACGACGCCTCGCTCCTGTTCGAGGCGGACAATTCTCAGGCGCTCGGCTTCGGCTTCCGCTGCGGCTTTCTGGGACTTCTCCATATGGAGATTATACAGGAGCGCATAGAGCGCGAATTCGGTTTAGACATAATCACAACCGCGCCGTCGGTAAGTTATAAGGTGGTGCGCACGGACGGAAGCGAGCTTTTCGTCGATAACCCCTCGCATCTGCCGCCGCAGTCGGAGATAGATTATATGGAGGAACCGATAGTTAACGCGGAAATTTATTCCCCGCCCGATTACCTCGGCCAGATAATGGATCTCTGCCGTGAAAAGCGCGGGGTGTTCAAGCAGATGAATTATCTTGATAAAAGCCGCGTACAGCTTTCTTACGAGCTTCCCCTCAATGAAATTATCTTCGATTTCTTCGACGCCGTAAAATCGCGTACGCGCGGATATGCAAGTTTCAATTACGAGCTTGCAGAATATCGGCGCAGTAAACTTGTAAAGCTGGATATCTTGCTTAACGGCGAGGTGTGCGACGCCCTTTCCATGATAGTGCATGAAGATTCGGCGTACGCGCGCGGCAGAACGCTGTGCGAGAATTTGAAAGAGGCCATTCCCCGCCAGCTTTTCGAAGTGCCCGTGCAGGCGGCCATCGGCGGAAAGATTATAGCGCGCGAAACGGTAAAGGCAATGCGCAAAGACGTGCTTGCCAAGTGTTACGGCGGAGATATCACCCGCAAGAAAAAGCTTCTCGAAAAGCAGAAAGAGGGCAAAAAGCGTATGCGTTCTATAGGCAGCGTAGAGGTGCCGTCCGAAGTGTTTATGCAGATTTTAAAGACCAATAAAGATTAATCTGAAAGTTAACCGTTAAAATCGGCCGCATTATATTTTGCGGCGCCTTCCCGCGAACGGGCGCAGATTTTAAAACAGGTAAAAAATGGCCGATTTAACCTTTTCGGAAAAAGTTTATGAATTTATAAAGCAAGTGCCGTGCGGTATGGTTACAACATACGGCGACGTTGCCCGCGCAATCGGTATGCCCGATTCGGCAAGGCAGGTCGGTTGGGCGTTGCATCGCAATCCCTCGCCGGTCGTTATCCCCTGCCACCGCGTAATATTCCGCGACGGAAGCGTCAGCGACGGTTTTGCGTTCGGCGGCAGAGAGGTTCAGAAAGCTCTGCTTCTGTCGGAGGGGATAGAATTTATTGAAGAGTATAAGGTAGATATTCAAAAACACCGTTGGCGCGGTTAGTACAGGAGTTTTCATGGCGGGAATTTACGTTCACATTCCTTTTTGTAAGTCAAAATGTTCCTATTGCGATTTTGCTTCCTTTCCCGATAAATTGTGCTTTGCGGAAAGCTATATGGCCTGCGTTTACCGCGAAATGTCCATGCGCAAAGAGGAATTGAAAGACTATAAATTCGATACCCTTTACATAGGCGGCGGCACGCCCTCGGTCATAGACGAAAGCTATATCGCGATGCTCGTGGCGGCGGCAAGAAAGAACTTCAGCCTTGCCGAAGACGCGGAAATTACCATAGAAATGAACCCGGGCACGGTCAGCGCGGGCAAGATATCCGCCTATCTGAAATGCGGAATAAACCGCTTTTCCGTCGGGCTTCAATCGGCAAACGACAGCCTCCTAAGCGATTTGGGCAGGATTCACACTCTGAAAGATTATTTGGCCTGCGCCCGACTTTTAAAGGACAAAAATTTCAGCGCAGACGTAATGATAGGGCTAAAAAATCAGACCGTCGCGGACGTGGAGCGCGCAATAGAGGTTGCCGCGGACAGCGGCGCAAGCCATATATCCATGTATGCGCTCACCCCCGAAGACGGCACTCCCATATATACCGACTATCTCAACGGCGAATTGCCCGATAATGACGAAGTTGCCGAAATGTACGCCGCGGGCGTGAATAAACTGAAAAGTTTGGGGTTTGACAGGTACGAAGTTTCCAATTTCTGCAAAAAGGGGAAGGAAAGCCGCCATAACCTCAACTATTGGCGGCGGGGCGAATATATCGGCTTCGGCGTTTCGGCTTCAAGCTGCATAAACGATATCCGCCTTACCAATACCTTTGATCTCGACGAATATTTCAAGTGCATTTTAAGCGGACATTTTGCCGTAATAGACCGCGAAGAGATAGATAAGGAGGGGCGCGGAGAAGAACTGATAATGCTCGCCCTCCGCACAGCCGAAGGATTGGACGCGGACAGGTTCTATGCTCTCACCGGCGAAGATTTTTTTGAAAAATATTCGGACGTTCTTAAAAAGAACGCAAAGTATCTTGATGTTTCGGGGCGGAACGTAAAAATAAAAGAAGAATATCTTTTTGTCCAGAACGGAATAATCTGCGACTTTTTTAAATAATATAAACTGTTTGAACTGACGCTAAAAGTGTTATATATAATTAAAGAATATAATTCGGAAAAGTTTTTTCCGCAAGCGGGCGAAAAATGATTTATAGTTATGTAACGGCCGATATATCTCAACTTGACGAAATATTGAACATATATAGAAATGCGCAGGAGTATATGGAAGCCCAGGGCAATCCCCAATGGCAAAAAGGCTTTCCCGATGAAAACGATATCCGCGGCGGCATATACGGCGGTATTCTGTATACCGTCAGGGCAGAAGGCGAAATAGTGGCGGTGTTTTCTGCGGTAAACCATGACGGCAACTACGACGAAATTTGCGGCGAATGGTTGACGGCGGGCAACTATCTTGCCGTGCACAGGGTAGCCGTGCGCGAAGATTACAGGGGAAAGGGCGCGGCGAAGTACATTGTCGACGTTGCCGCGGAAGAAATTGCGAAATCGCGCGGCAAGGGCAGCATACGCATGGATACGCATGAAAAAAATATCCCGATGCGCAGTCTGTTGCTGTCGCACGGGTTTACGGAATGCGGATTTGTAAGCCTTATCCGCGACGATACCGAAAGAATTGCTTTTGAAAAGATAATCTGATAAAGTTAAAAATGCGCGGGGCGAATGTAAATCGCCCCGCGCATTGAAATACTTTCCGTAAAATTCAGCCCTGTATTTGTTTGGCGGCGATTATTTTCCCCCGCTCGCCGTCCAAAAGATAGGCGCTTATTTTCTTATCTTTATTGCATACCCCCACATAATAATAACAGCCGTCGTCATATAAAAGCCGCACGAAAATCTCGCCGTCGAATATCCCGTTTTTCGTCATTCCCTCAAAAAGCGCGCCGTCGTATTCTATAACGCATTTTAAGGCGTCCTCGCAGCTCATCGTGCCGTACGTCAGCGCGCCGAGCGCGGTATATATCTTGCTTTCGCCGCCGTATGTAAGCGTTATGTCCAGACTTTCCGAGGTGAATTCCCCTGCGGAAAAGCTTAGATAAAACCGGTTTTCTACGGCTTCGTAACTCATTTCGCCCGAATGTCCCTCCAAGCTTGCGTTAACCTCGTCGGGGTTGCGCGTAAACCGCGCGTAAATTTCCGCAACCGGGCACAGTTCGCCGCAATATCCGTCCGCGGAATAAGGCTGTTCCCGACGCACGCAGTAAACGGAAATTTGCACGTCGTCGTCGGCATACATGTAAATGTTGGTGCGCCTTTCGGAAATATAAGCTGTGTAGTCAATCTCTTTCGAACATCCCGCGCCAAGGCATAAGAGCGCGCACAGGGCGGCCGTAATGAAAAATTTTCTCATATATACAATATATTGCGCGGCGAAAATATTATGAATATAATTTATATTTTCAAACAGTTGCATTTTCGCCGCCGTCATGATAAAATATTATAAATTTTCAGCATCTGCGAAGCATACGGAGTATAGTTTGTCAAAGATAATAGTAAAAACTTTCATAAAAACGGCGCTCGGACTTATTGCGGCGCTTGCCGTAGTGTTCATTATAATGAGTTTCGGCTTCCCTCAGCACATGGCGGGCATGTGTGAAAACATAGGCGCGTATGGCCTTGCCACGGGCTATGCCTCGTTGCGCTATACCTACACGGGTTCCGCGGAGGATCTCGACCGCTGCGCACGCGACAGTATTCTTGCCGATAACGATGAAAATATAGTTAAGTATTGCGGCAGCCTTGTCGAAACGGATGGGTTTGCCGATATCTGCCTCTCTTACGGCGGGGACGTCGATTACAGACAGTACGTTTATTCCAAACTTTCCGTCGCGCAATACCGTAGCGGCGATAAAGATGGCGCGCTTGCCTCCGCAACGGAAGCTTTGGTGGGCGTGGAAGGGTTCCCCGTGAACAACGCGCTCGCCGCGCTTGCCACCGAGGTCGCTACCGCGGAAGATAGTGATACTGCGGGTAAACTTCTTGCCGTAATGGAAAAAATATCCCCCGACGGCGACGGAGAGGAAGATTATTTTAACAGAGTGAAAAACATATTAAATATAGGAGAATGATATGAATAAAATCGTTAAGGAAGCATTGACGTTTGACGATGTGTTGCTTATCCCCGCCGCGTCCGAGGTACTTCCCGCTACGGTAGATCTGCACACAACGCTTTGCAAGGGTATTGATTTGAATATCCCCCTCATGAGCGCGGCCATGGATACCGTTACCGAAAGCAAGCTCGCCATTGCAATGGCGCGTGAGGGCGGCGTAGGAATAATCCATAAAAACATGAGCATAGAAGAACAGGCTCTGCAAGTGGACAAGGTTAAAAGAAGCGAGCACGGCGTTATTACCGATCCCTTCCACCTTACGCCCGACCAGCCTGTAAGGGCCGCATGCGAGCTTATGGCAAAATATAAAATAAGCGGCGTGCCTATAACCCGCGAAGGAAAGCTCGTCGGCATACTTACCAACCGCGATCTTCGTTTTGAAACAAACTTCGACCAGCCCATAGAGGACGTTATGACCAAGGATCGTCTCGTCACCGCTCCCGAAGGAACTTCTTTGGAAGAGGCTCAGAAGATTCTCGGCAGACACAGAATTGAAAAATTGCCCATTGTCGATAAAGACGGCAACCTTAAAGGGCTTATTACCATAAAGGATATTGAAAAATCCATTCAATATCCCAACAGCGCGCGCGACAAGAACGGCAGACTGCTTGCGGGCGCGGCTATCGGCGCTTCGGCGGACGTTCTTGACAGGGTTGCGGCGCTTGTAAAGTCAAAAGTAGACCTCGTCGTTCTCGATTCGGCTCACGGCCATTCCATAGGCATTATAAAGGCCGTGGAAAAGGTGAAGAACGCTTTCCCCGATCTTCCTCTCGTTGCGGGCAACGTCGTTACTGCGGAGGCTACGCGCGATCTGATAAACGCGGGCGCGGACGTCGTAAAAGTGGGCATAGGGCCCGGTTCCATCTGCACAACGCGTATCGTAGCGGGGATAGGCATGCCCCAGCTTACAGCCGTTCTGGACTGCGCGGAACAGGCAGATAAAATGGGCAAGCGCGTTATTGCCGACGGCGGCATAAAGTATTCGGGCGATATAGTAAAGGCTCTCGGCGCGGGCGCAAGCGCCGTCATGATAGGTTCGCTGTTTGCGGGCACCGCAGAATCCCCCGGAGAGCTTGAAATCTATCAGGGCAGAAGCTTCAAATCATATCGCGGCATGGGTTCCCTTCCCGCAATGGCAAAGGGCGGCAAGGAGAGATATTTCCAATCCGACGCAAAGAAATTCGTGCCCGAAGGGGTGGAGGGCCGCGTGCCCTACCGCGGCGCTCTTGCGGACATAATCTTCCAGCTTATGGGCGGATTGCGCGCAGGTATGGGATATACGGGCTGCGGCACTATCGATTCTCTCAGAAAGAACGCAAAATTCGTCAAGATGACGTCGGCTTCGCTTGCGGAATCGCATCCGCATGACATCTCGATAACGAAGGAAGCTCCCAACTATTCACCCAAGAGTTAAATATAGCCGCATATGCGCGGCGTGCCCGATTTTTGAAATTTGGCGGCGTATTTACGGCGCGCACTCTGCGGTTACGGACGATTACTGAAAGGTTTTTTATGCAGCATCAAAAAGTTTTGATTTTAGATTTCGGCGGACAGTATAACCAGCTTATCGCCCGCCGCGTAAGGGAACTCAACGTTTTTTGCGATCTCGTTCCCTCGGAGATAAGCATTGAAAAGATAAAGGAATACAACCCCATCGGCATCATATTTACGGGCGGGCCGAACAGCGTGTATGCGGAAGGTTCGCCGCAGATAGATAGGGAAATTTTCTCGCTCGGCATACCCGTTTTGGGCATTTGCTACGGTTGCCAGCTTACGGCTTACCTTTTGGGCGGCACGGTTGAGAGAGCCGACACGTCCGAATACGGCAAGGCGGAAGTAGAGTACTCAGGTTCATTACTTACCGCGGATATGCCCGAAAAGGCGGTCTGCTGGATGAGCCATACCGACAGAATAACAAGCCTTCCCGCAGGTTTTAAAAAGATAGCCCAAAGCGAAAATTGTCCCTTTGCGGCATTCGGCGACGAGGAGCGCAAAATTTACGGCGTTCAGTTCCACCCCGAAGTCAACCACACGCAATACGGCACGAAGCTTTTAAGGAATTTCCTTTACAAAATTTGCGGCGCGGTCGGGGATTGGACGATGTCCAACTTCGTCGCGAACAAAATAACCGAATTAAAGAAGAAAATCGGCAATAAAAAGGTGCTTTGCGCAATGTCGGGCGGCGTTGATTCTGCGGTCGCGGCAACGCTTATACATAGGGCCGCGGGCGACAACCTTACCTGCGTTTTCGTAGATCACGGACTTTTGAGAAAGTACGAAGCCGAAGAGGTCATGTCCGTTTTCAAAGACGGGCTTAAAATGAACCTCATCAAGGCGGACGCGGGCGCGGTATTCCTTGAAAAATTAAAGGGCGTTTCCGACCCCGAAAAAAAGCGCAAGATAATCGGTGAAGAATTTATCCGCGCTTTCGAGGCGGAGTCTAAGAAGATAGGCAAGGTGGACTTCCTTGTTCAGGGCACAATATATCCCGACGTAATTGAAAGCGGAAAGGGCAAAAGCGCCGTAATAAAAAGCCACCACAACGTGGGCGGACTTCCCTCCGTAGTGGATTTTAAAGAGATTATAGAGCCTCTTAGGGACCTTTTCAAGGACGAAGTAAGAAAGGTCGGCTTCGAGCTGGGCTTGCCCAAATCGGTCGTTATGCGCCAACCCTTCCCCGGTCCCGGTCTTGCCATAAGAATTATGGGCGAGGTAACCGAAGAAAAGCTTGAAACTTTGCGCGACAGCGACTATATTTTGCGCGAAGAGATTGCAAAAGCGGGGCTTGATAACGAAATATGGCAGTACTTCACGGTAATAACCAACTCCAAGACGGTGGGCGTGCAGGGCGATTTCAGAACGTATGAAAACGTCATCGCAATCCGCGCCGTTACCTCTCTCGACGCAATGACGGCCGATTGGGCGCGTATTCCCTATGACGTTCTCGAAGTTATCTCCAACAGAATCGCCAACGAAGTAAAGCATGCAAACCGTATTGTGTACGATATAACATCCAAACCGCCGGCAACTATAGAATGGGAGTGAATTATGAAATTCCGTATAAAAGAAAAAGTTTTCAGCCTGCACGGCGAGTACAAAATTTACGACGAGTATGACAATGTCTGCTATTCGGTAAGGCAAAATGCTATTTCCGTCACCAATAAAACGTTTATTTACGACGCGTCAGGCAGGGAAGTGGCGTTTATCCACCGCAAAGTGGTTTCCATGCACGATACCCACTTTATCGAAATGGCAGACGGCGCAAGCACTCAGTTTAACGAAAAGAAGTATTTACAGCTTCACGATAATTATGAAGCCGAGGAGTTCGGTTGGCACGTCAGCGGAAATATTACGGGGCATGAATTTACCATAACGGACAACGGCGGCAGAATGATTGCAGAGGCGAAAGAATCCTGGATTTCCATCGGCGATATGATCATGGTTGAAGTGTACGAACAGAATGACGTTGAAAAGGTAATTGCCATTCTTGTCGCGATATCGCTTATCCAGCGCGACAGAAAGTCCGCCATGAGTACTTCGGATTCCGATTAAATTATCATATAAATTAAAAGCGCGGCGCAATGCGCCGCGCTTATGCAAAAGGGTGTTTATGGAATATTTAACTTTAAACGACGGCAACGTTATACCCATGCTCGGCTACGGCGTGTTTGAAATTCCCGACGACAGCTGCGCGGGTTGCGTTTTAAGCGCTATCGGGTGCGGCTACCGCCATATAGATACCGCACAGATATACGGCAACGAGGCGGGAGTGGGCGACGCCGTTTCCGCCTGCGGCGTTGACAGAAAAGAGCTTTTTATCACTTCCAAGGTTTGGGTGAAAAATTACGGCTATGACGAGACTTTAAAGAGCATTGAATTATCCCTTAAAAAACTCAAAACCGATTATATAGATTTAATGCTTTTGCACAGACCCTTTTTCGACTACAAAAGCGCCTGGAAGGCGCTTGAAAAAGCCCGTGAAGAGGGTATGGTAAGGTCGATAGGCATAAGCAATTTCAACAAAAAGCAAACGCAGGAAATTTTGGATATTGCAACCGTGGCGCCGTCTGTTAATCAAATTGAAACTCACCCCTATTTCGTGTGCAAAGAGCTTAAAGCTTTCCTTGCCCAAAACGGCATTGCGGTAGAGGCGTGGTATCCCCTCGGCCACGGCAACAAAAAACTTTTACGGGAAAAGGCTGTTGCCGCCCTTGCGGAAAAATATTCAAAGACTGCGCCGCAGATAATTCTGCGCTGGCATATACAAAGCGGCAACATAGTGTTCCCCAAAACGCTCAACCTTGAACATATGCGCGAAAATCTGGATATATTCGGCTTTACCCTTTCCGCAGAAGATGTTGAAGTTTTGGACGCGCTCGATAAAGGCAAGCCGCTGTTTCCCGTGCCCGATTGGGTTCAGAAGCTGACTATAAAATTATCAAGGTGATTTATGCAGTATAAAAGGTTCGGCGATAAAATAATCGTCCGTATAGACAGGGGCGAAGAAATAACCGACAGTCTCCGCAACGTGTGCCTGTCTGAAGGGGTAAAACTTGCTTCGGTTTCCGCCCTCGGCGTGGTGGGCGAATTCACCGTGGGCGTATTCAATACCCGCGAAAAAACGTATAAAGCCAACAGCTTTTACGGGGATTTTGAAATAGTTTCCCTTACGGGCACGGTCACTGCCATGAACGGCGAATATTACGCGCATCTGCACATGAGCGCGGGCGACGTAAGCGGAAAGGTTTTCGGCGGGCATCTCAACGAAGCGGTCGTTTCCGCCACTTGTGAAATGGTGATTGACGTTATAGAAGGCGTAGTAGAGCGCAAATTCGACGGACAGATAGGGCTTAACCTGATGTCTTTCGGCAAATAAGGGTATTTACGGCAGGGTAAAATAAATTGAAAAAAGTGCTGTAATTTATTGACAATATATAAAAAAGTGTGATATTATTTAACCGTTAAAAGCCTAGGCTTTTTTGTTCGCGCTCGCGCGAACGAAAGGCTTCTTTTAACGGCAAAAACAAAAAAAGAGTAAAAAAGATGTTAAAAAAGGCAAAAAAGGGCTTTACCATTATAGAGCTGGTAATCGTAATCGCGGTGATAGCGATCCTCGCGGCAGTGCTCATTCCCACGTTTACAAGCGTTGTCGATAACGCAAAGGAAAGTGCGGCTCTTTCGGAGGCAAAGAACGCTTATACGGAATATCTTAGCGACCATATGACCGATGATGGCTATCCCACCGATAACCTTTATATTGAAAGCTCCGGCTATTGGTTTGAAGTGAAGGACGGGGAACTTAATGTTAAGCCCTTAGCAACTGCGCCTAGCGCTTCTGGTGTTGCATTAACTTATGATAAAGCTAAAGTATATGTTAATGTAACAAACGCAGCAACTGCAATTGTTGAAATTTTTAACAATGCAAGTATAACTATTGATACAAATTGTACATATTATGTTTTAAATAACGGAACTTTGTATGAAATAACTTTTGATAGTGATAATAAAGCGACAAGTGCAACTGCACAGTCAAGCAATAGTATTGCTGGTTTTACTGTCGTTGATAGCGAAAAGGGAATATACAGCAAATCGACCTCAACCACCTAATCTTAATAAGTGAACACACAATTGTTAATCATTTTTGTGAAAGATTGAAACCCTTTTACAGCACCCCGCCGCGGATACTCCGCGGCGGGGTGTTTTTATAATAAAACCTCAGCATGCGGACGTCCGTCGCGCGTTCAATGTGGGCGGGCGTTGCGGCTTAATTAAAATAGTTTTCCAATATTGAAAAAGATGTTGCATTTTTTAAAGCCTTGTGTTATACTCTAATTTCAACAGGTCATATTATGCCGGATTTAAAAATGCTTAAAAATTTAATAGACCCGCACAAGGAGCCGGATAAGCAGTTCTTTTTGGACCTTCTTGACGCCGATAAACAGCGTGCTTATGAAGATAAGCATATCTCTTCCGTTATGCTTATGCTTAAAGCGCTTTATATTGCTAAATTAAAGAGCAGGATAGAGGCGGCTAAGGCTGAAAAGCATGAGCTTACAACTTTGCCCGACTACGATGCGGAAAAATACAGAAGGGTTCTTGAACTGAACGCCGAAATATCCGCTCTGCGCGCAAAAGTCAACGAATATAAGCCCTTTTTCGACGAGCCGTATTTCGCCCGCATGGACCTTACCGACGATAAGGAGGGCTATAACAGCTATTATATAGGCAAACACGGCGACGAGGGGCTTGAAATTGTGGATTGGCGCGCGCCGCTTGCCCGCAAATACTACCAGAAAAGCAGAACTTCGTTTTCTATAAACGAGTACGATTATAAACTTATCCTGCGCCGCGCCCTGCGCACAAAGAGCGGAAAGGTTCTCGATATGAAGAACGAATATCTTTCGCTTTCGGGCTATCTCTCCAAAGAGGAGATAGGCGGCAGAGATGAGGAACTTATTTTCGACCCCTTCCTGAGGGAAATTCTTGAAAGCCGCAAGGAAAAACAGGAAATCACCGACATAATTGAAACCATTCAGGAAAAGCAGTATGAGATTATAACTCTGCCCGAACGCGACCAATTCGTATTGCAGGGCGTTGCGGGAAGCGGAAAAACCATGATTCTTCTGCACCGCCTTTCCTATATAATGTACAATAACGAAAGCATAAAGCCGTCCGACGTGCTTGTAATCACTCCGTCCGATTCTTTCAACGCCTTTATAGACGAACTTTCGGAGATATTGGAGCTTGAACGCGTCAAAACAAGCACGCTTGACAGTTATTATCTGAACATAATAAAGAGCGCGGGCGGCGACATAAAGGGGAAGATAGATTATTCAGCCCCCATAGACGTAAGGTATGCGGAGTATCTTTATTCGGATAAATTCCCTGCGGACGTCGACGACGTATTAGGAAAGATTTTCGACGGAATTTACGGAATGTTTTCCGCAGAGGACTGCCGCAGCGTTATTGCGGGGCTTGAAAAGGCGTGCGCGGAACAGATTGAATGTTATGAAAAGATAAAGAACGCCACCCTGCGCGTGCGCCGTTGCGTGCTCGGAGAAATAAAGGAGAAGCCCGAAGTCGGGCTGTATTATACGAAGCAGTTCAGGCATATGTTCAATTGCGTGCTTGACGTGCGGGAATTTCTCAACCTTGTTGCCACGGACGCGCGCATGAAGGATTACGCCTATTTCTACGGCCAGCTGTTGCCGTTCTATAAATCGCTCCGCTTTTTGTACCGCTATGCGGAAAAGATATGCGCGACGGCGGTGGGGGATTTAAATCATTTACAGACAGCCGTCGTCAAGGAAATTTCGGATTTAAAGCGCTATAAAATGCGCATAGGCGACAGGGAAGAGTATACCTATTCCGTCGGCATAGAAAAGCGCGAACTTTTGTTAAAGGAAATCGAAGCGACCCTCGGAAGGGTTGAAAGCATTGCGGATAATTTTGCGTCGCTTTCGGATTTTGCCGAAGTGGTGCGCGGCGAAAGTTACTTCGTCGAAATAGGCAAATGCGAAAGCAATTTCGATATTCTCCGCTTTTTCTACCGTGAAACGGTAAGAAAGGTAAAACAGCGGTTGGGTATTCCCTTAAAACCCCTTTTGCGGTGCGACGCGTTTGCGCTGTGTTTGCTTCTTGCCAAGCTCGGCTTTAATCTGTCACCCAAATATGCGTTTTTGTTCATTGACGAAGCGCAGGATATTTCGCCCGCAGAATATTACGTCCTTAAAAAAGTCAACGAGCGCGCCGTGTTCAACATATTCGGCGATTTAAAGCAGAATATAACGCCCTTCAGGGGACTGAACGATTGGGGCGCGCTGGGCTTTAAGACCTTTGAACTCAACCTCAATTACCGCAACACCAACCGTATAGTGGAGTTTGTTTCAGACAGGCTGGGCATTGAAATGACTGCGATAGGGCTTGGCGGGGCGGAGGTGGACAGTATAGATGCGCGCTCCGTCACAAGTTATCTTTCGTCCAAAAAGGGGCTTAAAGCGATTATCTGTTCGGAAACGAATATGAAAAAATATTTCCGCAAAAGTTACAACCTTCTGCGCGAAACGGGCAAAATTTCCAAGAATAAGATAAACCTTATGACCGTGTACGAGAGCAAGGGGCTGGAATTTACCGCCGTCGCCGTTGCCGACGGGGATTTAAGCGACAATGAAAAGTATATTGCGTATACCCGTGCGCTGAAAGAGCTGGCTATTATAAAAAATTGATTTTTAATATCAGCCCGCCCGCAGGGACTTACAAAGTCCCTGCGGGCGGACTTTTTGCAAAAAATTAACTTGATTTTAATATTTAAATTGCTTGACATTGTGTAAGCGCGGTATTATAATCTTATTATCATATGAATATATATTCATATTTAAACAAGGTTAATTTTTCGCTCTGTGCGGAGATAAAAAGAGGAGCATTTATGAATCATTGTTGCGACGAAGAGGCGTTGCATGAAGCGCGGGTAAAAAGCGCGCTTGCGGCAATGCCTTCGGACGGGGATATAGCCGAAATGTCGGCGCGTTTCAAAGCTATTTCCGAACCGTCCCGCCTTAAAATCCTGCTTGCGCTTTCAGGCGGGGAACTTTGCGTGGAACACATTGTTAAAGCCGTCGGCGGGAACCAAAGCGCGGTTTCCCACCAGCTTAAAACGCTTAAAGACAACCGCATCGTCAAATGCCGCAGGGACGGCAAGAACGTGCTGTACTCGGTTGCCGACGGGCATATTATGATTATGATCGAAGTCGCAAAGGAGCATGTAAACTGCCATGAGTAACGTTATCAAGATTGAGGGGCTGGACTGCGCCAACTGCGCGCGGGAGCTTGAAGAAGAGATAGAAAAAATTGCGGGCGTGAAGAGCGTTTCCGTGGATTTTATGGGGCAGAAAGTCGCGGTCGACTGCGACGGCGCCGCGCTTGAACAAGTCAAGTACTGCTGTAACCATTTTGAGGAAGTCAGGGTGGTTGGGGATATGCCTTCGGAACCCGAAAAAAGCGGCGAAAGCTGCGTTAACCCGCGCATATATGGGGAGAAAATCAAAATTAAGGGGTTGTGCTGTGCGAACTGCGCGCGGGAACTCGAAGAGGAACTCAACAAAATCGACGGCGTGAATGCGACGGTCGATTTCGTCAATATGCGGGTCGTGCTAGACGCGGCGGACGGCGATGCGAGAGAAAAAGCAATTTATGCCATAACCCATTTTGAGGACGTCGAAATCGTCAAGGACGGCGGCAGGGCGGGCGTTCTCAAATCGCACCTGCGCGAAATAATAGAAATTGCCGTTGCGGCGGTATTCTTTATACCTGCGGTCATTCTCGACCAACTCGGGCTTATGGAAGCAAACCTTGTTTGCAAAATACTCGGCTATATATTCTATGCAATCGCCTATATTTCCGTCGGATACAGGGTGTTCGTCAATACGGCAAAAAATATCGCAAAGGGCAGGATTTTCGATGAAAACTTCCTCATGACCATAGCCTCGGTCGGCGCCATACTGCTCGGAATTTTTGCGGGCGACGGCTTTGCGGAGGGCGTTGCGGTAATGATGTTATATCAGTTGGGCGAACTGTTGCAGGCGGTTGCCGTGGGCTCTTCGCGCAACTCTATCACGGCGTTGATGGAGCTGAAAAGCGACACGGCGACCCTCCTCGAAGATGGCGTTCAACGCGTCATATCCCCTGAGGAACTGCGCACGGGCGACCTCATTCTGATCAAGGCGGGCGGGAAGGTGCCCGTGGACTGCCGCATCGTCAAGGGCGAGAGCGCGCTCGATTTGAAGTCGTTAAACGGTGAAAATATGCCCCGCGACGTCAAAGTCGGCGATGAAATTCTTTCGGGCAGCATCAATCTGTCGGGCGTGCTTGAGGCCGAGGTCGTGCGCGAATATAAAAATTCTGCCGTGGCAAAGATATTGGAACTTGTTGAAAATTCCACATCTAAAAAATCCCAGTCGGAAAAGTTTATAACAAAATTCGCAAAGTATTACACCCCCGCGGTGTGCCTTGCCGCGGTTATAGTCGCGGCGGCGGTTCCCACCGTAATATGTGCCGTTCAAGGCGCTTATCTTTGGCTGACTTACCGCAAATGGATTTATACCGCGCTCAACTTCCTTGTAATTTCCTGTCCCTGCGCGCTGGTTATTTCGGTGCCCCTTTCGTTCTTCTGCGGCATTGGCAGGTGCGCAAAGCTTGGAATACTTGTAAAGGGTTCAACCTGTCTGGACGAATTCGCCCTTTCAACTGTCGCGGCGTTCGACAAGACGGGTACGCTCACGGTCGGTACGTTCGCCATCAAATACTATTCGAGCGAGCAAGCGTTGGCGCTTGCCGCGGCGGCGGAAAAATTCTCCACCCATCCCATTGCGGCGGCCTTTGCGGGTGTGCCGACCTCCGTTTCGCCCGACGGCGCCGAAGAAGTGGCGGGCAAGGGCGTGAAGTGCTTCGCGGAGGGCAAGGTTTTGCTCTGCGGCAACGCCAAACTGCTGGAAGAGTACGGCGTGGCGTTCGAGCGGAGGGAGAGTATTTCCACCCTCATCTACGTTGCGTTGGACGGCGAATATGTCGGGGTAATCGAGATCGACGACGAAGTGAAGTTCGGCGCGAAGGAGAGTCTGGCGCAACTTAAAGAGTTGGGGATCGTCCATACCTGTATGCTGACGGGCGACTCGGCGGCGCGGGCGCAGGCCGTGGCGGCGGAGGTCGGGCTGGACGGATTTTCCGCGGCGCTTTTGCCCGATGAAAAGCTCGCGGCGGCGGAAGAGCTGAAAAAGCGCGGGAAGCTTATTTACGTGGGCGACGGCATAAACGACGCGCCCGTAATGACTGCGGCGGATTGCGCCGTTTCAATGGGCAACGTCGGTTCGGACGCGGCGATCGAGGCGAGCGATATAGTGCTTGTTTCCGATAATCTGTCGCTGTTGCCGCAGGGCAGAAGAATTGCGCGCGGCACCCGCAGAATTGTAAAGCAGAATATTGTCGGGTCGCTGATAGTCAAGCTCGCCATAATGACTTTGAGTATCGCGATAGAGGGCTTCCCCCTGATAATTTCAATCGTTGCGGACGTCGGCGTTATGCTTATAGCCGTTTTGAACGCAATGCGCGCAAGCCTTATCAAGTAGTATTTAATGCAAGCGTTTTGCAAGTTATATAATTTGGTGCGGCTTTATACCCGCCCGCGGACATACCCGTCCGCGGGCGGGCGCGTTTAAGTAAAATTTTATTTATATAAATCACTTTTAAATAGTTGATGTTTTTGTTTTAATGTGTTAAAATTTTTATAACTTGTGAAAAAAAAGTGAAATTTAAAAATCCCCTGCGGGGGATTTTGCCGCTTTTCAAAACGGCGGAAAATTTAAAGTCACCTTCTTTACGGTGGGTGAAAAAACGGTACCTGTTCTTTTAGGTAATTAAAGAACGGGCGGACACTTTCTATTTGCCTTAAAAAAATTTTTATAGGAGGTCACTTTCAATGAGTGAAGAAACAAAAGAAGAAGTTTCCCAAACCGACGGCTCGGCGGCAAACGGCGACGCGGTAGCGGAACAGGCAAGTCCCCACAAGGGCTTTTTGGGTAAAGTCGACAACTATTTCGGCGTAACCAAAAGTGGCTCCAATTTCAGGACGGAACTCGTTGCAGGCTTAACCACGTTCATGGCGATGGTGTACATTCTCATGGTAAATGCGGGAATGTTCTCCGAACCTTGGATCGGGCTTTCGTATGGCGCGGCTTATATAGCGACGGCAATCGGCGCGATAGTCGGCACGCTCCTTATGGCGTTCCTTGCAAAAATGCCCCTTGCGCAAGCCTCAGGCATGGGCGTAAATGCGTTTATAGTCTACACTCTGCTTTTGAACGGTTCTAACCTTACTTATGCTAACTGTATGGTGTTTACGTTGCTTGACGGCGTAATATTTTTATTGCTTACCGCAACGGGATTAAGGCAAAAGATTTTTGCAGCCATTCCCGAATCGGTTCGCAAGGCTATCGGCGTAGGCATCGGTTTGTTTATCGCTTTCATCGGCTTCCAACAGGCGGGCGTTATAGTTAACGACGATTCCACTTTGGTGACTTTCGCGTCGTTCAACGTTTTAGCCGACGGCTTTACGTTCGGTAACGTCATTCCCGCCTTGGTAGCTTTGTTGGGCGTTCTCGCGATAGCGGTTATGTCCAAAAAAGAAGTTAAGGGCGCAATTCTTTGGGGTATACTCGGTTCGACCGCGCTCTATTATATCCTTGAAGGCATAGGATACGCCGCGGGAGATGAAGTTTGCAAATCCGTGCTCGGTTCGATTTCTTTCACGAATCCTTTTGAAGCTTTCGGAGATTGGGGCACGCAGGCTGTGGGTAAAGTATTTATCGAAGGTTTCGATTTCAGCGGTTATTCCGGCGGCGCAGGTGCGCTCGTTCTTCTTATAGTAACCACCGCGCTTTCTCTTTGCATGATCGATATGTTCGATACGATCGGTACTTTGTACGGAGCTTGTTCTAAGGGCAACCTTCTCGACGAAAACGGCGTTCCCCTTAAAATGAACAGAATGATGCTCTCGGACGCTATCGCAACCTGCACGGGAGCTATCGCCGGAACTTCGACCGTTACGACTTTCGTCGAATCCTCTTCGGGCGTCGCGGCGGGCGGCAAGACGGGCTTTACCGCATTAGTTACTGGGCTTTGTTTTATAGTCGCTATGTTCTTGAGCCCTATTGCCCAGCTCGTTCCCAGAAGCGCAACCGCAACGGCTCTTATTTGGGTAGGCGTGCTCATGATGTCGGGCGTTTCCAAAATCGATTGGAGCGATGCGGCGGAAGCTATCGTAGCTTTCCTCACGTTCATAGTCATGGTTCTCGGCTATTCTATTTCAAAGGGTATCGGAGTCGGCATACTTGCTTACATTATCATTAAGCTTTGCACGGGTAAAGTTAAAGAAATAAGTGTTGCGACTTGGATAATAGGCGTTCTGTTCCTTGCAACGTTTATTCTTACTTAAAGGTAATTTAAAAAATTAACTTTCCGCCGCCGCGCAAATTTTGCGCGGCGGCTTTACATTAATTTAAAACCGTGCTATA
>CAZQNK010000003.1:0-69921 GCA_964594955.1 uncultured Clostridia bacterium | reverse complement strand
CTACTCCAATTACATACCTTTTTCGCCGCAAATGGCCGCCTCTCCCTATGAAAACTGGGAGAGGCATTTTTGTTGCTCCGCAATGCTTGACAATTGAAGCAAAATATTCGCCCGAAGCCCCGTTCGGCTTTGTCATCGCGGATGGGGAGTGAACGCCCAACCTGTCATTTCGACCAGAGTGAACGCAGTGCCCGCCGCTGTCATCTCGACCGAGGGGAGCAAAGCGACCGAGCGGAGAGATCCCCTCTTTTTTTGTCATTCTGAACGCAGTGAAGAATCTCGCCCAAAGAGCGGACTCCTGTCATTGCGTAGTGCGTTTCCGCGAGATCTTTCGACTTCGTTCGCTACGCTCACTCCGCTCAAGATGACAATAAGGTTTTTCTCACGGGCAGTAAGGACAACAGCCCGTTCGGGCACGATTTTTGCGGGGATATGCAAAAATCTCAGTTCGCCTTGCCAAACAGCGCACTGTGCTGTTTGGAGAAATCAAGGCTCGCCCCGCCCGCCCGATTATGTCACTGCGTGACGGACAGGAACGACAAGGTTTTCACTTCGCCCGCCCACTGTCATCTCGACCGAGGGGAGCGAATCAACCCACCCCCTGTCATCTCGACCAAAGTGAACGCAATACCCACCGCTGTCACCCGACCGAGGGCGCAAAGCGACCGAGCGGAGAGATCCCCTCTTTTTTTGTCATTCTGAACGCAGTGAAGAATCTCGCCCAAAGAGCGGACTCCTGTCATTGCGTAGTGCGTTTCCGCGAGATCTTTCGACTGCGCTCGCTACGCTCACTACGCTCAAGATGACAGAGTGAGGAGTAAAACGCCCTCTTGTCATTCCGAGCATAGCGAGGAATCCCCCAAGCAAAGCAATCAAAGAAAGATGAGATCTTTCGACTGCGCTCGCTACGCTCACTACGCTCAAGATGACAAAGTGAGGAACGTGGAGATTTCTTTGCGCAATATAATCCTAAGTCTTTTATAACAAGGTGCGCAAAGCTTCGCTACGCTCGCGCGGCTCCGCTCAAGATGACAAGGTGAGGAGTGTGGGGGTTTCATGCGCTTCGCTTAGTTTGCACAATATTATCTGAAATTTTTTTGTAATGCGGTGTGCAAAGTTTCGGGCTTACACCCTCACGAGAAATGATGGGTGCGCTCGGAATGACGAAAGCACGGCTGTTTCACGCGTAATTTTGATTTTATAAAATCATATAAGCGGCGCAAATAATCTTAAAAATGAAAATCATATAAGCGGGGCGAATAATCTCAAAAAGAATAAGGAAAATTTTCTTGCCGAGGTAATGCGTTCCGTTTCAATCGGGGCGGAAAGTACAAGGCAGTCCTCAAAATCGCGCTCCGCATCCTCCGTAATTTTCCCGTCAAAAAGCGCTCCGCATTCATAATTGTATCTTAAAGAGCGGAAGTCCAGATTGAAGCTTCCCAAAAAAGTTCTCCCGTCGCAGATAAGACTTTTTGCGTGCATAAATCCGGGGGTGTATTCGTAAAATTTAACTCCGCTTACCGCAAGCGTAGCCGCGCATGCCTTTGAAAAGGCGAATATATAGCGGCGGTCGGGCGTGTGCGGCAGAATAATTTTTACGTCCACCCCGCGCAGGGCGGCAAAGGACAGCGCGGATAAAAGCCGTTCGCTTACGCAAAAATAGGGGGTCATGGCGTGCACGCGCTCGTTGGCGCTCTCTATCGCGTTGACGTACGCGTCCTCGCAAAAGGCGCGCGCGGGCGGACTGTTGCAGTAGGGTATGCAGGTGAAAGCCCCGCCGTTGGGCGCGGGCATTTCGAATTTGCCCTCCCACATTGAAAGGAACATTCCCTCAAACACCTTTGCCGCGCCGCCGTAAACGGCCACGCCCGCGTCTTTCCAATACCCGTAGGGGCTGACTATGTTGGCATACTCGTCGGATATATTAATTCCTCCCGTGAACGCGGCTTTGCCGTCCGCGGTGAAAATTTTTCTGTGGTCGCGTGAATTAAGCCTTGCAAGCGGCAGGGGGATTATCGGGTGAAACGTCTTTACTTCGGCTATCTTTTTAAGCGCTTTCAAGTCCTTTCTTCCCGCTTTGAACGCCGAACCCACTCCGTCCGTGATAATTTTTATCTCCACCCCGCGTTCCGCCGCCCGTTTAAGCGCGCATAGAATTTCGTTAAAAATCCGACCCCGCCCAAGTATATAAAATTCCATATATACCGTCTTTTGCGCCCCGTCTATCTCGCGGACAAGCGCCCTGAAAAACTCGCCGCCGTCTGAAAAATACACGGCTTTATCATATCCCGCGGCGCAGGTTCCGCAAAGTGCGCCCGCCGCTTTCGCAACGGACGTGCCGTCCGTGCCCTTAACCGTAAGCATGCCGCGGTCGCGCCGTTTAACCATGCAAAAAAGGCACAAAACGGCGCCCGCGGCGGGCAGAGCCGCCGTCACTATAAGCCAGGCACACCGCGCTTCCGCACCCGCGCCCGATTGCGACAGCAATAGAACCGCCGTTATAACGTTCAGCGCCCATACCGCGGCAAAGGCAATGACGCCCGGCAAAAACGCGGGCAAAGACAGGCATAAAAAAACGATTGCGGCAACCTGCGCCGCAATCAATAACATATACAGAAAGTTTAAGTTGAATATTAATCTGAATATTTTGCGCATGGATTGGGTATGCGCGTCAGAGAATCATTTTCAGAATGGTCATTTTATTGCGCCTTGCCGCCGCAGAACTTTCGCACCGCTCCTTCAAAAGCGCAACGGGGTCGTATTCCGTTTTTATTTCCTTTTCAAAAAAGCTGATGTTTACGGCGTTATGGATAAGCATATTTATTGCGGTGTCGGTGTAATCGAACGCGCCGGGCACGCCCGATACGGTAAGCCGCTTATCCAGCACGTCGCGCGCTTCAATCGCGGGACTGAAGGAGGAGGGCGCGCATATGACTATGTTTTTTCCCTCCGAAACAATGCGCGTTGCAAGCGATATAGGCAGGCGTGAAGAAGAACAATACACTGCCGCGTCGCACATTGCGCCGCTTGTGACCGATTTGATGTTTTCGCTCAAATCGTCGTCGGCGGCAAACGTGTAAAAAATTCCGCATTTTTGCGCGCTTTCAAGGTTTGCTGTGTTGTTGTCTATTACTATAGGTATAAGCTTATGGTATTGCAATACCTGCGCTATGATGTTGCCGTAAAAATCTGCGCCGATGACCGCGACTCTCTGACCCGCGGAAAGATTGAATTTATCGTAAATATTTTCGGCAATACCGATGGATTCTATGCAGAGAGCGTGAATATCGTCCACCGAATCGGGTAAAGGCGCAACGTCGGTATATTCGCAGACCACAAAGTCGCGCAAAAATCCGTCGAAATCCTTGCCTGCAATCTTAAACGATTGGCACCTTTTGGGCTTGCCGCTTAAACACTCAAAGCATTTGCCGCAGGGGCGCGTGGGTTCAAGAAGAACTCTTGTCCCCTTTTCCAGACCGTAGCAATCCGCTCCGACTTCCGTAACGATGCCTACCGCCGTTCTTCCTATGGTTATTGGGTACACAACGTCCACGGCGCCGCTGAATATCATGGCGTCGTAATTGGTCAAAAGCAAGTGGGAAACTTTAACTTTTACCTGTGTGGGTGTTATGCCGCCCGCCCCGCTACCGTCGTTTGAAAGGTTATAGGCGCTTTTTAAAATCCAATTATCCATATTCTACTGCTTAATCTTATTTAATTATACGCCAATAGTTTGTGATTTGCAACTAAAATTAGGTAAAACCTTTAAAAAGAAGATTTTCGGTATATTTTAAGTATTTTTTATTAATTAAACCCAAAAACAATTGACTAAACTTCGGTTGATGTTATATAATTGTTTTGCATCAAAAGAAATTGAGCGAGGTGAATTATGAAACCCGATATACATCCCGATTATCATGAAGTAACGGTTGTATGCGCTTGCGGAGCTACGTTCACAACCGGCACCACCAAGAAAGGCGATATTATCAAGGTCGATATCTGCAATAAATGCCATCCTTTCTTCACCGGCAGGCAGAAGCTCGTTGATACGGGCGGTCGTGTAGACAAGTTCAAGAAAAGATATAATATCTGACTCAGGCGGCTCCTTTTTTCGGAGCCCTTGTTGTTTTTTACACAAAATTTGATCATATAGTATTACCATGGCAGAAAAAGTTAAAAAAGAAAAAAAGCGTAAAGTAAAAAAATGCTCTACCTATATAGGCGGACAGGCGGTTCTGGAAGGCGTCATGATGCAGGGCAAAACGTGCATGGCAACCTCCGTGCGCGACCCCGAAGGAACTATCCAGACGGAATCCCTGCGCCTTAAAAAGGGCAATTTCGTTACAAAGGCGTCAAAAATACCATTTGTGCGCGGAACGGTCAACCTTGTGCTGTCGCTTGTCCGCGGAACGAAAACGCTTATGCGCGCCGCCGCCGTATACGGTGAGGATGAAGAGGAAGAAAGCGGAAAGATGGAAAAATGGCTTGCCGATAAATTTCAGGTCAGCCTTATGGACGTCGTAACCTGGATTTCCGTATTTGTCGGCGTTTTGCTTGCGTTGGGCATATTTATTCTCGTGCCCAACCTGCTTGTGAATTGGCTGAGCGATTTATTTCCCTCCGCGTTGCGCGATTCCGAACTTGCGGGGCTGTGGACGTCGCTTATATTCGGCGGCTTAAAATTGGTCATATTATTGGCGTATCTTTCGCTTGTATTGCTGTTGAAGGATATACGTCGGCTCTATATGTATCACGGCGCGGAGCATAAAACCATCAACGCGTATGAACACGGCGTAGAGCTCACTCCCGAAAACGTAAAAAAATGTTCGCGCCTGCATGACAGATGCGGCACTTCCTTTATATTTATCGTAGTCATAATAGACGTGTTGGTTTTTTCGGTTATAGCCTGGCTGTGCCGCATAGATAAAAGCACGATACCCAACGGCGCACTGTTCGTGCTGGCGAGGCTCGCTCTCGGAATAGTATTGTTGCCCTTCATCGCGGGAATTTCTTACGAAATACTTAAATTCCTGGCAAAGTTCGACAATAAATTCGTGCTTATCTTCAAGGCTCCCGGCATGCTGTTGCAAAAATGTCTTACGACCCGCGAGCCCGACGAAGAAATGATTGAAGTGGCGATAGCGTCGTTTAAAAAAGTACTCGAAATGGACGCGGATCAGACCGTGCCCGAAACCAAGTTCGTCACAAGCGGAGTGCTTTCGAAAATGCTTGAAGAAACAAAGCGGCTCTTTGCCGAAAACAATATCGATGAAAGCGACGCGGAGTGGATATATTCGCTTGTGCTCGGCATAAAACGCAGCGAGCTTAACGAAGTCCGCACCGTCAAAGCGTCTGAAAGTAAAAAAATCGACGAACTTGTGCAAAAGCGCCTTACGGGCAGACCGCTCTGGTATATCGTGGGCGATACGGAATTCTGCGGTTGTAAAATAAAGGTGGACGAGCGCGCGCTCATTCCCAGATCGGAAACCGAACTTCTCGCCGACGACGCCATAAAAAGCGTGGAAGAGGGCTATAAAGTGCTTGATATGTGCACGGGTTCGGGCTGTATTGCTGTGGCTATCGCCGCGGCTTGCAAGGATAAGAACGTAAGCGTTACCGCGGCGGACGTTTCGGACGCGGCAATCATGCTCGCGGAAGAAAACGCAAAATTAAACGGCGTAAAAATAAATTTCATTAAAAGCGATCTGTTCTCCAACGTCCGCGGCAGGTTCGATCTTATCGTCTGCAATCCACCCTACGTTAAAAGCGGGGAAATCCCTTCCCTCCAACGCGAAGTCCGCGAATATGAGCCCAAAGTCGCACTTGACGGCGGGGAGGACGGTCTGGAATTTTACCGCAGGCTTGCTTCCGAAATAAATCATTACATCGCCAAGGACGGCATGCTTATAATGGAGTGCGGCGAAGGTCAGGCCTCCGCAATTATGCAGATGTTCAAAAAGCGGGAATACGCCGTTATCATGAAGGATTTTGCAGGGGTGGATAGGTTTGTGAAAATCGTATTTTAAGTTCGGCGGCGGATATACCGCGCATAACTTTGTTGCGGCTTCGTTTTGCTCAGTCACTTACCGCCAAGTAAGCTCCTTCGCAAAGCCTCGCCGCGCCTCGTTCTGCTTGTATCTGCGCCGCCTCATAGCGATACAGTTCTTTCGCTTCGCATATCCGCGGATATACTGCGTATAACCTTATGCGCCTGCGATTTTTCCGTGAGTCAGGGACTCCGTCCTCTTTGCTCGATTTTCATAAGGCTCACTTATTATATAATCTCGCAAATTCACCTGCGCAGGTCGCAGAAGCGACAAATTGGGTGCGCAGGCGCAGGGGAACCCTGCTTGCGCCGTAAATGATATAATAGCAATTCGGCCTCAAAGTGGTACAGTTTCTTTGCTTACGCATGCCCGCGGATATACCGCGCGTAACCTTATGCGCCTGCGATTTTTCCGTGAGTCAGGGACTCCGTCCTCTTTGCTCGATTTTCATAAGGCTCACTTATTATATAATCTCGCAAATTCACCTGCGCAGGTCGCAGAAGCGACAAATTGGGTGCGCAGGCGCAGGGGAACCCTGCTTGCGCCGTAAATGATATAATAGCAATTCGGCCTCAAAGCGATACAGTTCTTTCGCTTCGCATGCCCGCGGATATATCGCGCGTAACTTTGTTGCGGCGCATATTTGCTTACAATTTAATCGGTTCAACTTATTCTGCGGCGCGTAATCGCCGCACGGGAATTAAATATGCAATTAACGTTTTTAAAAAAATTACAGGATATTTACGATAAATACGTCGAGCTTTCGCAGAAAATGAGTGAGCCCGACGTTATTTCGGATACCGCCGAATGGACAAAGCTCGCAAAGGCGCAGGCGGAAATTTCGGAGATAGCTTTAAAATATTCCGAATATGTCGAGTGCGACAGACAAATGGCGCAGGCGGCGGAGGCGGCAAAGACCGAATCCGATCCCGATATGCGCGATATGTTCGCTGCGGAAGTTGAAGAGTGCGGACGAAAACTTGAAAATCTTCAAAGCGAGCTGAAAATTCTTCTCCTTCCCAAGGACAAGAACGACGAAAGAAACTGCATTATGGAAATCCGCGGCGGCGCGGGCGGGGAGGAGGCGGCTCTATTCGCCGCCCAGCTTTACAGAATGTACCTGTATTACTGCGAAAAACACCGCCTGAAAACCGAAGTCGTCGATATGAACGAAACCGAACTCGGCGGCATTAAAGAGGTGGTTTTCAACGTCAGCGGCAAGGGCGCGTATAAACTTTTAAAGTTTGAAAGCGGCGTTCACCGCGTGCAACGCGTTCCCGAAACAGAATCTCAGGGCAGGGTGCACACCTCAACCGCAACCGTTGCCGTTCTGCCCGAAGCGGAGGACGTTGAAGTGGAAATCCGTGAGGAGGATATTCGCGTAGACGTTTATCGTTCCTCGGGCGCGGGCGGGCAAAAGGTAAATAAGACCGAAACGGCGATACGCATAACGCACTTTCCCACGGGCATCGTCGTAACCTGTCAGGACGAGCGCAGCCAGCTTAAAAACAAGGATAAAGCTTTTAAAGTATTGCGTTCCCGCCTGTACGACTATTATAATACTAAAAACCAGTCCGCCTATGACGAACACAGAAAAAGTCTTGTCGGAAGGGGTGACAGAAGCGAACGCATCCGCACTTACAACTTTCCTCAGGGCAGGGTTACCGACCACAGAATAGGGCTTTCCCTCTATTCCATAGATAGTTTTATGCTCGGCGAAATCGACGGCATGGTAGAGGCGCTTACAGTCGCCGAACGCGAAGCCATGCTTGCCGCAAGCGAATAATTATTGTTTTTCCACGATAAAAGGGCAACCATACGATTGCCCTTTTTATGCGCATTGTTTTAATCGTCAATTTTTGCGTATTATTTTTTATTTTACTCCACCTCAGGCAACGTTACGCTTGCCGTACCGTATGTAAACGTGCAATTCAAAGATTGATATTCGTTAATATAAGTTACGCGACTGATCTTTCCGTCGCTGAAATAAATACTATAATCGGAGCTTTCTTTATATACCGCCGAATAACTGTCATATTCGGCATCGTATGTAAAATAGGAATATAAATCTTCCATTTCGCCTGTTATATTTTTCCCGTCAGCCGTCGAACCGCTGAATTCGTATTCGAAAAGACCGAGATCTCCATACTCCAGATAATCCATTAAAACATCGAATAAACTTTCAAATTCTACCGTAATGTATTTATGAATGATTGTTTCTTCTTGGGTTTCTTCATCTATTATCCATTCTGGTTCATCGCGAGTATATATCCAAGAAGTCCAGCCGTTTTCCTCACTATATCTATAACATGTAAGAAGTTTTGTATCTTCGTCATAGGCTTCATAATATACGTCATCTTCATACCACGTTTCTTTGATTTTGTTTCCGTCTATTTCATATGTAAGAAGACGAGTCCAAACATTATCTTCTAATTCATCAGTGTTTACAATGAAATTATCGCTATTGCGCAAAAACTCAAACGCGGCTTTCCATTCAGCCTCGGTAAGTTGCTTAGGCGCCGCCTTGTTTACGGTTACAGAACAGGTTGCGCTCTTCTCACCCGCTTTGGCGGCGACAGTCGCCGTTCCCTCGGCAACCGCCGTTATCTTTCCGTCGGATACCGTCGCCACCGAATTATCCGAACTTGACCAAACCACCGTTTTGTCCGTTGCGTCGTCAGGCGTTACCGTTGCGATAAGCGTTTGCTCTTCCCCGATTTCAAGCGTGATCTCAGTTTGGTTTAAAGCGACGCTTTCTACCGCCACGGTCTTAGCGCCGCAAGCCGCAAAAACAATCAGACTCATGCTTGCAATCGCCGCGATTATTATTGCCGTAAATTTTTTTATATTTTTCATATTTTATGTGTTGTAATGTCGTTTGAATTTAATCCGTCATGCGGACAGCCGACATTGCTCCTTTACTTTTAAGATTTTTTATTGGATGTGCTTACGCACATCCAATAGCCCCGCGGGGCTATTGCATTTATTAGTTTTAAAAATAAATGTCGGGGTTTCGGCCTCGGTATTTATTTTTTTATATCATATACAATAGTTGTTTGTCAAGACTTTTTATTAAAAAAGCGGACAAAAGAAAGATTTCGCGATAAAATGCGAGGTATGAGGGCGGCCGAAGCAGGAGCGGCAAGGCGTAAGTGAAAAGCATGCGGAAAGATATATGTACCGGAAAAGAAAGGCATGATATCCGCCGTTCATAGACCGGGGCAATGAAAACGGGCGTTTACATAAATACCGCGCCGTTCCTTTCCCGCCGGTTGATTTTTTACAAAATCTTTTTAATTGGACGCTTCTAATTTATCGTTTCATATTGCAATTTTGAAAACGGTGTGATATTATATAAAAGGGTGTATGCGAACGCTCCCGCCTACAACATGACAAGGAGAGGGAATTTAATGGAGAACTTATTGCTTATAATCGTCGGTATAGCCGTGGTTATGGCAATTTCTTATGCCGTTTTCAACTATTTCAGCGTGAAAAAGTTGGAAGAAGGCACTGAGAAAATGGGCGAAATCGCCGGCGCCATAAGAGTAGGCGCAAACGCTTTTATCCGCTACGAGTACAAGCTTGTCGCAATAATAGGCGCGGTTATAGCAGTGGTCGTATTCATCGTAATTAGTTGGCAGGCGGCGGTCGCCTTTATAATCGGCGCCGTCATGAGCGCGTCCGCAGGCTGGGTCGGCATGAAAATCGCGACTTATGCCAACGTCCGCGTCACTAACAAGGCGCGTGAAAGCCGTGATTTGGGTCAGACTTTGAGAGTAGCTTTTAAAGGCGGCTCCGTTATGGGACTCTGCGTGGCGGGCTTCGCGCTTTTGGGCATCATTATCGTCTATCTCGTTTTCGGACTTGCGGCGGGGCAGATTGAAGAAGTTATGAACAACGACGTCACTCCCCACTTCATAACGGGGCTGCCCGCGTCGTTTACAATGACACTTTCGGGTTATGCGCTGGGCTGTTCCATAATAGCGATGTTCAACCGCGTGGGCGGCGGAATTTATACGAAGGCGGCGGATATGGGCGCAGACCTCGTCGGCAAGACGGAAGCGCACATTCCCGAGGACGACCCCCGCAACCCCGCGACTATTGCCGATAACGTCGGCGACAACGTGGGCGACGTTGCAGGGCTCGGCAGCGACCTTTTGGAAAGCTATGTCGGCGCAATTTTATCCGCAATAATACTCGCGTGCGAGCTGTTTTTGCATGAAAGTTCGTTTACCGATACCGAATTTTTAAACAAACTTCTGCTGTTCCCTCTGATTTTCGCGGGCTGCGGACTTTTAGCCTGCCTTATCGGCGTTTCATATATACTTATCAAACCCAAACTGTCCAAAAACGTTCATATGGAACTGAACGTTGCCACCTGGATATCCGCGGGCGTTACAGTCGCGGCGGGCGGGGTTTTAAGTTACTTCCTGTTCAAAGATATATCTGCGGACGTTTTTGAAGCCGAATCCATCGCCTTTAAAGTCGGCGCGTTCAGCCCCTGGCTTGCGGCTGTCTGCGGAATCGCTGCGGGCATTATTATAGGAATAATTTCCGAATATTACACAAGCTATGACTATAACCCCACCAAAAAGATAGCGCAGTCCTCAAAGGAAGGCGCGGCTTTGACTATAACGCAGGGGCTTGCAAACGGCATGATAAGCTGTATGTTGCCCGTAGTCGTGCTCGCCGTGGCTATTTTCGGCTCCTACGCTCTGGCGGGCATGTACGGCGTTGCGTGCGCGGCGTTCGGAATGCTTTCGTTCGTCGCGGCAACCGTTTCGGTGGACACGTACGGACCTATCTCCGATAACTCGGGCGGAATTGCGGAAATGAGCGGTCTTGACGAGGGCGTCAGGAAAATAACCGACAAGCTTGACAGCGTGGGCAACACCACGGCGGCGATAGGCAAGGGCTTTGCAATCGGTTCGGCGGCGTTCGCGGCGCTTTCGCTCATGACGTCATATCTGTATGCGGCTACGGGCAAGTACGTCACGGAGTTCGCCCTCGACCTGATGAACCCGCTGACGCTGTGCGGCGCGCTTGTGGGCGCGGCGTTGCCCTTCCTTTTCTCGGGCATGCTGATTGAGGCGGTCGCAAAGGCGGCGCGCAAGATGGTCGACGAAGTCCGCCGTCAGTTCCGTGAAATAAAGGGCATTTTAGAGGGTGAAAATCCCCCCGACTATAAGACCTGTATTGAAATTTCCTCGCAGGGCGCTTTAAAGGAAATGCGCGTGCCCTGCATAATGTGTATTTTGTTCCCCCTCGTAACGGGCTTTATCTTCGGGCCCCTGTTCGTGGGCGGCGTTCTAATCGGCGCGACTATCGCAGCCATAATGCTCGCTATTTTCTGCGGCAATGCGGGCGGCGCGTGGGATAACGCTAAAAAATATATCGAAGCGGGCGGCGTCGAAGGGCAGGGCAAAGGCTCCGCCGCGCACGACGCTTCCGTCGTCGGCGACACCGTGGGCGACCCCCTCAAAGATACGGTCGGACCGTCGCTCGATATTCTTATCAAAATAATGTCCACGATTTCCCTCGTGGCGGTTGCCGTTTTCAAAGATTTCAATCTTTTCGGCATTCTCGGAATAATTTAATCTGATAAAAGGAGGATCCGTTCGGGAACCTTCTTTTTTAAAGAAAATAAACAAAAGAGAGGTTAAAAAAATGCAACTCATCTACGGCGTAAAAGACAGACCCAAAACAGGACGGCTGATATTGTTCTCATTGCAACAGCTTCTCGCCATTCTCGCAGCGACGATAGCGGTGCCGCTTATCGTCGGAAACGGTATGTCCACTTCGGCGGCGCTGTTCGGCGCGGGCGTAGGCACTATCGTTTATCTGCTGTTCACTAAATTCAAAAGCCCCGTGTTCTTGGGCAGTTCTTTCGCTTTCCTCGGCTCCATGAGCGCGGCTTTCGCGGGCGGAGTGTCCATGTCGCTCGGATATCTCGGATTGATTATCGGCGCGGTGTTCGCGGGACTCGTATACGTGATTATCGCCGTCGTCGTAAAATTCGCGGGCGTAAAATGGATAGATAAAATCATGCCCGCCGTCGTAATAGGTCCCACCGTCGCAATTATCGGTCTTTCCCTTGCGGGCAACGCGATAGGCGATCTCGTAGATTCGGGCTTCGATCAAGCCGTATACAATACCGACGCAAGCGCGTGGGTGATGGACGCGAATGCAATTCTCTGCTTTATTTGCGGACTTGTGACCTTGGGGGTTACCATAGTTTGCTCGGTATACGGCAAGAAATTGCTTAAAATGATACCGTTTATAATAGGCATTCTTGCAGGCTATGCGCTCGCCGCAATCTTCACCGCTTTCAGCTATATCGAGGGCGCGGAAGCCATGAGAATAATCGACTTCTCGCTGTTCTCGTCTATGCAGTGGTATCCCGATTTCTCGTTCGTATCCGCGTTCGTAAATGCTGAATATCTTGCGGGCGAGGCGGGTTCCATAGGCGCGTATATAGGGACGATAGCGGTTGCGTATATTCCAGTTTCGTTCGTCGTCTTTGCCGAACATATAGCCGACCACAAAAATATCTCCTCTATAATAGGCGTCGATCTTTTGAAGGATCCGGGGCTTACGAGAACTCTCCTCGGCGACGGCGTTGGTTCCATTGCGGGCGCGTTCTTCGGCGGATGCCCCAACACCACTTACGGCGAATCTATCGGTTGCGTGGCTATTTCGGGCAACGCTTCGGTAATAACAATACTCGTAACGGCGGTTATGGCTATTTTAGCGTCGTTCATCGCGCCGTTCGTCACTTTCCTTGCAACCATTCCCGATTGCGTAATGGGCGGCGTATGTGTAGCGCTTTACGGCTTTATCGCCGTTTCGGGTCTTAAAATGATACAGAACGTTGACCTCGGCGACAATAAAAACCTGTTCGTCGTATGCGTTATTCTTATTGCGGGCGTAGGCGGCATGAGCCTCAAATTCGGCGCGGTGACGGTAACCGAAGTAGCATGCGCGCTCATTCTGGGCATACTTGTAAACGTGCTTGTAAATATCAAAAGCAAAAAGGACGGCAAGTCCGTTGATGAAACCGAAACAGACGCAAAGGAGAATAACAATGAAACAGTATAAAAACGTATTTATCTTCGACCACCCGCTTATAAAGCACAAAATTTCCATTTTGCGGGATAAGAATACGGGCATGAAGCAGTTCCGCGAACTTATCGAAGAGATTACCACCATTATGACTTATGAAAGCATGCGCGACGTAGAGCTTGTGCCCACCGAGGTTGAAACGCCCCTCGAAGTGACTACGCAGTACAGGGTGCCCGAGGACAGCATCGCCATAGTGCCCATTCTCCGCGCGGGGCTGGGCATGGTTAACGGCGTGCACACCGTGTTCCCTACGGCAAAGGTGGGACACATAGGCATGTACCGCGACGAAGAAACTTTACAGCCTCGGGAATACTATTGCAAACTTCCGGAAGGCATTGAAAACAAGACGGTTTTCCTTGTCGATCCCATGCTCGCGACGGGCGGCTCTGCGTGCGACGCGTTGGACGCTCTCAAAAAACGCGGCTGTAAAAAAATCAAGCTGATGTCCATCATAGCCGCGCCCGTCGGCGTTGAAAAGGTGGCCAACGCCCATCCCGACGTGCCCGTGTATATTTCCACGTTGGACAGGGAACTGAATGAAAACGGCTATATCCTTCCCGGCCTCGGCGACGCGGGCGACAGGCTTTTCGGCACTAAATAATTCCGGCGCTAAATAATAAAGTTTTGCGGGTTTTGCCCGCCAAGCCTCATTTATTTGCGCGGCAATCCTTATGATTGGGAATAACGACGCAAATTAAGAATAACTGCGCGAACGCCCGCCCGTCCTTTCAAAAGGACGGGCGGGCGCGTTTTACTGTAAGCAGAATTATTTTTCGGAAAGCAAATATTTAATAACGTGGATAAAGCATATTACCGCGGCAATTGCGGTCAATATCCAAAAGATATTGTCGTGAACCGCTCCCGTGCCAAGATCCGTTACGATAAGCCCGCCGAAGTCGAACAGCGCGTGCAACGCTATGCAAGGGTAAATGCTCTTTGTTCTCAAAAGCGCCGCGGCGAACATGGCGCCCGTCAGGAAGCTGTAACCTATTTGCAACAGCGTTTCGCCCGCTCCCGCGCCCGCGAACAAGTTGAATATGTGATATAGCGCAAATATTGCAGAAGATACGGCAACCGTAAGCAAGTTTTTATATTTTCTGCCCGCGGCAATTTCGGCTATGATTCCGAGTAAAAGTCCCCTGAAAATCGCCTCTTCCATAAATCCTATCGCAAGGCATTTCAATGCAAAAAGCCAGATAAGATCGGGTCGGGTAATTTCAGCAAGTCCGCTTGCAAGGGCGGAAAAGGGAAAGTTCACTATTGCCACGGCAAGGCAGGGCAGGCACCATATAAGGGAGCTGAGGCTGCCCTTGCGCCGCAGCTTAAAGTATTTTGCATAGCCCGCAAAACACGTCACGGCAACAGCCGCAATTCCCGTAACCGTGCGCGGAATTATTTCCAGCCACAGCCCGTTTGCGGTTTCGTCGCCGCATATCCGTATATCTATTGCTTCGAATACTATAAGTACGGCAATATCCGCCGCTAACACGGCGGCAAGCAGCAGTATTTTTAAAAGATTTTTATTTTTCATTATTATCGCATTAATAATATCATATCAACGGCTTTATGTCAAATAAGAAGCGCGCCCGCACTTAACGTGCGGGCGCGCCCTCAAAGGAGATTTTATCTTCTGATTTCATATTCCTGCTTCATTAGTTTAACAATCGACTCTTCGTCGTCCGTGATGTTGAAGTCGCCGTGCATGGTATGTTTTATTACCGATGAAGCTACGGCAAAGTTCACTATGTCGTCGGGTTCCATTTCACGCATAAGCGCGTATATCATGCCGCTTGCGAATGCGTCCCCTCCGCCGACCCTGTCAAGGATGTTGAAGCGGAACGTGCGGCTTTCATAAGTTTCGCCGTCGTACCACATAAAGGCTTTAAGCGAGTTTTCGCTGCCCGAATGTACATATCTCACATGGCGACCGATGGCTTTTATGTTGGGATAGCGTTTCGCAATCTCTTTGAAAATCCTGTCCTGCTCTTTATAGGAAGGGTTCATCGAAAGCCCGTCCTTTATGTCCTTTCCGCTCTCGTCGCGCAGATTTATAGGCTCTATGCCGAACAACACGTTTACATAGGGCAGGTATTCGGTTATGCAGTCGCGCGCTTCCTGCCAACCCCACAGTGCGGAACGGAAGTTGCAGTCAAAACTTACGGTTATTCCCATTTCCTTTGCGGCTTGTAAGGCGTAAGTTATCAAATCGCGGCAATTTTGGGAAAGCGCGGGCGTTATGCCCGAAAGATGCAACCAGGTAAAGCCTTCCAGCTTCTTTTTGAAATCAATCGTGGAAAAGTCGTAGGTGGCAAAGGATGAATCCTTTCTGTCGTAAGTTACTTTTGAAGAGCGCACGCCGAAGCCCTCTTCAAGGAAGTATATGCCCATTCTGCCTTTGGGCGAATAAATGCAGGGCGAGCAGTGCACGTCGTTCGAACGCAAATATCTTATCGCCGCCTTGCCTATGGAAGAATCGGGTACTACCGTAAAGTATGATGCGTCTATGCCCAGATTGGAAAGTGAAGCGGCAACGTTGGCTTCCGCTCCGCCGTATGTAACTTTAAATTCGTCCGTTGTACGGATCTTTTCATAGTTCGGGGGTGAAAGCCTTAAAAGCAGTTCCCCCATAGTAATGAATTTATGCTGTTGAGCCATAAATTATCCCCCTTATATTATCATAATTACATTATACCACTAAAGTTTTCATTTGTACAGAGGCATTTTAAAAAAACCGTTGCTTTTTATCCGTTTTTTTGATAATATATGTATGAAAATATGTATAAAACCGCTTCGGCGGCCGTGAGGAGTCAAAAAACAGATGAAAATTGCCATAGATATATGTGCGGTCACCAACGGCGACATGGATTTTACGGAATTCGAGCAGCTTGGCGAATTAAAGTATTTTGACAGTATTCCCCGTGAAGAACTCTTTAACCTTGCTTCCGACTGCGACGCAATAGTGGTTAACAAACTTGTTATAGATGAAGAATTTCTTTCAAAGTGTCCCAAAATAAGGTATGTAGGGGTGTTTGCCACGGGTTACAACCTGATAGACCTTGCCGCCTGCCGCGCTCACGGCGTTACGGTGTGCAACGTTCCCGACTATTCCACATATTCTGTCGCGCAACACGTCTTTGCGCTTCTTCTTAATATGTACGGTGCAATTTCGCAGTGCTCCGATTGGGTAAACAGGGGTGAGTGGATAAAAAGCAAATCCTTTACGTCTTTGCAGTGGCGTACGCGTGAGGTGTACGGCAAGACCTTCGGTATATACGGCTACGGCAATATCGGCAGGCAGACCGCGCGCATAGCCGAAGCTTTGGGCGCGAACGTCATAATATGTACGCGCACCAAACCGCAAGATTGCCCCTATCCGCTCGTCACAAAAGAACAACTTTTTGCGGAGAGCGATATAATTTCTTTGCACTGCGCGCTTACGCCCGAAACGGCAAAACTGGTTGACGCCAAAGCAATATCTTTGATGAAGAAGGACGCAGTTATAGTAAATACTGCGCGCGGCGGACTTATAGACGAAAAAGCTCTTGCCGACGCGCTGAACGCGGGCGCGATATCGGGCGCCTGCCTTGATACTGTTGCAGAAGAGCCCATGCTTGCGGATAACCCCCTGTTAAATGCGAAAAACTGCCTCATAACGCCGCATGTCGGCTGGGTTCCTCAGGAAACCCGTGCAAGACTTGTTAAACTTGCCGCGGCAAATTTAAAAGCTTTTTTAAGCGGCAACCCTCAGAATGTGGTAAATTGAAAAAAATAAAAATCCCCGCGGCAGTTGCCGCGGGGATTCAGTTCTGCTTTAATCGTTCCAAAGGGTACTTTTAACTTTGGAAAGAGTGTAATTCAAAGTGCCAAGCGCATAGGGTACGGGAACGGAAAGTTTAACCATTGTCGCCCTCGTCGTGTTGTTCAGTTTATTGTCGATTGCCGCATACCAATAGGTCTGCGAAACGCCCGGAAGCGAGCCGTTATACGTCACGCTTACCGCAACGGTATTTACAAAGTCATTTTCGCCTTCTGCAAGGTCGGTCTTATGGGTGTAAAGCCCGTTGTCGCTCAAAATTTCCGTTATCTTTTCGCTTTCTGCGTCCGTCAGCGCCGTTTCAGAACCCGCAAGCGTGTAACCGCTTATCCCCGCGTCGGCGGAATAAAGGCTTATAGCCTGTGAAAGACTCGATGAAAGATTGCTCATTGCGCGTATAACCACGTCAAGCGTCATATTGTCGAACAGAGAGGTGGAAGCGTCGAGTTCCTGTGTAAATTTGGTGGAGGAAGCTGTGTCCAAATTGTCGCTTATTACCGAGTACACTTCCGATCCGTCATATTTATAGAAGTTCGATATTATCCTGTCAAACTGCTTATAAGAGTTCCCAATCGAACTTGCGGACTGGTTAGCGGGGGTAGTGCTCTTTATCGTCATCTTTGAATACAGCGGTTGCAGATAATTTTCGCATGCAAGGAAGTAGCACTCCGTTTCCTGTTTGTCGCCGTCGAAAGTTTGGCTCTCCCCGCCGACCGTGAACGTGACGGAAGGTATGTCAAGCACCGTTTTGTAATAATATGCGATAGGATTTTTTTCGGGATAGCCGCTTTTGAACTCGTCAGGGAAGTTAAAGTCGGATACGCAAAATTCAGTTGTGTAAAATTCAGTCGTGTAAGTGCCGTCCGCATATTCTACCGAATACGAAGAATTGCCCGCGGAGGGTTCGAATTTTACGTCGTAAACTATTTCTTCCTTATATTCCTCCGTAAAAGTGGGCTGGAAGCCCTTGAACGTTGTTATGGCGTACCAATTTGAGTTCAGCGGCACAAGACTGACGGAGTTGGAGGACGAACATCCCGAAAGCAATACCGCACAGCCCGCTACGGCGGCGGCTATAAAAACAAAGCGTTTTTTCATAATTTTCCTTAATCATTTGCCTTGCGTGGGGCGTAAAGGCATATAGTAAATTCATTATAACATATAAATTTTAAATTGTAAAAACTTTTACCGTCAAAATATTTAAAAATACGGTGAAGATATGATATAATAAAGTCATGATACAGGCGATAAACTGCACGGCGCTGTCCGTTGCACTTGAAAAATTGCGGCAAATCGTCGCTTTAAATGAAGAAAAAGGGATAAACACCGTAATATTTTGCGAGGACAGGCTTTCGCTCGCCGCGGAACGCACCGTCTGCGCGGCTGTGGGCGGAACCTTTTCTGTTTCGGTCTATACCTTTGCGCGCTTTTTGTCGTCGCACGGCGGAAAATCCGTCAAAGTGCTGTCAAGCCAGGGCTCTGCCATGGCCGTGCGCCGCATTATCGAGGAAAACAGGCAATCTTTAAAACTGTTCAAAAAACTTTCGGCTGCGGGCGCAGCGCAATCGGTTTACGACACGATAGCCCTGCTGTATTCCTCGCGCGTTTCCGCCGAAGACGTTCAAAGCGCCTCGGTCGGCGGCGGCATGCTTGCCGAAAAATTGAGCGATATCGCGCTTATTTACGATAAATATACCCGCTACCTCGATGAAAACGGGTTAGAGGATAGAAACAGATATTTAAAAAACCTTGCCTGCGCGGTTGAAAACTGTGAAGAAGTCAAGGGCGGGGCGGTTGTCTTTCTCGGCTTTCAGGCGTTTACCTGCGCCGCAACCGAATGTGCCCGCGCGGCGTTTATATCCGCGCGCGATGTTTACGGGCTGTTCATAGGCGGAAAGGAAGATATTTACGTAAACGAGGCGTCTGCGGCTTTCACGGGCGCGGCGGAGGAATTCGGGGGCGCTGTTTTATCAAGCGAGCGCGGACATCCCGATCTTTCGGCCGAAGCGTTGCGCTGCGGGCTTTTCGACCCCGAAAGTTATTACCGTGCGCCCGTCTGTGCGGAAAACGTGCATATATTCGAAGCCGCCGACGGCGCCGAAGAGCTGGATTTTATAGCGGCGATAATTAAAAAACACGTCGCGGAGGGAGTGCGTTACGGCAAAATATCCGTCATGCTTCCCGACCCCGAGGGCAGCGAGCGCGATCTTTCTCGCGTTTTTGCGCAGTATCGCATACCTTATTATGCCGACAGACAGCACTCGTTGGCAGAGCATCCGCTGTGTACGTTCGTCACGGATTTTCTGACGTGCGTGCTTACGGGCTGCCGTTTTGAAGAGGTGGATGAAATTGCGGCGTCGCCCTATTTCCCCGCAGAAAACGGGCAAAGGGACATCTTCCGCAACTACCTTTTGCGCCTTGCCAATTTTCGCGGCGGAGTGCGGCGCGAACCCGACAGGGAAATATGTGAAAATTGCGGCTTCGATTATGAGTCGGTAATCAGCGTGCGCGCAACCTTTTTAAAGGGGTTGGCAATTCTTTCAAAGGGCGTTGAAACGGGCATATGCGGGGGTGTACGCGCTCTGTTTGAATTGTATAAAGTAAAAGAAAGGGTTGACGGGCTTTCAAAAGAGTTCGCCGCGGAATATCCTGCGGAAGCCCAATTCGGCGGCCGCGCTTACGAAGGGATTTTTACCGTTCTGACGGAGGCGGAAAGTCTTGCGGCGGGTTTGCCTTTAAAGGAGTTTTTAAAGATATTGAGAAGCGGTTTTGCCGCCATGAAGATATCGCTTATACCGCCCAAAGCTGACGCGGTGTTTGTGGGCAATCTCACGGCAACCGCAAATACGGGCAGCGACGTGGTTATAGCTGCGCGGCTCACGGGCGACGTCCCCGACGCAAGCGCGGACGCGGCTCTTCTCACCGACAGGGAGATCAAGCTTTTAGAAGAAGTCAACGTCAATATATCTCCCAAGATCAGGCAGGTCAACGCAAGAAAACGCGAAACCGCCGCATTGAACGTCTGCGCGTTCAGAAAGCGCCTCTACCTCACTTATCCCGTGCGCATCAACGGCGAGGAGGGGGGAGTGAGTGAAATAGTCCGCTATGCCTCTGCCATTTTTTGCACCCGTTCGGGCGCTAAACTCGCCCCCGTGGACGTCAAGCGTTTAGAGCGTTCGGGCAGGGCTACCGCCTTCTATTGCAGCGAAAAACTGCCCGCTATCAAGCGGCTCGTCAGTCCGTCCACCCGTCCCGAAATCGCTTCTGCGCTGTATGAACTGTTGGTTCGACGGGGCTTCGGAAAGGAAGCGGACGCCGCGATGAAAAAACGCGGACATGCGGATATATCCTGCGGTAAAGAGCTTTATCTCAACTACAACAGCCTGTCGCCGACTGCGCTGGAAACATATTTCGCCTGCCCCTATCTTGCGTTTGTCCGTCAGGGGCTGAAAGTAAAGGAGCGTGAAGAGGGCGCGGTCCGTCCCGCCGATTCGGGCAATTTCCTCCATGCCGTTTTGCAGGACCTTGCAGGCGACCTCAACGGTTTTGAAAGCGCGGAATCCGTTTCTCTCCGCGCGGAGCAGATAGCGAGGGAAAAGTTGGAAAAACCGCCCTATTCCTCTCTTTTGAATACGGGCAGCGGCAGGTATACGGCAAATTCGCTGATAGGGGAGGCGGTCAAGGTTTCGGGCGGCATGTTTGAACAATTGAAAAATTCCTCCTTTTCCGTCTGCGCAACGGAAACAAGTTGCGAGGTGCGCCTTGAAGGCGGCATAAAAGTTTTCGGCAGAATAGACAGGGTGGACGCAAGCGGCAGTATGGTGCGGATAATCGACTATAAAACGGGTTCCTTCGACGCTTCCTCCACTGCGTATTACATGGGGGAAAAGTTACAGCTTCCCTTGTACCTTCTCGCGGTTTCTCAGGGTAAACGCGCGGCGGGCGCTTATTACTTTCCCGCCACGGTTCAATATAAGGATAATACCGACGGCGTTTTCCGCCTGCAAGGCTTTATGGACGGCAGCGACGATGTTGTTTCCGCCTCGGATACAAATCTGGTTACGGGGCAGAAGAGCAGTTATGTCGAAGCTTATTTAAGCGGCAGAAAGATGGAATGCGCCATGGCGTCCGAAGATTTTTCCGACTTTCTGGAGTATTCCAGATTGGTTGCGGGCTGCGGCGCGTCGGAAATGCTTTCGGGCAATATAGAGCCGTCGCCCGCATCGGGAATCTGCGATTGGTGCAAGGCGGGCGGAAGTTGCGGCTTTGCCGCGGGAAAGGACGGCGAGGAAAGAAAGCCTTTGCGCACGGTCAAATGCTCCGAAATAGCCGAAATTGCGCGTAAGGAGGGCGGAAAATGACAAAGTTCACCGATGAACAGCTTGCGGCAATAGAAAGCCGAGGCAATACAATAGTTTCCGCCTCGGCGGGCAGCGGCAAGACATCCGTCATGATTGAAAAACTTGTAAATTCAGTCGTTGCGGGGGTTGATCTGGACGACGTTCTTGCGGTTACGTTCACAAAAAAAGCGGCGACTCAGATAAAGGAAAAATTGCGTGCGGCGCTTATCGCGCGCATAGAGGACGCGGACGATAAAACCCGCGATTGGCTTAAAATCCAGCTTACCCGAATCCCGTCCGCCAACATTTCAACCATACACGCGCTGTGCGCGCGCCTTATACGGACTTATTTTTACGCGCTTGACTGTGACGGCGGTTTCGATATCATCTCGGCGGACGACGCCGCCGCGAAGGAACTTAAAGCGCGCGCCCTTGATACTTTGTTCGAGCGCTACTATGACGAAGATAACGCCGATTTCAAGCTTATATTGGGCTGTTTCAGGAAAAAACGCAGCGACGACAGCCTTAAAAGGCTGATATGTTCCGCCCATTCCGCGGTGCGCACGGCGGCTCATTATGATAAACTTCTTGAAAACGCCGAGGGCTTTTATTCGGAAGAGGGCTTTGAAAGAGTGTGCGCGGAACTTCAGACGATGCACGCCGCAAGGTTTAACGAGCTTGAAAACGCCGTTATAGATTTTGCCGCCAATTTTGAAATCGGCGGGAATAAAGAGGTCTACGGCACTATTCTCGGGGAAATGATAGCGGCATTGGAAAACAGTAAAACAGCCGATATATTCGCGCCCCTTATGCCATTATTCGTCACAAAAAAACCGCGCGACAAAGAAGAGGACAAGGCGGCGGGAGAGCGGTTCAGGCTTTTCAAAGAGGAGATAACAAAAAGATACAAGGCGGTGCGCGGCGACCTTTCCGACAGGGAAACGGAGCTCGGCAACTTTTTGCAGAGCGGAAAAATAGCCGTGGCGTTTTCGCATATATTAATGGAATTCGACGGGGAATATGCCGCAGTTAAGAGGGATGAAAACAAGTTAGATTATAACGATCTGGAACATCTTACCCTGCGGTTGCTCTCGGATGAAACGGTGAAGGGGGAGATAAGCGGCAAGTTCAGCCACGTCTATGTGGACGAATATCAGGACGTAAACCCCGTTCAGGAAGAAATAATTTCCTCTCTGGGCGGAAAAGTCTTTCTCGTCGGTGACGTCAAGCAGGCTATATACGGTTTCCGCGGAAGCAAGTCGCTGTTCTTCGCGGAAAAGTACGACGCTTTCCTCGGCGGCGAGGGGGAAGCTTTAAGGCTTTCAAGCAATTTCAGAAGTTCGGACGGCGTTCTTGACTTTGTAAATAAGCTGTTTTCGCAGGTGATGCGGGAATCAACCTGCGGCTTCGATTATGCCGAGGGGTCTAAGATGCACGCGGGCGGACTGTACCCCGAGGGCGACGGAGGGGCGTTTATACACGTTTTCGATAAAGACGATCGGGACGGGGAGGAACTCGGCGTATATTCCGTCAAAAACGACAGGCGCGCCGCAAAACTTTCGCGGGAAGGGCTTGCCGTCCTTTCCGTGGTGGAGAGCGAGCTGCAATCTGAGCGTTACGATCTGAAAACGGGCAAATTTGTGCCCGTTCAGGCGGGGGATATATGTATATTGACCCGCAAAAACAAGGGCCCTTCGGTTGAGGGCATCGTCAGTGCGCTGGAAAGCGCGGGCTATCCCGTTTCGGGCGCGCAGGATACAAACATCTGTTACCTTCCCGAAGTCCGTCAAATGTTGGATATTCTCTCCGTAATAGACAACGCCGAACAGGATTTGCCCCTTGTCGCCGCGCTTTTGTCGCCTTTGGGCGGCTTTACCGAGGACGAGCTGGGGCGCATAAGAATAACCTGCAAAAACGCGAAAGGCAGTTCGTTCCGCGCCTGCTGCGACGGTTACAGAAAAACGCTCCGCGGCGGCATTGCCGACAAGTTGAATGATTTCTTCGGTAAACTTAACAGGCTGAGGCAGTATTCGTATATTCTGCCCGCAGGCGCGCTGATAGATAAAATTCTCGCAGACAGCGGGCTTGAAGCGCAATACAGCGCGGACGGGGGTGAAAAACTCCGCAATATCATGCGTCTTTCCGCCGAGGGGGCCGATTTGTCTTTGCCCGCTTTCCTCAGAAAGATAAAGGCGGGCGGCAACAACGTCGCCGCGCCTGCGGCGGCGCCTTCGGACAGTATTAAGGTAATGACGATGCACGCTTCCAAGGGGCTGGAATTTCCCGTCGTGATAATTGCGGATATCTGCCGCACTTTTGCCGGCAGCGAGGTGAACGAAATGCCCTTTGACGAAGCGTACGGTTTCGCTCCCAAGTGTTTCGACGGGGATAATATGGTTACTTCCAACACCGTAATGCGCCGCCTTGTAAAGTCGCGCGGGGATAGGGAGGAGTTGAAAAACGAGCTGAACTTGTTCTACGTCGCCTGCACGCGCGCAATGTGCCGTCTGCACATAATGGCGGAAGAATGTAAGGATTACAGCCCTTGGAATGCGTCTCAGGCGCGGTGTTATGCCGACACTTTCGATATATCCAAATTCGACTATGATTTTATCAAGCCTCACGCCCGGATAGAGCGCGAAAATAGCGTTACCCCCATAATATCCGCCGCCCAACCCGAGTTGGTTGAAGCGCTTTCCGCGCATTTTATGCAACCCTATGCCCATGCCGAAAGCGTGGAATTGCCCGTAAAAAGTTCGGCTTCCGCCATTTTAAAGATGTACGATAAGGAGCCCGCTTACACCCCGCACGAATTATTCGGCGGCGAGGAGGAAACGGGAACCGACCGCGGCACGGCGTATCACAGATTTTTGGAGCTGTGCGATTTTTCTGTGAAGTCTGCCGAAGGAATAGGGGCGGAATTGCTCAATTTTGTCGGAAGCGGGCGCATATCTGCGGAGCAAGCGGCGCTTTTGGTTCCCGAAGAGCTTTCCGAAATTCTTAATATGTCCGTATTTGCCGATTTGGGCGGGGCAACGCTTTACAGGGAACGTGAATTTTTGTGCCGCCTTCCCGCCAATGAAATTCTTGAAACAACCGCAACGGACGGCGTTTTGGTTCAGGGTGCGATTGACCTGTTGGCGCACGGTTCGTTTGGTTGGCGGGTTATAGATTATAAGTACTCCCGTAAAAACGATGAAGCGCTTATTGAAACTTATTCAAGGCAGCTTGCCCTGTATAAAAAAGCGGTCGCTCTTATCACCGGCGATAGCGAGGGGAGCATAAAAACTACCATAGTCAATATTTTTAAGCGCAGACAGATTGATTTGTAATTTAATTTCGTAAGATAAATTTCAAAACCCCGCCGCCGACGAAAAATTTTCGTCGGCGGCGGGGTTTTGAATAAAACCGTCCGTAAATCAACCGTTCGGCTTGCTTTCATTGCTCCATTCTACAAGCTCGTCCAAAGTTATATCAAATATATCAGCAAGTTTGCAAAGCGTAAAAATATCGGGCGTGCTGTAACCGTTTTCATAATTTGAAACAGGGCTCTTCTTCCCGCACGGCTTTTTATAGTAGAGCCGGCAATCGTAATCGCGGTGATAGCGATCCTTGCGGCAGCGGTCATTCCCACGTTTACAAGCGTTGTCGGTAACGCAAAGAAATCGTCTGCATTGCAGGAATGTCGCAATACATATACTGAATTTTTAACAGACGCAGTAAAGGCAAGCGGGTATGACGGCAATGCTTATATAGAATATGTAGATGGTGATATTACTTATGAATTCTATGTAGTCAAAGGCGAGTTTACCGATACCACATCTAGTAGTGATACTGGTTGGACGCAGCCTCCTGAGAATTATGTCACGATTAGTAAAATAACTATTTATGTGGATTATGAGGTTGACGGAACTTATTACACGACAACAGAAGTACAGACAGAAGCAGTTGCTGTACAGACTGTGTAACTTAATTATCCGAACACACAATTGTTAATCATTTTTGTGAAAGATTGAAACTCTTTTACGGCAAAGCGCCGCGGGCAATGCCCGCGGCGCTTTGTTAATACCTGCACGATTGTTTGGACAAAAATTTTATTATTACGACATTTTCTCCGTTTGATTTCAAAAAGTTTCGGCTATAATTAAGGCGATGTTCAATACCTTTTCTGAAAACCTGTTTGCCCAAATCGAAAAAATCCCTTTCGATTACATTATCATTGCCACATTCGCTTCGTTTGGCGCAATTTATCTGATCTGCCTTGCTCTTACGCTTAAAAACGCAAGGTTCAAAGCGTTGTCAAAGCGCCCCTTTTTGTGCCTTGCCAACGCATACACTGCGGTTACTTTCGGGTTTTTTCTCATTGACCATGATATTGCCCAATCTGTTTTTGTAGCGGTCATTTTCTGGATAGCGGCGTACATTTTGTACGGCACGCTTTGCCTTGCTTCCGTCCGCCGCGCAAAGCGCACCGTATATGAACAGCGGCAAATTCCGTCGGCGGTTCCCCAATCCATTCCACGGCAGCCGCCCGTGCAGGCAAAACCCCAAAGGCCGCCGCGCGCCGATATCCCCGCCGTGCGCAATAACGTAAGATTGGAGCACGCCGTGTCCGTCACGGATAGGTTGCTTGAAAAAAATCTGGGCAAAAGCGACAGGCAGGAACTTGAAAAACTTAAAAATACGCTTGCGGTTTTGCAGATTAAGGGTACGCTGTCCGCAGGAGAGGCGGAAATTCTGAATGAAAACTTCAATACCCTTTTAAAGCTTATGGCCAAGTACAACATGTAAACAGTATTGAAGTGCGGCGCCGCGCAAATTTTGCGCGGCGCCGCACTTTTTCCGCGTTTAATTACAAAGATTTTAAACTTGCCTGCACATATTCGCCCGCCGTCCGCGCAATTTCCAACGCCTCGTAAGTCAGTCGGGTTCCCTTTTTTAAAATAACCTGCCCGTCCTTTACAACGTCGTATCTAAGCTTTCTGCCCGATTTTAAAATAACTGCGTCGCCGCAGATAAGTCCTTCGGCGGGATAATTCTTTTTGCCTATTTTTGCGTTTGTAAGTCGGTTGCCGTTAAAGGTGAAATCTTCCAATGCGCCAAGGTAAATGCCCTTTTCGTCAAAAACGGGTCTGCCCAATCTCACCGCCGCCATGGGTACGGTCCGCCTTTCGCTTTCCCTGAAAATTATGGTTTCTCCGAATTTTACAACGTCGTCTATGTCCAAAATAAATTCCCTTTCGTTCTCGTCCGCGCAGATAAAGCAGCCCAATTTGCCGCCTTCGCCATGGACTGAAATCACATAGCCGCGCCTGCCTTCCGTGCTTAAAACCTCTTTGCCGTAAACTGATGAAATCTTCATATAAAGCTCCCTTTCGCGCCCCATATCAGTCTGCAAGGCGCCCTTATGCACTTATAATACTTTTCCGTTCGGTTTAAAATAACGCAGAAAATTATATATTTTTGTCGATTGTATAAGTTGTGCGTTGCGGGCGCTTAATAAATTGCCGTCGGTCCGATAATTTTTATGAAACTGTTGTAATTTTTTATTTAAAGTGGTATAATAAAGAAAATTTTTCAAGGTGATATTATGAAAGTCAGGATAACGGCAGATTCAACTTGCGACCTCAGCACCGAGTTGACACAAAAATATGATATTGACGTCATGCCCCTCAGCGTGCTTTTAGGCAAGCGTGTGTGCCGCGACGGAGTGGATATTACTCCGCAGGATATTTTCGGCTATGTAGCGGAAACGGGCGTTCTGCCCAAAACGGCCGCGCCCTCTTCGGACGATTATGCGGAATTTTTTGCGCGCAACCTGAAAACGGCGGATAGGGTAATACACTTTAATATTTCTTCCAAGGCTTCGGCTTCTTACAACAACGCCGTTTATGCGGCTAAAAGCTTTAAAAATAAAGTTTATGTCGTAGATTCCGCGGCGCTTTCCACGGGACAGGGTCTTTTGGCGTTGAAGGCCTGCGACCTCGCGGCGGAGGGTATGGCTGCGGATAAGATAGTTAAGTCCTGTAACGAGCTTATACCTAAGGTAAACACCTCCTTTGTGCCCGACGCGTTGGACTATCTTCACAAGGGCGGGAGATGTTCGCTTGCGTCGCTTATGGGCGCCAAGGTTCTGAAGCTTCACCCGTTGATATCCATGAAGGACGGACAGCTTTACGCCAAAAAGAAATATATGGGCGGGCTTGAAAGATGTTTGCGCAACTATATCAACGACCTTGCAAACGAATATCCTCATTATGATAAAACGCGTTGTTTTATCACTCATTCAAATTGTGAAAAAGAGGTGGTTGAAAAGGTGCGCGCGCAGGTTGAAGAGCTGTTTTCGTTTGATGAAATTCTTGAAACCTTTGCGGGCAGTGTGGTAACCTCGCATTGCGGCAAAAACACGCTTGGCGTTTTATTTATCGCAGAATGATTTTAATTTAACTTTTCGGGCTTGTTCTGCCCTTCCCAGCGGAGCGCGCGGCGGGGCAGCCGTTTGCTTCTTTCTCGTCATTTAGGCAATGAAGCAAACTGCGGATTATGTAGACGGGGAAATTATATATTAGTAGACGCGGCGCGGACGTTACGTCCGCGCCGAAATTTTAGTTGTAAAAAGCAAACTTTCCGTCCGTTGTCATCTCGACCGAGGTAGCGAAATCCAACCTTGTCATCTCGACCAAAGTGAGCGGAGCGAACGGCGCGGAGAGATCCCCTTGTAAAATGCCGTTCTTTTTTTGGGGGATTCCTCGGCAAGCTCGGAATGACAGCACGGAGGGGATTCCTCCGTGCGCTACGCTTAGTTGGAATGACAGCACGGAGGGGTTCCGCGACTGCGCACTCCACGCTATGCTCGGAATGGCAATAGTATCGTTTAGACGGTCGTATGGCGCAGGTCGGTTGGCAAATTATTCGCGGCGCGGCACCATGCACTTTTAGGGCTTGCGCAAACTACGCGTTCAACGCCAAGTTATGATTAACTATTTTTTATCGGTTTTGTATTCCACCGAACAGACCGTGGCAACGTATACGGCGGCGGCCTTTGCAGACAGCAATTTTTTGCAAATTTCGTCTACTGTGGCGCCCGTTGTCATTACGTCGTCCACAAGCAGTACAGTCTTGCCCTTGATTGCCGCGCGGTTCACCACTTTAAAACTTTCCGAAAGATTTTCGGCGCGTTCCTTGCGCGATAACCCCTTTTGTTCGGGAGTATCCTTTGATTTTTCTATTGCGTCTTTCAATACGGAAATACCCGTCCGCTCTGCAATTGCGTCCGCAAGCAGTTCGCATTGGTTATATCCGCGCCTTTTAACGGCTTTTTTCGTCATGGGAACATATATTATGCAGTCAACTGTGGGTAATATTTTTAATTTTTCGTTTATCAGGTCGGCAAAGTATTCTTTAAGGTAACCGCCGTCTCCGCTTTTGAATTTATGCAACAAAATTACCGCCCCGTTTTCGTATACAAGCGGGGATATCGCCCGTTTATAGTGGGGCAGGCAATATTTACATTCAAGGCATATTTCCGCGCGTAAGGTCTTTCTGCCGCATACGGGACAGGCGTTCCCGTTGTTGAACGTAAGCGTTTTTAGACAATCGGGACAGATGTTGGTTCCGAAGGTTTCCACGCCGCATATGTCGCAAGTATAGTCGGCGGGAAAGAGATTCAACGCCGTTTTGTGTAAAAATGATTTGTTCACTTTATTAAGTATAACATTAATTTAAGCCGCAGGCAATGCCCGCGGGCAAATTTTTTAAAAATCCGCCCGCGGGCACGAATGTTTTCAATGTATAATATTGACAGTTTATAAATTTTGCGTATAATATTAGCGGGTGTGTTATGAAATCCAAACAGGTTTTAAAATTTATATTGCGTTACGCCGTCATAACTTTGGGCTGTCTTATCTATTCGTTGGGCGTTGTGATGTTTCTCGATGCGAACAATATCGTTTCGGGCGGAGTCACGGGTATAGCCATAATGATAAACAGCCTTTCGGGTTGGGACGTGGGTTGGCTTATAATTCTGATAAACATTCCGCTTTTTGTTTTGGGAGCGGTATTTTTCGGTAAAAAATTTATCGTTTCCACTATTTATTCAACCGTAGTTTCCTCGCTGTGTATCGAAATGTGGACGTACGCCCTGAAAGATATTCTGCCCGTTACGGATAATATTCTCATTGCCGCGGTTGTGGGCGGCGCGCTGTTCGGTATGGGTCTGGGACTTATTTTCAGAATGGGCAGCACTACGGGCGGCACGGATATCATAGTCAAAATTTTACGCAAAAAGTTCCGCTCTATGCGAACGGGCATTATTTCCATGATGATAGATATAATTATCGTCAGTATGTCGGTTTTCGTGTTCAAAGATTTCGAACTTCTGTTCTATACCGTTGTTTCCATAGCCGTCTTTGCGCTGTTCTTCGATTGGGTCCTCTACGGCGGAAGTACGGCGAAGATGGTGTATATCATAGCTTCGGACGACGATCTTTCGGAGGAAATTTGTCGCCGCGCAATGACGGAACTTGACGTCGGCGCCACCTATGTGGACGGCGAAGGGGCGTATACGGGCAAAAACCGCAAGGTTATTATGTGCGCGGTCAAGAATTATTTGTTTCCCAAGCTGCGCGATATCGTCCGCGAGGTGGATAAGAACGCGTTCATGATAGTTTCGTCCGCGAAGGAAATTTACGGCGAGGGTTATAAGCGCAACGACGACGAGGAATTATAGATTTAAATACGTGCGCCTGTGGGCAGAAAGCCCGCAGGCGCGTTTTTTAATATCATTTTCCTGTTTTGTACAGTTTTTAACGGATTTTTACGGTAGACCCGTGCGGCTTTTACAGCAAGTGTTTTCTTATCGCCTTTATCGCGGTGTCGGCTATTATGCGCGAGCCGTGGTGGGTGGGATGCACGCCGTCGGGCGAATATTCCGTATACGGCATGGTCTGTGTAAGCCCGTTGAACATTTCGTCATAAGCCACAAACTCGTCGGCAATTTTAAGCGCAACGCGGTTCACAATTTCCAACTCTTCGTTAAAAAGTTTCCTCATGCGCAATTTGTCGGGCGCGGGCAGAAGGAAGGGTTCAAGGAATATAACGACTATTCCCGCTTCTTTCAGTTTTGTAAGAAGCTCTGTAAGGTCGCGTTCAAATTTGACAAAATCGGGTTCTTTGCCGTTTTTGAACTTGTGGATTACGTTGTTTATGCCTATCATAATCACTGCGGCGTCGGGCTTCAAAGCAATTACGTCGCTGTCTACGCGGTGCAATAAGTCGTCCACTTCGTTGCCTGATATACCCTTGTTTATAAGTTCAATCTCGGTATCGGGGTAGATGGGGCGGAGTTTGTCCGCAAGAATTTTGACGTAGCCGTTGCCAAGCGATTTTTCGTCCGTTCTGTCGCGTTCGCAGTCGGTAATGGAATCACCGAAAAAAACAATTCTCATAAAAATCTCCCTTATAAAAGCCGAAAACCGGCTCGACATATATTTTAACACATTTGCACGGCTTATGCAAGGCAATCCCGAAATAAATTTTGAAAAGGTTTAAATAATGTTTTGACAAACACGTAATTTTATGATATATTGTATAAGCGTTTGAATTTCAAGGGCTGAAAAATTGAAAAGGGCCCCCGGAAAAACCGGAAAGTCGGTTAATTCGGGCAACGTGAGCGGAAGTACCCAAGTGGCTCAAGGGGCTCCCCTGCTAAGGGAGTAGTGCGGGAAACTGCAGCAAGGGTTCAAATCCCTTCTTCCGCGCCAATAAAAGGACGTAAGTTGAACATTCGGCTTACGTCTTTATTTTTGTATTGAAAAGGCGGGACGCAATTGCGGTCCGCCTTAATATTACCATTGGTTTTTTATTTCTTCGTTCAGCTTTGCAATTATCTCTTCGCCGGAATAGCCGTAATCGGCAATAAGACATTCTATTTCGCACAGTCTTTCGGTAAGCTCTTCATTGTCGTGCGGAATTCTGTTCAACTCTATCAATCCGATATCGGTATTCAGCCAATAATAATGACCTTTGTTAAAACTCTTTACAAAGGGCGGCTTTTCGCCGCGATAAAAGTAGCAGATACATACGATATAATCTTCTATTACTTGCTCTAAATCATTTTCGTATTGTTTGCCGGCGTTCGTTTTTTTGGTCATGTGAAATTCTCCGCAGTTTTATCTGCTTAAATAATAACATAAAATACACGCCGTTGCAAGAGGTAAATGTAATTTTGTCGCCGCAGAGAATAAAATGTTATCAGGGGTTGAAAATCAAGTTTTATTTTGCTATAATATTTATAATGAAAGTCAAAAGGACGGCAAAAATACGCAAAACTTTGTTTTTACCTGAAAAAGACGGCTTTTACGGGGCGTATCGGCCGTGTAAGCAAGGCGCTTGACGTCAGGAAATCAATTTAAAAGCGTTGCGGGACTTTGTACGGTCGGGCGCGAAAAAGCAAAATCCGGTTTATTGCTTTTTTAATTTTTCCGTTATTCAAATAAAAACGATAAACTGCCGAATATGGTTGCAATTTAAAATTGTTTTTGATATAATTGTTGAAACAAATATCCGTGGGTTTGCGCAGAGGTAAACTTTGCGGGTAAATATAAGAGAGGTCTTATGGTACCTAAATATAAGCGTGTACTTATAAAACTTTCCGGCGAGGCGCTTGCGGGCGCGCAGGGGCACGGCCTTGACGAGGGGGTCATTTCCCGCGTGGTCGAAGAAATTTCAACGATACACGATATGGGCGTGGAAATTGCTCTTGTTATCGGCGGCGGCAACTTCTGGCGCGGCAGGCAGGGCAAAAATATGGAGCGCACCACTGCGGATCACATGGGCATGCTGGCTACGGTTATGAATTCGCTTGCCATGATGGACGCACTTGAACAGCGCGGTATTCCCACCCGCGTTCAGACGGCGCTTATCATGACGTCGGTCGCAGAACCTTACATCCTGCGCAAAGCCCTGCACCACTTTGAAAAGGGAAGGGTTGTAATCATGGCTTGCGGCACGGGCAATCCCTATTGCTCCACCGATACCGCCGCGGCGCAGCGCGCGTGCGAAATACAGGCCGACGTTCTTATGATGGCGAAGAATATAGACGGCATTTACGACAGCGATCCCAAACTTAATCCTTCCGCCGTTAAATATGACCATATCAACTATCTCGATATAATCAAAAACGGCATTAAAGCCATGGATACCACCGCGGCTACAATGTGTATGGAAAACGATATACCCGTTCTTGCGTTCGGGCTCGATGAGAAAGATTCCATAGTAAGGGCGGTCTGCGGGGAAAAGCTCGGCACTATAATAGATAATAATTGAAAAAATCCAAAACGCTTTAAGGCGTATTATATAAAACGTATAAGGAGAATAAGTATTTATGATCGAACAGGTTGAAGAAATAATTCTCGTGCTCGACGACAAACTCTCAAAGACGGTCAGCGTTCTTAAAGAAGATTTTGCCGCTGTCCGCGCGGGACGCGCCAATCCCCATATTCTCGATAAGGTTATGGTGGACTATTACGGCACTCCTACGCCCATATCGCAGACGAGCAATATCTCCGTGCAGGAGGGCAGATGTCTTGTTATCTCCCCTTGGGATTCCTCTCTTTTAAAGGGTATAGAAAAGGCTATACAGACATCTAATCTCGGCATTAATCCCACCAACGACGGCAAAGTTATAAGACTTGTTTTTCCCCAACTTACAGAGGAGAGAAGAAAGGAACTCTGCAAGCAGGTAAGAAAATCGGGCGAGGGCGCAAAGGTTGCGGCGCGCAATATTCGCCGCGACGCAATGGAGTCGCTTAAAAAGTTGAAGACGGACAAAGTTATTTCGGAGGACGAATGTTCGGGGGCTGAAAAGGACGTTGAAAAATACGTTACCGACGCCGTTTCCTCTATCGATGCCGTAGTCGCCGCAAAAGAAAAGGAGATAATGACCGTCTGACGGCGCATTATGGAAGACGGTAAAATTCCTATGCACGTCGGCGTCATTATGGACGGCAACGGCAGATGGGCAAAAAGACGGCTTATGCCCCGCTCGTTCGGGCACAATGCCGGTATGAACAGAATGATAGGGCTTGCCGAGCATGCGCAGGAACTCGGTATTAAATATCTGACGGTATATGTTCTGTCTACGGAAAATCTTTCCCGCCCCCAAGAGGAGCTGGACGGACTTTTCGATTTGTTCAGAAAATATTTTAAACGTAATATAGTAAACCTCTATGCCCGTAACGCAGGTATAAGGGTGATAGGCGATTTATCCGCGCTTCCCGAAGATGTTGCGTGCGCAATCGAAGAGGGCGTGCGAAATTCGCCTGCGGACGCGGAGTTTACTATGATTTTTGCGATAAATTACGGTTCCCGAGCCGAAATATTGCGCGCAGTCAATCTTGCGGCGCAGCTCGGCGGCGAATACGACGGCAACTCGGTGCGTTCCCTTTTTTACACCGACGGCATACCCGATCCCGACCTTATAATAAGAACGGGCGGGGAAAAACGACTTTCTAATTTTTTAACATATCAGGCGGCGTATGCCGAACTGTATTTTACGGACGTACTGTTTCCCGATTTTTCCGACAGCGAATTGGACAGGGCGCTCGAAGACTATGCGGGGCGTGAAAGACGCTTCGGAAAAATTTAACGCCGCGCATGCGGTTTACGGCAGGAATTTATGAAAAGCAGAGCTCTTACAAGTGTTATTTATATTGTGGTCTGGGTTGCGCTTTGCGCGCTCAAATGGTGCGTGCCCGATAATTGGGGCGCGTTGGGATTCGACGCATTGTTCTGTGCAATAGCGGTCGTCGGTGCGTTTGAATTTCTTCGCGCCATGGGCGGAACGTCCCGTTTGCAACGTTCGTTCACTATCGCGTTCTGTGCGCTGGTCGTGCCCCTTTACGTGCTTATCCAGCTTGTCACGGGGCAGGGACATCTTGCGGTTATGTGCGCGTTCTGCGTATACGTCGTGTTTCTTGCGTGCGCGTCGGTTTTCGACCACGCAAACAGCAGCGTGCATGCGCTTATAACGTGCATATTCTGCATGCTTTATTGCGGCGTGTTGCCCACGGTGCTTTCCGCGGTCAATCATATTGAACGCAACTCAATGGTTGCTATCCTTGTGCTGTTCCTTTCCACCGTGCTTACGGATACGGGCGCATATGTGATAGGCAGCTCGCTTAAAAAGTTTATGCCCGCAAAGCTTGCGCCCCAGCTTTCGCCCAACAAGACGATAATAGGCGCAGTCGGCGGAGTTGTCGGCGGAATTATCGGCGCATTGCTTGCGTTTATATTCATCTACTACTTCGGCGGTCTGAACGGTGAAATAATTTTCGTCGGCATGAACGGCGTAGGGCTTACGTTTACGAGCGAGGCTATACATCCCGTCGTTTCGTTGATACTCGTGGGACTTTGCACTTCCGTCATGGCGCAGATAGGCGACCTTTTCGAAAGCGCTATAAAACGCGAATGTCAGATAAAAGATATGGGCAATTGTCTGCCCGGACACGGCGGCGTTCTGGACAGGTTTGACAGCATGCTCTTCAGCGGGCTTGTCGTCATGCTCTCGTTTGGCGTTATAATCGTTTGACATTTCCGCCCCTGCGCCCGTAGTATCGGGTGCAGGGGCGGATTTTTTAATATTTTACGCTTTAATTTTTCTGAATGTATTTTATCGATTGCCCTATCGGGCTTTTTTGTCATTAAACATTATTTTTTCGGGTATAATAAAAATGAAAAAGATTGCGCTGATAGGCAGCACGGGTTCCGTAGGCAGACAGGTTTTAAAGGTCGTAGCCCGCTATCCCGATAAATTTAAGACGGTAGCGCTTGTCGCGAACAGACCTTCGGAGGAGTTTGAAAGCCAGATAAAGGCGTTTTCGCCCGAATTTTCCGCGCTTGCGTCCGCAGACCGACGTTCCGCGCTTTCCGCGGCTTCCTATCCCGCGGCGGATATAGTATTCAACGCTGCGGGCGGTTTTGCGGGGTTGGAATATTCGCTTGCGGCGGTGAAATCGGGAAAGACTCTTGCGCTTGCAAATAAAGAAAGCCTTGTCTGCGGCGGTGAAATTCTTATGCCGCTTGCCAAGGCGCGCGGGGTGGAGATTATCCCCGTGGATAGCGAACATTCCGCCATATGGCAATGCCTCGGGTTCGACAGGGCGGCAAAAGTAAGGCGGCTTATCATTACGGCGAGCGGCGGCGCGTTCTTCGGCAGAACCTTTTCCGAACTTGAAAAAGTTACCCCTGCCGAAGCGCTTGCCCACCCCACCTGGAATATGGGCGCAAAAATTACGGTGGACAGCGCCACGCTTATGAACAAGGGGTATGAGGTGATAGAGGCGCACGCATTGTACGGCACGCCGTACGACAGGATAGAGGCGGTTATACAGCCGCGCAGTATAGTTCATTCCCTCGTGGAGTTCGACGACGGGGCATTGCTCGCGCAGATGAGCTATCCCACTATGGAAATTCCCATACAACTTGCCCTGTCCTTCCCCGAAAGATTGGCTACCGCTGTAAAGCCTATGGATTTCACATCGCCTTTTTCGCTTGATTTCCGTCCGCTCGTAAGGGAAGATTATCCCCTTTTTTCCCTCGCTTTGGAGTGCGGGGCGGAAGGCGGTACGGCGCCCTGCATAATGAACGCCGCGGACGAGGTGGCCGTCAACGCATTTTTGAACGGCAGAATATCGTTCACCGCCATATATGCCGTGGTTTCCGAGGTATTGCAAGGTGTTGCGGTTGAAAAAATTACGGATTTTTCCGCTCTTTCGCATACGGACGCGCTCGCGCGCCGTTTCGCACAAAAAATAATAGACAGGTTATAATGGTTCTGCTTTCGGTTTCTTCGGTAATGGCTGCGATAGGTTCGGTACTGCTGGCGATACTTATATTGTTGGTAATGATAACCGTACATGAATTCGGTCATTACATTGCCGGTAAGGCGTTAAAATTTAAAATCAACGAGTTTGCAATAGGCTTCGGACCGAAGCTTTTTAAACGCAGGTCCAAACGTACGGGCGAAATTTTTTCCGTGCGCCTTTTGCCGCTCGGCGGGTTCTGCGCGTTTGACGGCGAGGACGGGGAGGGCGAAAACGCCGATTCGTTCAACAATAAAGCTCCTTGGAAGCGCATAATCGTGTTGGTCGCGGGGCCGCTTATGAACTATCTGCTTGCCCTGTTGCTAATAATAATTTCGCTGTTTGCGTTCGGTCAAATGGCGTATAGGGTGGGCGGAGTCACTCCCGCTCAGGACCAATATGCGGAATATTCTTTGGCGGAGGGGGATGTTATCCTCAAAGCCGACGGCAAGGGAATTTATCTTGCTTCCGATTTAATGACTGCGTTAAACGGCAAAAAGGAGGGTGAAGAGGTGCAGTTCACCCTGTTCCGCGAAGGGGAGGAAGTGACCGTTCCCATTAAAATGCGTACGGACTGCGATTTTGAAAGTTCTTCGCAGACAAGTAAACTGTGGTATGCGCTCGGCATAAGCGTGTACGAGGCGGAGGACGGCAACAGCTATTTCGACCTCGGCGTGGAAAATTACCGCTTCGGATTTTTTACCACAATCGGGCATTCTTTCATATATTCCTGTAAGATAGCGGGCACGATTTTTAAGGTCCTCGGAGAACTTTTGACGGGGCACATCGGCTTGGACGCAATGGGCGGACCGATAACTACTATTAAGCTGACGTCGGAAATCGCCTCCCAAAGCGTGCAGAGTTTCTTTGAAATCGCGGCATATATAGGGGTCAATCTTGCCGTATTCAACCTTTTGCCGATACCCGCGTTGGACGGCAGCAAGGTGGTGTTCTGCCTTATTGAATGGATTTTCCGCAAACCCGTGCCGCGCAAGATTGAAGCGGTCATTCATGCCGTAGGGTTTATTTTAATTCTCGGCTTTGCCGTGCTTGTGGACGTATTGCAATTCATATAGTCTGATTAATCTAATCCGCCGCGCGGCTATTTAAAGCCGCCGCGGCTTTTAAAAACAAATTGGCGTCTGTTAGCAGAAAAATAGAAAGGGCGGCGCACTATATGTGCGCCGCCCGACCGTTTATTGAACTTCTTCTGTCTGCGTTGCCGCGGACGGAAAGGACATAAAAAATTAACCCCGTGATTTACACGGGGATTTGTATGCTTATTAAGTTTTAATTTCGGGATCGCCTCCCCACGGTGCTGCAAAGCCTTGTCGGTTATTGTAACCGTGCAGTTTATCTCACTGCGAAATTAAACCGTGTTCGGATTCAGATACCCTCACCAAAGTTGTACATCGGACCTTACCTCCTTGTCCTTTCTATAGTTTTGGCAAAGTAAAGTTTATTCATAATCATTTTAACTTCACCTCCTAAACTTTTTCCCTTTATCATATAGAGACGGCATTCACGCCTTCTCGGAATAAATCTCAGGATGTCTTATAAGACTTTCCAAGTTCCTCCTTAAAATTGCTTACTCAACGAATATTGTAGGTACCTAACATTTTTTGTAAGTTATTTTCTTTTTGTACTTATATTATAGCATAGAAAAATTATATGTCAAGGGGTTTTTAAAAAATTTTTTAAATTTTTTTAAATTATTGTTTGCGAGAATCATATGTAATTATTAGCGCAAATTAACTTAAAATTGCTTACCAAATATAAATCTTAATGATATAATACTTTGACTGAAAGAATTTGATAGCAAGAAGGAGATTTTTATGTTCGCAGGAAACACGACTTTGGGTTTTGTTGCAGTGCTTGCAATAATACTTTTTGCCACAAAGGCATTTGGTATAATTTTCCGCCATTTCGGTCTGCCGGAAGTGCTCGGTTTTATAATAGCGGGCATACTTGTCGGCCCCGCAATATTCGGGGATTTGTGCGGTTATTCCCTTATCGGTTTCGCGGGGGAGAATTATTCTTCGCTTTTTTATCTGCCTGCATCCGAAAGTCTGGGTATATTCGACGCAAGCAACGCGCTTGATGTGTTTTCCAAAATAGGCATACTTCTGATTATGTTTTCCACGGGGCTCGGAACCGACCTTAAAGAGCTTAAATCAACGGGGCTTGCCGCCGTATTGGTCGCCTGCGCGGGCGTTGCGCTGCCGCTTGTGCTGGGAATAGTTATTTCCCTTCCGTTCTCGTCGATAGGGCTTGGAGCGGAAAATATTTACCGTTGCATCTTCATAGGCACGGTATTAACGGCTACAAGCGTTGCAATAACGGTATCCGTGCTGAAAGAACTCGGCAAAATAAAGACCAAACTCGGCACCACTATAGTTTCGGCCGCAATCATAGACGACGTTATCGGAATAGTGCTGTTGTCCGTTGTGACGGGCATGGCTAAGTCGGGCACGGTGGAAGCGGCAAACGGGTTCGAAGCGTTTAAAGCCACAATATACGGTACTATTATAATGATAATACTGTTCTTTGTGTTTGCCATAGTCGTTGGGCTTATTCTCTCCAAATGTTTTAAATGGCTGGATAAACGTTGGCCCGAACATCACAGGATTCCCATTTTTTCGCTTGCGGTTTGCTTCGGTTACAGCTGGATCGCGGAAGAAATTTTCGGCGTTGCGGATATAACGGGTGCATTCCTTGCCGGTCTTGTGCTCTCCACCGACCACCGCGCAAGCGTATACACGGACAGAAAGGTAGAGGTAAACACTTACACATTGTTTGCGCCCGTGTTCTTTGCCAATATAGGTATTTCAAGCATTACTTTTGCGGGGCTTGATCCGAAAATTCTGCTCTTTGCCGTGCTTGCCGTGCTCATGGGGCTTATCGGCAAAATTATCGGCTGCGGCGCAGTGTGCAAGGCGTTCGGATACGGTCTGCGTGAAAGCGCCATAGGCGGAGTAGGTATGATGGCGCGCGGCGAAGTGGCGCTTATAGTTACCGCAACGGTGACAAGCCCGTCGCTTGGGGATTATGCGCTCCCGCAGGAATTTATGATAATGACGGTGCTGTTGATATTGATATCGTCGATATTGACGCCGATATTGTTAAAGGTTCTGTATTCTAAGGAAAAGAAGCCGCCCGAAGGCACGGGTGGAGGACTTCCCGCGGACGGGCAGGAGGGTGCGCAGTCGGCGGAAAGCAAGGCGTAGTTAACTAAAAGATAAAACGGCGGGCGCATCGGCGCCCGCCGTTTTATCTTTTAGTTAAATCATAACTTGGCGTGTAACGCTTAGTCGCCGCCCTGTCATTCCGTGCGGAGCCGAGGAATCCCCCAAGAAGGATACGGCGTTTTATAAGCGGATCTCTCCGCTCGGTCGTTACACTCCCTCGTCGGGTGATAGTTGGGCGGTCACTGCGGTCACTTTGGTCGGGTGACGACAGGGGCGCTTCGCTCCCCACTTTGTCATCTTGGGCGTAGTGAGCGTAGCGAACGCAGTCGAAAGATCTCATTATTCTTTAATTCGTTGATGTTATTGGCGGATCTCTCCGCTCGGTCGCATTGCTCCCTCGGTCGAGATGACGGAGGGCGGGAGGTTTCTTTTTATAATGAAAAGCCGCACGGCAAACGTTGCGTGTGCCGTGCGGCTTCCTTATAAATAAAATCTGCTCTTTGCAAAATTTATTTCAGATATTAATAATTTTGCGGATTATCTTGAAAGCATCCAATTCCTTACTTCTTCACGCGGAATGGGTACTATATTTTCGGTTGGATATTTAGATTTTAATCCGCCGTAGGTGTAGATAAAATATCTGCCGTCGTTCGTAATATACAAAGTCTCTTCATAGCCGCAGGGATCGCCGGGCGCACCGTAGGTGAATTTTTTGTCTACCGTAGACGTTGCCGTGTCATAGACAACTCCGTCGATTTCTTTACACATAAAATTCACGCTCCATGAAATGGCAATTTTAACAATTACCCGCAAAGTTTAACATACATATATCGGTATGTCAAATTAAAAGTTAAAAAAATGCAAATCATTGCATTTTTTGTGAAAAAATAAATAATTGTGTTATTAAAAATAAGTTTTATTCATTTATTTTAAAAATTATTTCGGTAAAGTTAAAATGCTTGACAGACTATCCGCAAAGTGGTATGCTATATGTAAAGCAAGAGGGCTTTACGCGTTATGGACAGAATACCTTTCGTGCGCCTGTGGGATATTTATCACGGACTTCTCACGCCGACGCAACAGGAAATTACGGATATGTATTTCAATCTCGATCTCACGCTTTCGGAAATCGCAGAACAAAAAGGTATTACCCGTCAGGGAGTTTCCGAATGTTTGAAAGTGTGCAGAAAACAGCTTGAAGAGTATGAAGCAAAGCTGCATATTTCGGAAAATCTGTCAAAATATTCGCTTGAAGTTTCTTGTATGATAACGGATATAAACCGTTGGGCGGAAAGGTTTAAAGCCGCCCACCCCGAATATGCAAGGGACGCGGACGAGGTTCACGCTATAATCCGCAGAGATTATACGCGGGAAGCGGAAGCGTGTTTAAATAACCCCGAAATGTACAAAGACCATACCGAAGAGGTTTACGGCAGAAAGAAAGACGGCGAAGAATAGGAAATTTTATGGGAGCTTTTTCCTCTTTATCAGAAAGATTAAATCATATATTTTCCAAGCTCACCAAGCGCGGAAGACTTACCGAGCTGGAAATTAAAACGGCTATGCGCGAGGTGCGCGTGGCTCTTTTGGAGGCGGACGTCAATATTCAGGTCGCCAAAAAATTCTGCGCCGACGTTTCGGAAAAAGCCGTCGGACAGGAGATTTTAAAAAGCCTTAACCCCGCCCAGCAGGTAATAAAAATCGTAAATGAAGAGCTTATCGCTTTAATGGGCTCTACCAACCAGAAGCTTACGGTGGCCCCCAAACCTCCCACGGTCATAATGATGTGCGGTTTACAGGGCGCGGGCAAAACCACTCTCTGCGGCAAGCTTGCCGTAAACCTTAAAAAGAGCGGCAAAAAGCCCCTTTTGGTCGCGTGCGACATTTATCGTCCCGCGGCTATCAACCAGCTTAAAGTTGTCGGCAAGAACGCGGGCGCGGAAGTGTTCGAAAAAGGTACGCAAAACCCCGTAAAGACCGCGAAAGAGGCGGTGGAGCATGCGCGCTCCATGGGCTTCGATACGGTTATAATAGATACTGCGGGCAGGCTGGAAATAGACGAACCGCTGATGCAGGAGCTTGAAAATATTAAAAATGCGGTGGAAGTTTCCGAAATTCTGCTTACCGTGGATTCCATGATGGGGCAGGTTGCGGTAAACGTGGCGAAAACTTTCAACGAAAGGTTGGAAATAACGGGCGTTATTCTCACCAAGCTCGACGGCGATACGCGCGGCGGCGCCTGCCTTTCCATAAAGGCGGTCACCGGCAAGCCCATTAAATTTATCGGCACAGGCGAAAAACTCACCGATTTGGAAGCGTTCTATCCCGACAGAATGGCGTCAAGGATATTGGGCATGGGCGACGTTCTCACTCTCATTGAAAAGGCGCAGGAGGCGGTCACCGAAGAGCAGGCGAAAGCCATGCAAAAAAAGATGTTTGAAAACGCCTTCACGTTGGAAGATTACCTCGTACAATTCGAAAACATGAAGAAGATGGGCGGCGCGCAGGCGCTTATCTCGATGATGCCCGGCATGGGCAACAAAGTTCGGGCGGAGGACATAGACGAAAGAAAGATAGAACGCACGAAGGCGATAATTCTTTCCATGACGCCGCGTGAGAGGGTGGAGCCGTCCATTATAAACTCTTCCCGCAGAAAGAGGATTGCCGCGGGCAGCGGCACGACCGTGCAGGAGATAAACCAGCTTTTAAAGCAGTTCGAACAGACCAAACAGCTTATGAAGCAGTTAAAAGGCGGTAAAAAGCGTTTGCCTTTCTGACGGCGGCGCGTACAATTTAAAAATATCTGTCGGCAGCTCAAAGGACAGAGCGGGATAAAACTTGGTGAAGTCCGTCGCAAGCGAGGGGTTCCGGAGGCACCGAAAGGTAAGCAAACCGACGCCGGGGAAGTTCCGGCAGACTGAAACGTGTAGGGAAGCGGGTTATCCTCAATCGCTATGCTGAATAAATAAGTGCGGGTTCGAGCCCCGCCCGACAGACCAATAAGAAAAAATAATATTTTTATATAACAGGAGAATAAAGAAATGGCAGTTAAAATGAGGCTTACGAGAATGGGCGACAAGAAGAGCCCCTTCTACCGTATCGTAGTTATCGATTCGCGCAAGGCGCAGTCGGGTGAGTATATCGATAAAATCGGTTACGTTGATCCCCTTAAAACGCCCGCTGAAATCAACATCGACGTTGAAAAGGCAAAGGCTTGGCTTGCAAAGGGCGTTCAACCTACCGAAACGGTTAAAAGCTATCTCGTAAAAGTCGGCGCTATGGAACAGAGCGGCAAACCTTCCGCGCCCAAGACCAATAACAAAAAGAAGAAAGACTAACAGTTAACGCAACGTATTTTTACCGCGGACGTGCATGGCAATATTGCTTGCAATGGCGTTTGCGCGTTGCTTGTTGTAAAATTATCGGCGCATCAACCCTTATTTAACGCGCCAAAGGGAGTAAAAAAATGGAAACCAATGTACATGAACTTATAAAATACGTTGTAGAGCGTTTCGCCGAAAAGAAGGATGAAATCGAGTACGTCACAGAGGAAAAGGAAAGCGTGATTGAAATTACCGTTTACCTTGCCGAAAGCGACATGGGCAAAGTTATCGGTAAGCAGGGCAAGATAGCAAAAGCTCTGCGCACACTTGTGGGCGTTTCCACTCCGCGCGGCTCTAAGCGTTATGTAATTGAAATTAAGGAAAAGGCGTAAGCCTTGTAAGCCGAACGCATGCCGCTCGGCTTATTTTGCATTTTTATGGAAGAGAGATTGAATATAGCTACCGTGCTTAAACCGCAAGGAATTCGCGGTGAAGTTAAAGTTAAGGTTTATCTTGACGATAGCGGGGACTTAAAGAAATTTAAAACTCTTTTTATCGGCGGGGAGGAATACTCCGTTATAAACGTACGCGCTTCGGGCGAGTACGCATATCTTGCTTTAAAGGGCGTGGCGGACAGGAACGCCGCAGAACTTCTGCGCGGAAAAGAAATAGAAGCTAACCGCAGCGATTGCCCAGCGCTTCCCGACGGCACTTATTATATCGCCGACCTTCTGGGTTGCACAGTGGTATATGAAAACGGTGAAGCCGTGGGCAAAGTTACGGCGGTCACTCCCGCAAAAACGGATATATATACGCTCCAAACGCAAAAAGGCGAAGTCAGTTTTGCCGCCGCGGAGGGAGTTATTTCCGACGTAGACGCGGATAAAAAGATAATAACCGTGAACAAAAAACGGTTCAAGGAAGTTTCAGTTTGAAAATCACCGTTCTTACACTCTTTCCCGAAATGTTTACCCCCCTTTTCGGCAGTATAACCGGACGTGCGATAGAGGCGAAAAAACTTGATATAGAAGCGGTAAACATACGCGACTATGCCGAAAATAAGCATTTCAAGTGCGACGATTACCCCTTCGGCGGCGGCGCGGGCATGGTTATGATGCCCCAGCCGATAGGCTCCGCAATAGAGGCGGTAGACCCCGAACATAAAGCATGGCGCGTCTATCTTTCGCCAAAGGGAGAAATTTTCCGCCAAAGCAAAGTGTTCGGGCTGTTGCAATACGAACATATCGTGCTTTTGTGCGGGCATTACGAGGGAATCGACCAGCGCGTAATAGACCTTTATATCGACGAGGAAATTTCCATAGGCGACTATGTTCTCACGGGCGGCGAATTGCCCGCAATGGTCGTGTGCGACTGCGTTGCACGCTATGTGGACGGGGTCATTTCCGACGGTTCGCTTGTGGACGAAAGTTTTGCGGGCGGTTTGCTGGAATATCCGCAATATACCCGTCCTGCGGAATATAAAGGGCTGAAAGTGCCCGAGGTGCTTTTGTCCGGCGACCATAAAAAGATAGACGAATGGCGCAGGGCGGAGAGCGAAAAACTTACCAAATCCCGCCGACCCGATTTGCTCGGCAAGGCGTAGCGGGGCAGATAATGAAAACTATTCAATGGTTTCCGGGGCATATGACAAAGGCGATGCGCATGATGCAGGCGAATTTGTCGCTTGTAGACGGCATAATATTCGTGCTGGATGCGCGTTGCCCTGCGGCTTCGTTCAACCCAAAACTTAAAAATATAGCCAACAACAAGCCCGTTCTTTACGTTCTGAACAAGGGCGACCTTGCCGATGAAAGGGCGGACGCGCTTTTGAAAATTATTCGCGATAGCGGGGCTTCGGCAATAAAAATGAACGCGGTGAATGTGGGTTCACGGCGGGATATTACGGGGGCAATTGAAAAACTTGTCACCGAAAAACGCAAACGCGCGCTTGAAAAGGGATACAATAAGGTGTTCCGCTTCATGGTTGCGGGCGTGCCCAATACGGGCAAAAGCACGCTGATAAATCTTTTGGCGGGCTCTAAACATGCCCGTACGGGCGACAAAGCGGGCGTTACGCGCGGCAAACAGTGGATAAAGTGCGAAGGTTTCGAGCTTTTGGATACGCCGGGCACAATGCCCCCTGCGTTCGACAACCAGAACCTCGCCGCTCACCTTGCGTTTGTGGGAAGCATAAACGACGATATACTCGATTTGGACGATATAGCCCTTCTTCTTTTGAAGGAGCTGGGTGAAAAATATCCAAAGAGATTGGAGGAAAGGTACGGCATATCAGGGGGGCAACCGATTGAAATGCTGGATGAAGTGTGCGAAAGGCGCAAGCTTCTCCTGCGCGGGGGCGAATACGATTACGAGCGCGCCTACCGTGCCCTTTTAGACGACTTCCGCGGCGGCAAACTCGGCAGGATTACATTGGATACGCCCGACGATATGTCGGGGTTAAAGTTCTGAAATGGATAAACTCATATACGAAAGAGAACTTAATGAAGCGGGATACGGCCGCATTTGCGGCGTTGACGAAGTGGGCAGAGGTCCGCTTGCGGGGCCCGTTGTCTGCGCCGCCGTGATTATGCCGCTTGACGATATAATAGAAGGCGTTGACGACAGTAAAAAGCTTACTGCGAAAAAGCGCGAAACTCTTTCCGAAATAATCAGGGAAAAAGCGGTTGCCTATGCAATATGTGCCGTTGAACCGCAGGTGATAGACGAAATAAACATTCTTGAAGCTACTAAATTATGTATGAAAAGGGCGGTGGAAAGCCTTGAACTTCCGCCCGATTACGTTATAACGGACGGGAATATGACCCTCGATATAAATTTCCCCCAGCGCAGCATTGTCAAGGGCGACAGTTTAAGCTATACTATCGGCGCGGCTTCGATAGTCGCAAAAGTGTATAGGGACAATCTGATGAAAGAATATGCGGAAATATATCCCGCCTATGCCTTTGAAAGGAACAAGGGCTACGGAACTAAATTACATATAGAGGGCATAAAAAAAGCGGGATTGTGCCCTGTCCACCGCAGGAGTTTCACCAAAAGATGGCAGTGACGGGCGGCGGGAATAATATAAAACTCGGTAAAAAGGGTGAAAGGCGTGCGCGCAGATATCTTAAACGCAAGGGTTGGAAGATTGTTGAAAGGAATTTCAAAAATCCCTTCGGCGAGGTGGATATTATCGCCAGAAAGGGTGACGTTCTGGCTTTTACGGAGGTAAAGACAAGGCTTACCGATACTTTCGGCGCTCCTTCCGAAGCGGTCACGCCCGCACGGCAAAGACGTTACATTCAGGCGGCGAAGTTTTACTTTGCGGGGCGTGAAATCGATTGTACCGTTCGCTTTGACATAATCGAAGTTTTTAAAGATAAAATAAATCATATCGAAAACGCTTTTTATTAAAAAAGCCCGCAAAGCTGCGGGACGTTGAATATTTAAAATTTTAGGAGGAAAATCATGAAAGACAGATCGCAGGAAATATTTCTCAGCGCCAACCGTGAGGTCAGCATAGAGGTTATTTCAGGTCACTTTGCCACAAAGCACTCGCATATAAGCCACTGTGTGGATATGACGCAGGTCAAATCTGTTTTAAGTTCTGCCAAAGCGGCGGCAAAATTGTTTGTGGCAAGTTTTGTGGGTACGCCCGTAGATACTATCATAAGCCTTGACAGAATGAAGATGGTGGGTGCGTTCATGGCGCACTATTTCAGCCATTCGGGAATAAACGTCGGGCAGAATATCGCGGTAATTTCTCCGGAAATCACAAACGATATAATGCTTCTGCGCGATAATTTTCTGCCGTATATAAATGGCAAGCGCGTGCTTTTGTTAACTGCTTCCGCCACTACGGGCAAGACTGCCAACAGCGTTGTCGAAGGCATACGCTACTATGGCGGTGAAGCGGTAGGCGTTGCAACGGTATTCGGCGGAGAATTCGATTGCTCCGTACCCGTGGTTAAACTTTTCGGTCTGAACGATTTGCCCGATTACCGCTCGTATTCTCCCACCGAATGTCCGCTGTGCAAAAGCGGCGTCAAGGTGGACGCGGTGGTAAACTCCTACGGTTACAGCAAAATATCTTAATTTTTCCGCCTGAATCGGCAAATCAAGGGATTTTAAAGGTAAAACCCGCCCGCTCTTTACCATATTATATATGACGCGGATTTTTAAGCTTGCGCTTGGGCGGCAGACAAGCCGTGCTTTAAATTCTTTTGTGAAAATTGCGATACACCCCCTAAAAACAGTTGCTTTTTAGAAAGGGATTTGGTAATATAGTTTTCGACTTCGGGCAGTCCTCTGCGAAAAAAGCATGAATGTTACGTTTATATAGGAGGTTAAGTCAATGAAAGGTTTGGTTGAAGCGATTGAAAAAGAGGGTATGAAAAAGGAAGTGCCCGTATTTAACGTGGGCGATACCGTTAAGGTTGGTTTCAAGGTCATAGAAGGTACCAAGGAAAGAATTCAGAACTTCGAAGGCGTGGTTATCGCCAAAAAACACGACGGCATACGCGAAAGTTTTACGGTTCGCAGGCTTTCTTTCGGCGTAGGCGTTGAAAGAACGTTTCCCTTACATTCCCCCAAGATTGCAAGCATAACCGTTGTCCGCCGCGGCAAGGTCAGAAGAGCTAAGCTTTATTACCTGCGCGGGCTTACGGGTAAGGCTGCGAAAATTCAGGAAGTCAGATGAAATTAAAAAAGCTCCTGCTATGTGCGGGAGCTTTTAAAATGTAATTTAAACGGCGGAAAAATTCCGTCGCACCAAGGTGAAACATGTTATCGAAAATCACAAGTTTCGCCCTCGTCGGGCTGGACGGCGTGCCCGTGGAGGTGGAAACGGATATTAATAAAGGCATGGTCGCTTACGACCTCGTCGGTCTGCCCGATACGGCCGTAAAAGAGAGCAAGGAGAGGGTGCAGTCCGCAATCAAAAACAGCGCGCTGCGCTTTCCCGTCAATAAAATAACGATAAATCTTGCCCCCGCGGGAATAAAGAAGGAGGGGTCTTATTTCGATTTGCCCATCGCAATAAGTATTCTTATCGCGGCGGGAGAACTTACATGCAATACGGACGGCACCATATTCCTCGGCGAACTTGCCCTTGACGGAACTTTGCGCCCCGTTGCGGGTATCCTTCCCATACTTATATCCGCGAAAACCAAGGGATTTACCCGTTTTATCGTTCCGCTTGGCAACGCCAACGAGGCAAGCTATATAGAGGGAACCGAGGTATATGCGCTGTCGTCCCTGAAAGAAGCCGTTGAATTGCTTTCGGGAGAGGTTCCTCACAGTCCCGTGCCCCGCCGCGATTTTAAAGTCACGCGTGCGGAGAAAAGTTATAACTATGATCTGTCGCTCGTGCGCGGGCAAAAAGTGGCGAAGCGCGCGCTTGAAGTTGCGGTTGCCGGCGGGCATAATATATTGCTTGCGGGGCCTCCGGGAACAGGCAAAACCATGCTTGCGCGCTGTATTCCTACAATTATGCCCGATCTGACTTTCGAAGAAGCGTTGGAAGTAACCAAGATTCACTCCGTTGCGGGCGAGCTTTCGGAGGACGGAATAGTTTCTCTGCGCCCTTTCCGCACGCCCCATCATACGGCTACGACCGTTTCCCTGTGCGGAGGCGGCAACGCGCATATCCGTCCGGGGGAAATATCCAAGGCGCATAAGGGCGTGTTGTTTTTGGACGAGCTGCCCGAATATACGCGCACTGCGTTGGAATCGCTCCGCCAACCGTTGGAGGACAGAGTGATAACGGTCACCCGTGCGGGCGGAGCCGTTACATTTCCCGCCGATTTCATTCTTTGCGCAAGCATGAACCCCTGCCCGTGCGGCAATTACGGTTCGGCATATCTGACCTGCACATGCACGCCTGCGCAGATACATAAATACCGTTCAAGAATTTCCGGCCCGCTTTTAGACAGAATTGATTTACAGGTTGAAGTGGACGGGGTAAAGTACGACGATCTTGCGTGCGAGGGTACCGAGGAAACGAGCGCACAGGTAAAAGAGCGGATAGAACGCGCCCGCGCCATACAACGTGCGCGTTTCGTTGATGAAAGCATCGAAATAAACGCAAACATGAGTGAAAAGCATATTAAAAAGTACTGCCGTCTGTCGTACGAATGTGAAGATATACTGCGTTCGGCTTTCGAAACTTTGCATCTGTCGGCGCGCGTGCGTTCCCGCATAATAAAAGTGGCAAGAACGATTGCCGATCTGGATATGTCGGAGGAGATAAAGCCCGAACATATCCTCGAAGCTTCGTCTTACAGAAGTTGGGACAGCAGCATATGATATATTCGGATACGGAAGAAAATTTAATAATTTTGTGTTCCATTCCCGAACTGACTTATAGATTGAGGCGCGTTTTGCTGTCTGAACTGAACGGCAACCGCCCCGACTTCGTGAAAAATAGGGATTTTTTGATTAAAAGCCTTTCGGCGGGCGTATATAATAAAGTGAAAGAACTTTTTTCAAGCGCCGAATATCGCGCCAAAGTGTTGGACGGGTTGGAAAAGCGGGGAATAGAATGTGTGACCTATTTTTCGGAAGGATATCCCGATTCCCTTAAAAACACCCCTGCCGCACCTATAGTTCTCTTTTGCAAGGGCAACGTTTCCCTTCTCAAATCAAGATGTTTTGCCGTGGTCGGTTCCCGCAGAACGTTGCCCAACATTATGAAGGAGTGCTCAAAACTCTCCTCAGGGCTCACGGAAGAATTTACCGTTGTCACGGGCATGGCGGACGGCGCGGACAGCGCCGCAATCAATGGCGCTTTGCCAAGCGGCAAAGTCATTTCCGTACTTGCCAACGGGTTTGATTACGTCTATCCCGCGTTCAACGAACAACTTACCAAAAACGTTGAAAAGAGCGGGCTGCTTGTAACCGAATATCCGCCCGAAGTTGCGCCGCGGAGTTATAACTTTCCCGTGCGTAACAGGATAATCGCGGGTCTTGCGGAAGCGACGCTCGTGGTTTCGGCGGGCAAAAAGAGCGGCGCGCTTATAACCGCGGAATACGCTTTGGAATACAATAGAACGCTGTTTGCCTTCCCCTATACTTTGGGCGTGGCTTCGGGCGAGGGTTGCAACTCGCTTTTGAAAAAGGGCGGAATTCTTGCGGAAAATATGCTTGACATTTTCTCGGTTTTCGGGTTAGACTGTAAACCGACCGAAAAAATCGGATTGTCGGATGAAGAACGGAAACTTTTGGAGCTCATACGCGCCGAGGGTGAAGTTTTTCTTCCCTCTGTTGCCGAAAAACTCGGCAAGGCGCCCTATCAGCTTATTCCCGCCGTATCCGCGCTGGAAATAAAGGGGCTTATCGTCCGCATAGGCGGAAACAGATATTCCGCATTGAAACAGTAACAAAACTTCTTCCCGTCTGCGCATTTTAGGGCGGATCTGCACGGGGAGGGGTTTCCGGTTCACAAATCTCATGCGCTGTTTGCGGTGAAATTCGTGAGAGGTAGCATTATGGATCTTATCATAGTTGAATCGCCTTCCAAGGCAAAGACAATTTCAAAATACTTAAAGGGTAAATACAAGGTAGACGCTTCGGGCGGGCATGTCAGGGATCTGCCCGAAAAATCTTTGGGCGTAAAAGTTACGGCGGGCTTTGAACCGCGTTATGAAATTTCCCCCGGGAAAAAGGACGTTATAAAAAGACTTGTGTCGGAAGCGAAAAAGTGCGAAAAAGTCTATCTCGCAACCGACCCCGACCGCGAAGGCGAAGCTATAAGCTGGCATTTGCAGACCGTTCTGGGATTGGACGAAAACGGGCTTAACCGCATCGAATTCAACGAAATTTCACCCTCGGCCGTGCAAAACGCGCTGAAAAATCCCAGAAAGATTAATTATAACCTTGTAGACGCCCAGCAGGCACGCAGAGTTTTGGACAGACTTGTGGGTTATAAACTTTCTCCCCTTCTCAACACCCGTATACAAAACGGGCTTTCGGCAGGCCGCGTACAGTCGGTTGCGCTCAGACTTATTGTTGACAGGGAACGGGAGATAACCGCTTTCAAGCCGGACGGATATTGGGTGTTCACTGCACAGCTGCGCGATGAAGAGGCGAAGTATGCGCCGTTCAAAGCCACATACCAGTTGAAAAAGAGCAGGACTACCATTCCCGCCGAGCAGGCGGAGGAAGTAGAGCGCGCCGTGCGCGGCGGCAAGTTTACCGTTACAAAGGTAAAAAAGGGCATTGCAAAACAGCACGCTCCCGCGCCTTTCACGACCTCTTCCCTGCAACAGGACGCTTCAAATAAATTCGGAATGACTTCGCCCGAAACCATGTTGGTCGCACAGCATTTGTATGAAGGCATGGACGTCGGCGGCGACCATATCGCGCTTATCACATATATAAGAACGGACTCCGTGCGCGTAGCCAAGGAAGCGCAGAACAATGCAAGGGAGTTCATTTCAAAGACGTACGGCGGGGAATACATTCCCGAAAAGCCCAACTATTACGCGACTAAAAAGGGCGCGCAGGACGCGCACGAGGCTATCCGCCCCATTAATCTTGCCGTCACGCCTGCAAGCGTAAAATCTTCGCTTGACAGAAAACACTACAACATATATAAGCTTGTTTACGACAGATTTGTCGCTTCGCAGATGGCGGAGGCAAAGTATAATTCCATGCAGATAGAGGCCCAGAGCAACGGCTATACGTTTAAGGCGAGCGGCAGGTCTATGCTGTTTGCGGGCTATACGGCCGCCTATCAGGAGATTCCCAAGGAGGGTGAAGAGGAGGAAACTGCCAAGCTTCTGCCTCCTTTAAACGAGGGCGACGGCCTTGATTTGATGGATTTTTCAAAGGAACAGAAGTTCACCCGTCCCCCGCTCAGGTACACCGACGCTTCGCTTGTAAAGACGATGGAAGAGAAGGGCATAGGCAGACCTTCCACATACGCGTCCATAATTTCAGTGCTGAATAAGCGCAAATACGTCGTGAAGGAGGGCAAATATATGGTGCCCACGGACGTAGCTTATAAAATCACGGATATGCTCGTAAAGTACTTTACAGATATCATGGACGTGGGCTTTACGGCGCATATGGAGGATAATCTGGATAAGATAGAGGACGGCGGTTGCGATTGGCACAAAATCATCGCCGATTTCTATCCGGGATTTCTTGCACAGCTTAAAACCGCCTCAACCGACGGCGACGAGATGACCGATATAAAATGCGAAAAATGCGGAAGTCTTATGATAAGGCGCATAGGCAAGTACGGCAAATATCTCGCTTGCTCCAACTATCCCGCCTGTTCAAATATAATCAGCGAGGGAGAGGCGGAAATTTCGGAAATGCGTTGCCCCAAATGCGGCGCAAACATGGTAGTTAAAAGCGGCAAATTCGGAAAGTTCCTCGCTTGCCCCAACTATCCCGAATGTTCTTCCATTCTCCCCATAGACGCAAAGCTTTCGGATGAAAAGTGCAAAACGTGCGGTTCTTTAATGTACTTGAAGCACGGCAAATACGGCAATTATCTGGAATGTGCCAAATGCGGCGCACGCAGCCCGCTTTCAACCGATGGCGGAAGCGGGGTAAAGACGGAAGGCGTCTGTCCCGACTGCGGCAAGCCCATGCGCAGAATGCGCTCTAAAAGCGGTAAAATTTATTTCGGCTGTACGGGCTATCCCGAATGTAAGTTTTTAAGTTGGGACGTCCCCACGGGTGGCAAATGCCCCAAATGCGGTAAATTCCTCATTAAAAAGGGCAATAAAATAAAATGTTCCGCAAAGTCATGCGATTACTTTGAGGATATCCCCGAAGATGACGGTTGACGTAATAGGCGCGGGGCTTGCGGGGTGCGAGGCGGCTTATACCCTCGCAAAGCGCGGGCACGACGTGCGCCTGCACGATATTAAGCCCGCTTCGTTCACGCCTGCCCACAGCGATAAGAACTTCGGTGAGTTGGTGTGTTCCAATTCTTTAAAGGGCAACGATTACAATACCAACGCTTGCGGACTTCTCAAAGAGGAGATGCGCATACTCGGTTCTCTCACGATGGAAGCGGCGGAATTTACGCGCGTGCCCGCAGGCGGCGCGCTTGCCGTGGACAGGGAAAAATTTGCCGCATATATAACGAAAAAAATCACGGAGCAACCCAATATACGGACGGTCTGCGGCGAGGTTGAAAGCGTGCCGCAAAGTTGGTGCATTGTTGCCACAGGTCCGCTCACGACGCAGGCGCTTTCCGAAAGTATTTCGGACATATGCGGCGGCGGATTGTATTTTTACGACGCTTCCGCGCCCATAGTTTCGCGCGACAGTCTGGATTTTACGAAGTGCTTTTTCGACGGCAGATACGGCAAAGGCGGCGACGATTACGTCAATTGCCCGTTGACGGCGGAAGAATATAAGTTGTTTGTGAAAGAGCTGACCGCCGCGGAGCGCGTGACCCTGCATGAGTTTGAAAAGCGGGAGATTTTCGAAGGCTGTATGCCCGTGGAGATCATGGCGGCGCGCGGCGAGGATACGTTGCGGTTTGCAAACTTCAAGCCCGTAGGGCTGAGGGATAAGGACGGCAACAAGTTTTACGCGGTGTTGCAGCTTCGCAAAGAGAATGAAGAAGGTACTGCGTACAATCTTGTAGGCTGCCAGACAAATCTTAAATTCGGCGAGCAAAAGCGCGTGTTTTCGCTTATACCCGCCCTCAAAAATGCGGAATATCTCCGCTATGGCGTTATGCACCGCAACACTTTCATTAATTCCCCCAAATGCCTTAATGCGGATTTTTCTTTGAAGAGCAATGAAAAGGTTTATTTCGCGGGGCAGATTACGGGCGTGGAAGGGTACGTCGAAAGCGCGGCAAGCGGAATTTTAGCGGCTTTGCATATGTGCCGCAGAATCGAAGGCAAGACGGCGGTTATTCCCGAAACAACTACCGTTTCAGGCGCTTTATCGGCGCATATATCGGGGGCAACGGAAAATTTCCAGCCTATGAACGCCAACTTCGGCATACTGCGCGCACCCGAAAAAACTATAAGGGATAAAAAACAGCGCTACGCATATCTTGCGGCACGCGCAATAGACGATATAAAAAAATTTAAGAAAGAATCGGAGTAAATTTATAAATGGCTATTGAATTTCATGCAACAACTATCTGCGGCGTTAAAAGGAACGGTGCAACGGCTATCGCGGGCGACGGACAAGTCACCATGGGCGAAAATGTAATTTTTAAAAACAGCGCGCAAAAAGTGCGCAGAATATACGGCGGCAAAGTAATTTTGGGCTTTGCGGGGTCTGTTTCGGACGCGTTTTCTTTGAGCGAAAAGTTTGAAGGCATGCTGAACAAATTTTCGGGAAACCTTATGCGTTCCGCGGTGGAACTTGCCGAACTTTGGCGCAACGACAAGGCGGCAAGAAAGCTTGAAGCTTTGATGATAGTCGCCGATAAGGAAACAATGCTCATAGTTTCCGGCACGGGCGAGGTCATCGAACCCGACGACGGCATTGCGGCGATAGGCAGCGGCGGCAATTATGCGCTTGCGGCGGCGCGCGCTCTTTGCCAGAACACCGATTTCACAGCCGAAGAGATTGCAAAAAAATCTCTTAAAATCGCAAGCGAAATCTGTGTTTTTACCAACGACAATATTAAGTGTGAAAGCGTTTAAACGCGGCATATATGCGCCCCAAAATAAAAAATTAAAGAGGATTTGATAATGGATCTGACACCCAAACAGATTGTGCATGAGTTAAATAAATATATAATCGGTCAGGACGAAGCGAAAAAAGCGGTGGCAATAGCTTTGCGCAACCGCTACCGCCGCAGTCAGCTTTCTCCCGCATTGCAGGATGAAATAACGCCGAAAAACATTATAATGTGCGGGCCTACGGGCGTGGGCAAGACTGAAATTGCCCGCAGACTTGCCAAGCTTGTCAAAGCCCCGTTCATAAAGGTGGAAGCGACCAAGTATACCGAAGTCGGTTACGTCGGCAGGGACGTGGAATCAATGGTCCGCGACCTCGCGGAATGTGCCATCCGTCTTGTCAAAGAGGAAAAAACCGCCGAAGTCAGTTATAAAGCCATGGCGGTTGCGGAGCGCAAAATAGCGAAAGTGCTTGTAGAAATGAAGAAGGACGAGCGCGGCGAGCTTGCGAAAGACGTTTTCGAACAACAGATAGTTGACGGTATTCATGCGGGAAAATATGACGCAACCGTCATCGAAATCGAAGTAAACGATGTTCCAAAACCCCTTGAACTTTCCCCCGGCAGCGGGGCGGCGATTGACCTCGGTTCCATTCTCGGCGGTATGGGGCTGAATAATAAGAAAAAGAAGCGCAAAATCACCGTGGCGGAGGCAAGGAACCTTCTCATTGCCGAAGAAGCGGACAAGCTTATCGATAACGACGCCGTAACGGCGGAAGCATTAAGGCGCGCCGAAAACGACGGCATAATATTCATAGATGAAATCGATAAGATAGCCGGCAAGGGCAATCAGGGGGCGGACGTTTCGCGCGAGGGCGTTCAACGCGACATATTGCCCATCGTAGAGGGCTGCACGGTAATGACGAAGTACGGACCCGTCAAAACGGATTACATTCTGTTCATTGCCGCAGGCGCGTTCCACGTTTCAAAGGTGGAAGATTTAATTCCCGAATTGCAGGGCAGGTTCCCCATTCAAGTGAATTTAAAATCCCTCACCAAGGAGGATTTCATTAATATTCTCACACAGCCCGCAAACGCCATAACGACGCAGTATTCGGCGCTTCTCGCCGTAGATAATATCGATCTGCACTTCACGCAGGACGCAATTGAAAAGATCGCGGAAATTTCAGAGGACATCAACACGACGTCGGAGGATATCGGCGCGCGCCGTCTGCACACCGTTATGGAACATCTTTTAGAGGATATTTCCTACAATGCGGGCGGTAACGACTATCCCGTTATCCAGGTCGACGTCAACGGAAAGTACGTTGAAGAGCATCTGGATAATATTATCCGCAACCGCGATCTGAAGAAGTACGTTTTATAATTCGCGCAGCTTTCGGCAAAGTATGTTTTCCGAAATTTATTAAGATATCTTTGGGGAAATTTTATGATAAACATACCTAAGGGCACAAAGGACGTTCTGCCCGAAAAATCGTATAAGTGGCAATATATTGAGCAGACCGCGCGCGAGGTTGCGCGTGTATATAATTTAAAGGAAATCCGCACGCCCACGTTTGAATACACGGAGCTTTTTCAACGGGGCGTAGGGGAAACCACGGACGTCGTCAATAAGGAAATGTACACCTTCGAGGATAAGGGCGGCAGGTCCGTAACTTTAAAGCCCGAAGGCACGGCGGGCGCGGTAAGATTGTTTATCGAAAACGGTCTGGCAAGCACGCCCATGCCCGTAAAAACTTTTTATATAACGCCCGCTTTCCGCTATGAGCGGCCGCAGGCAGGCAGATTGCGCGAATTCCACCAATTCGGCATAGAGGTGTTCGGTTCCAAATCCGCCGATACCGACGCGGAAGTCATTTTTGCCGCTTCGTCCTTTCTGAAAAAGCTCGGAATTGAAAAAACGGGACTTCAAATAAACTCCATAGGTTGCCGCATATGCCGCGGCGAATACAATAAAGCCCTCAAAGAATACTTTGCTCCCCATCTTTCGGCGATGTGCCCCACCTGCCAATCGAGGTTCGATAAAAATCCTCTCCGCATGCTTGATTGCAAAGAGGACGGCTGTAAAAAGATAGTTGCGGGCGCGCCTAAGATTCTCGATTATCTTTGCGCGGATTGCAACGCGCACTTCGAAACGGTCAAGGGACTGTTGTCGGCGCAGGGGCTGGAATATACCGTTAACCCCGACATAGTGCGGGGGTTGGATTATTATACAAGGACGGTTTTCGAATTTGTTTCCACGGATATCGGCGCGCAGGGCACGGTGTGCGGCGGCGGCAGATACGACGGGCTTGTGGAAGAGCTTGGCGGGCCCTCCGTTCCTGCGATAGGTTTTGCGGCGGGAATCGAACGGCTTATGCTTTTAATGGAAAACACGGGCGTTGAATTTCCCGAAGGGCCTAAACCTTTGATATACGTTGCGGGCATGGACGCAAAGACCCGTGCGGCGGCGTTCGGCGTCGTTGCGGAGCTGCGCAAAAGGGGCATATGCGCGGAGATAGACCATATGGAACGCTCCGTAAAGGCCCAATTAAAATATGCCGACAAGATAGGCGCGAAATATGTCGCGGTAATAGGCGAAAGCGAGCTTTTATCAGGCGAAGTAAACGTAAAGCGCATGGCCGACGGCGTTCGGCAAACGGTTAAATTCGGGGATTTATACACATATTTAAAAGAGGCGGAAACGCTTTAAAAGATAAGGAGTAACGATATGGTAAAAAAGATAAACAAGGAAGAGTTTGACGAGCTTCTGAAGGGAGAAAAGCCCGTAGTATGCGATTTTTTCGCAACCTGGTGCGGACCTTGCAAGATGCTTTCTCCCGTCATGGATAAAGTTTCAGAAAAGTTTGGCGGCGCCGAATTCGTTAAAGTCGACATTGATGAAAACATGGAACTTGCCGCGCGTTACGGCGTGATGAGCATACCCTATGTGGCGGTATTCGATAAAGGCGAGCTTGTCGCAAAGACGCTCGGCTACATGACCGAAGAGGAAGCTTCGGATTTCCTTACGGAAAATTTATAAGGTTATAATTAAAAAATCCCTTGCGCCCCGAATTTCAGCGGGGCGCAAGGGATTTTAACGTATTAAAACCGTCGTAATTTCGCTTAAATACGGCATGGTTACGCCGAGGCAGAAATTAACCCATATCTTTCCATGCGGCAAAAGTCTTTTGCGCAATTTTTTTCATCGGTTCGCTCAAAGCCCTGTAATCGCTTATAATTTTCAGCTCTTCGTCGGTAAATCCCCGTTCGGCAACTCCCTTCAAAATCGTGCCGTCGTCGTTTTCCCTTCCTAAAAGATAGTCTATGCTCACTTCAAACAAGTCGGCAAGCTTTATAAGCGTTTCGGGGTCGGGTTTGTTGACCCAATTTTCATAGTACCCGAACGATTGCGCGCTTACGCCTATTTTTTCGGCAACGTCTTTCTGACGCAGCCCCTTTTCAATTCTCAATTCGCGGATTCTGTTCTTCATACAAGTATTTTTTTATTTTTTTCTATTATCATACAAGAATTTTTTACTTTTTGCTTGATAAACAAGAAAATATTGCTTATAATCGAAAATACAATAAATTCTTGTTTTATGATTGGCAATATCAAAACGGGCAAAGTTTATATGAGGCGTAAAATGTTACTTTTTATGTAATATTTGCCTTTGCATATTTTAATATCGGGTAAATGGACATTTATTAAAAGAACCATTATATTATAAATACAGTCGCGCTTATAAAATTCAGGCGCGGCAAAAGGAGAAAAATAAATGAAACAAATCAAAAAATTAGCCGTAATCTTAATGGCGGTCGTCATGTCGTTTGCCGTCTTTGCGTTTACGGCTTGCGACCCCGCCGAAGATAGTTCCGTAGTCGATTCCGTTTTGGCTGCGCTTCAGACGGGAAAATATGCGGCGTTGTCTTCGGAGACGACGGGAACCGTCAAACAGTCGGGCGTTGGGGCGGGCACCGTAAAGACAAGCGGCAAATTTAACATTGCTACGGGCAACGCGGATATTGTAAGCGAAAGCGTGGGCGCGGGCGTAAATGCCGGGGTAGACGATTATTCCTATGTATACCTCCGCGATTGGAACGCATACACATATTCGTCGGATACAAAGCCTGCCGATTTCAGCGGTATAGAATGGTCCGCCGAAGGGAATTTAAACGACTTTATTTCCCAAGCTTTACAAGGTTCGGGCATACCCGTTGACTTTGCGTCTGTCGGCGGTGTATCGTCGGTATTTGGCCTGATTATGCCTTTGATGTGCCATTTAGAGCTGTCTTTTGCAAAGGCGGCTGGCGGAATTACCGAGGACGCTTCTGCGCAGACATTGACCGTGGACGTAAATAAAACTCTTTACAACTTTGTAAACGATATAAAGGGAGTCGTGAACGGCGTTACCGACAGCACAACCGTCGGCGATTTGCTTGGCAATGCAACCGTTAAAAAGTATTTCGGCGTTATAACCGAACTTGTTCCCGTTGATACGGTTAAATCCATGTTATCCCAATCGGGTATAAACGTTTCACCCGATGAAGGTTCTTCGACCTATGATTATATCGTGAAAGTTATAAGCTCGGAAGAGGTTAAAAATTTAATCGGCAGTACGGCGGACATAACTTTGCCCGACACGCTTGATAAATTTACGCTTGCTTTCATTTTAAACGGCGCGGGTATGGATATCGCAAAGTTTAAAACGGATTTTGAAGAGTTGACGAGCGGAATTACGGAAACGCAGTTTTCAGTTGATAATACTTTAATAACCTTTCCCGGAGTTGTAGTAACTTTTTCAAACGCCGTTGTAGTAACTTTTTCAAACGCCAAGGAAGTATACTCTTACGATGACAGTTACGCGATAACTTCAATATCTTCACAGATTACTATCGGCGCGAATATGGCGGAGGGCGTTTTTGAGGTAACTTTAAGCGGTAAAACCGACCTGCTTGCTTCCGAAGTAACTCTTGAAGAGATAGATTTCAGCAACGTTGCATTACCGTCGGATTCCGCGGAGTTTAACGGCGTGTATAAATTTTCTTCATTGACGATCTTAACCGACGAAGACGTTATCGTCAATAATGTAGGCGACGAGGGATATACCGAAGATTTTTGCGTAATGGAGTCGTATGACGGCGAAACTTTTACGCTCACGATCGTAGGCTATACGTTGCGCGGAACATGGACGCAGTATGGGGAAACCGTTATTCTTTATTTTGAAGACGGCGATGTGTTTTTTGCATATATTGACGGGGACACGGTTGGCTTTTCTCTGGAATATGATGACGAAACGACCTGCGTCTATGTACTTGTAAAAGCTTAAAAGTTTAAAATCGGACAAAACCGCCGCCGTGCAACGCACGGCGGCGGTTTTGTTAAATGTGATAATGCTATTCCCGACTAAAAAGTCCGTTCATTCGGTTGAGAATTTCATGCGTTTATGTTATAATGTACAAAAACAATAACGGAGTTTGATATGTTAGATATTTCCCTTATCGCACGAACCGATCCCGAGATTGCGGAAGCGCTTAAACTTGAACTTTCCCGCCAGCAGAACAATATAGAACTTATCGCAAGCGAAAATTTCGTTTCCCCCGCCGTAATGGCGGCTGCCGGAAGTCACCTTACCAATAAGTATGCCGAGGGCTACCCCGCGCACCGCTACTACGGCGGCTGCCAGTGCGTCGATATTGCCGAAGATCTTGCCCGCAACAGGCTTAAAGAACTGTTCGGCTGTGAATATTGCAACGTGCAGCCCCATTCGGGCGCAAGCGCCAATCTCGCCGTTTTGTTTGCGGCTTGCCTGCCCGGCGATACCGTGATGGGAATGAATCTTGCCCACGGCGGACATCTTTCGCACGGCTCGCCCGTGAATATTTCCGGTAAGTACTTCAATATAGTGCCCTACGGCGTGAAGAAGGGCGAAGAGGTAATCGACTACGACGAAATGGAAAGGATAGCCGTCGAATGTAAGCCCAAACTTATAATATCGGGTGCAAGCGCATATCCCAGAGTAATCGATTTCAAACGCATACGCGATATTTGCGATAAAGTCGGCGCTCTGATGATGGTCGATATCGCGCATATTGCGGGTCTTGTGGCTGCGGGGCTTCATCCCTCGCCCGTGCCCTATGCGGATTTTGTAACGACTACCACGCACAAGACGTTGCGCGGCCCCCGCGGCGGCGTCATAATGTGCAAGGAAGAGTGGGGCAAGGCGATAGATAAGGCGGTATTCCCCGGTATTCAAGGCGGTCCCCTTATGCACATAATCGCGGCAAAAGCTGTGGCTTTTAAAGAGGCGCTCTCTCCCGAATTTAAAGAATACCAGTCGCAGATAGTCAAAAACGCTAAAGCCATGGCGGACGAATTTATAAAGTGCGGAGTAAAGCTTGTTTCGGGCGGAACGGACAACCACCTGCTTTTATTGAACCTTACGGATAAGGGAATTACTGGCAAACAGCTTGAAAAGATGCTGGATGAAGTGCATATAACAGTAAATAAAAACGCAATTCCCTTCGATACGCAAAAGCCCTTCGTTACGTCGGGCATACGGATAGGAACGCCCGCCATGACTACGCGCGGCATGAAGGAGCAAGAGGCGCGCACGATCGCCCGTTTAATCTCCAAAATAATCGTAGAGGGAGAGGCGGCTTACGGCTATGTCGATGCCCAAGTTGCAAAACTGTGCAAAGAGTTCCCTCTTTATGAAGATTTAGTAAAATAATATAATTGCGGACGGTATGAAAGGCAGATATTCATACCGTCCGCAATTTTTGACTTTTGACTGATAATATAATAGACGTGAAATTTTTATCTGTTTAAGAAATTTGAAAAGCCTGCCACATATCGGAATCTCTTGGAACAGTCCAAGAAAAATCAAGGGTTGTACCGAAAACGGAAGGAGCAGTTAAAGTGTACGCATAAGCGTCATCCTCCCCTGCATAAACGATTAAATTAATGTTTCTGGACGAAGCGGTAGAATAAGTATATTCAAAATGTCCGTTTTCATCTGTGTATATGGCGGGAGTAAAAGTAAAATGACTTATATCCGCTATAACAATCTTGACAAACGGCAAGGGATGCCAAATATCGGAATCATCATACCAACCGAACGTTCCGGTTACTTTTGAAACGCTCGTGCCGCCGGCGGTTTCATAATATTCCTTAATCGTCATGAAATGAATTTGCCCATCGCTTTTTCTGTAATATAAATCTTGAAATCCCATGCCTACGATTTCGTCCTGCGCATAAGCGGTGATATAAAAATCTAATCGACCGCTTTCCCCTTCGCAAAGGCTATTCGGTAACTGATAATTTTCTGCGTAAGAAAATGTAAAAATTTCTTGATCCACCTCTTGATATATATTGCCGTTACTTTCAAATTCGATATACGTATAATTTATTTTCACTCTGTATTTTTCCGTAAAAAATTCTTCTGCGGTTAATTCTTCATAGATATGAGATTCTCCGTTTTCATTTTCAACGGAAACAACGACATGATTGCACCCATTCCAAGCGTCCATCATAATAGTGCCGAATGATAACTGAAAATCGTAAGAATCTGTTTCGTCAAAAGTACGATTTATATGGTAAGCACACCAAAATGGAGTACTTTCCTCAGAGGTACCGCCATAACTATAACCGCTTTGCACAATATCTTCATTAACTTGATCATTTGTATTGCTGTTTGATTCTTCATTATCTTGATTGTTTGTATCTTTTTCATAATCATTTTCCGGATTATTACATGCAGAAATTGTTACAGCTACAATCAAAGCGCATAGTAAACTAATAATTTTAATGATTTTTTTCATAATAATCCTCCAAAAAACTTTCTATTAATATAACGGAATTTATTATATAGACAATTCAAAGAGCCGTTTTGTGACATTGACAATACAAATATCGATTTGTATTGCTATGTCTTTAAATTCTTTGCGCTGAAAAATCGTTCTATGAATGGAAATTTATCTCCATTATTAGTTTTTACCGATTATATTGTACAATTTATATTAAAAAATGTCAATATGTCACAGAAAAAATAACTTAAAATATCTTTTAAACGTATATAAATTTACACAAAAAGTATGGGAAAGATGTAAGAGATTACATCTTTCTTTTGTCGCAAAAAGAAAACCTCCCGCTTAGCGGGAGGTAAATAAGAAGCGGAGAGATCTCCTTGAAACGCCGCCTCTTGCTTGTGGGATTCCTCGACTACGCGCTCCGCGCTCCGCTCGGAATGACAATGGAGCGGGAACGAAACCCAATCCTGCCATCCCGACCGAGGGAGCGGAGCGTCCCAACCTGTCATCCCGACCGAGGGAGCGGAGTGTCCCAACCTGTCATCCCGACCGAGGGAGCGGAGTGGCCGCCCCTTGTCATCTCGACCAGAGTGAACGAAGTGAACGGCGCGGAGAGATCCCCCTTGAATATCTCACGCGGAATGATGGGGTGCGCTCGGAATGATAATGGGCGGCTAAGCGCATACAGGCTTTGACCGCAACGGCGAAAGGCTACCGCATTTGCGGTTGCGGGCGCTTTTTGCGGTTGGCGGTTCTTCACTGCGCCAATAGCGCTGCCGGTACCATGCACGATAGCGGCAATTTCTTTATTTCGTATTGTTATAAAATTTGCACAGCTCTTTCAAAGTACAGTCGGGGCAGTCGGGCTTCTGCGAATGGCACACCCTGCGCCCGTGATAAATAAGGTAGTGGTGCGCCTTCGACCAAAGATTTTTGGGAATGGCGGCGTTCAGCCCCTCCTCGACTTTTTCGGGCGTCTTGCCCTCCGCTATGCCGAGTCGGTTAGAAACTCTGAATACGTGCGTATCCACTGCGATTGCGTCGCCGCCGAACGCCACGGCGTAGACAACGTTTGCCGTCTTTTGCCCTACGCCCGCAAGCGTTTTCAGCTCTCCAAGGGTGTTCGGCACTTCGCCGCCGAATTTTTCGATTATGTCCCGCGAAGCGGATAGAATATGCGCCGCTTTATTGCGGTAGAACCCGCAGGAAAATATGTATTTTTCCAATTCCTCCTGCGATAATTCAAGCATAGTATGGGGTGTACTGTGTTTTTCAAACAGCACGCGCGTAACTTTGTTAACTCTTTCGTCAGTGCATTGCGCCGAAAGTATAACCGCGACAAGCAGCTCGTAAGGGGTGCGGTATTCCAATGCAGGTTTCGCGTCGGGGTACAGTTCGGCAAGTTTGTCCAAAATTTTATCTGTCTTTTGTCTGTCCATGCCGTCATTCTATCACATGTGCGGATAAAACGCAACTTAAATCAAACGCCCGCGGCTTTTGCAGAAAGCCGCGGGCGTTATAATAGTTGTTTCACGTTCTTCCTATAAAAATTCTTCCGTATACGTTGTTTACGGTAAAAAATCCGTAGAAAGCCGAATATCTTCCTCCGAGTATAAGCGGCTTAGCCCTCGGAAGCATGTTTTGCGGCAACTTAACCGACAGCCCGCAGCCTATGTTGGCTTCTTTGGGCGTGTTAACGATGTTCGCGGGTATTCCGTTTGAGCGCAATCTTGAATTGCAGTCCATCGCCTGTGCGCGCGAGCGGAAAACAGCGAGTACCTCAGTCATATTTTTTAATCCTTCCTAAGTATAATATATAAATCCCTTGCTGCTATCCGCAGCTTTTCGGGGCGTAAGCCCTACGGCTTGTAAACCTCGCGGGTATACAGTTACCCTACAATTTATTTTATGAAAAAGGTGAAAAATATGATATATTTCGATAACGCCGCAACGGGCGGCTTTAAGCCGGACTGCGTTGTTTCTGCGGTAACCGCCTCTTTGAAAACGTGTGCAAATCCCGGCAGAAGCGGGCATAAACTTTCGCTTGCCTGCCTTGAACGCGTATATGCGGTGCGCAAAGTTCTGTGCGAATTTTTCGGCGGATACAGCTTTGACAGGGTTGTTTTTACTAAAAATTGCACGGAAGCTTTAAATATAGCCCTTTTGGGCGGACTGAAAAAGGGCGACAGGGTCGTGACTACCGTTGCCGAGCACAATTCCGTTCTGCGTCCGCTGGAATTTTTGAAGGGAAAGGGAGTGGACGTCCATTACGTTCCGTTGGACAGGTCGGGCGATATAGATTTGGATTGGCTTGTAAAAATAACCGATAAAAATACTAAGGCGGTCGTAATTACGTTGGCTTCCAACGTCACGGGCGCCGCGCCCGATATTAAAAAGCTCCGTTCGGCTATCCCCGCAGATTGCCTTCTTATCTGCGACGGCGCGCAGGCGTGCGGGCACGTGCAGATAGATATGAAAGCTATGGGTATTGACGCCCTTGCCGTTGCGGGGCATAAGGGCATGCTGGGTATTCAGGGCAGCGGCGCGCTGCTGTTTTCCGAACGTTTCAATCCCGAACCCGTACTTTTCGGCGGAACGGGCAGTGAAAGTTATAATCTGAACATGCCCGACTTCTATCCCGACAGGCTTGAAAGCGGAACGGTTGCCTATCCCGCAATTATATCTCTCGGCGAGGGCGCGCTATATCTCGGCCGCCATATGGCGCGGCATATGCGCGAAGTTTCGGATATGACTGAATACCTCTGCGGCAGGCTTGCCGCTATGGACGGTGCGGAACTGTTTTCAAAGCCCAATCCTTACGGTATCGTCGCGTTCCGCCTTGCCGGCGTGCAGTCCGAGGTTGCGGCTTATACTCTGTCGGAAGAATATTCCGTTTGCGTGCGCGGCGGTCTGCATTGCGCGCCGCTCATGCACAGGGCGCTCGGTTCAGACGGACTCATCCGCGCGTCGATATCCGCGTTCAATACCGCTGCCGAGTGCGAAGTTTTCTTAAACGCCGTAAAAACAGTGGCGGGCGCCTGACAGATAATTTAAGAACGCCCGCCCGCGCACCGAAAGGCTGCGCGGGCGGGCTTGACAATATCCGCACTTTGTATTATAATTAAGTATACAATAACGATATGGTATATAGAGTTTTACTAACGGCGGGTATATAGTTTATGAAAATTTCTACAAAAGGCAGATACGGTGTTTGGATTTTGATCGATATCGCCCAGCATGTCGGAGGCGCTCCCGTGAGAATTGCGGATATTTCCGCGCGTCAGGGCATAACGGTAAAATATACCGAGCAGATAACGGGCAATCTTGTCAAATGCGGTCTGTTAAGGAGCGTGCGCGGCTCTCAAGGCGGGTACGAACTTCTGAAAAACCCGCGTGATATCACCGTCGGTGAAATTTTGCGCAAAACCGAAGGCGACATATCGCTCGTGGATTGCAATCCGTCAAGCAACTGTCCGCATGGCGCGGGATGCACAACGCGCAAGCTTTGGCAGGGGCTTAACGAATGTGTAAATAACTATCTTGACGGAATAACTTTGCAGGACCTTGTGGACTCTAACCCCGATTTGGCCGATTTTTACAGTATTTAATATTTATATAAAGATACCGCCGCCCTTTGCGTGTTCGAAGCACGCAAAGGGCGGCGGTTTGTTCCGTAAAAAAATTTTTTTAAAAAAGTTTCTTTTTTTGCTTGACAAACATATAATAAGTATGTATTATTATACCATACTAATCCGATAGGGATTATGGACAAAGTAAAAAGATCAAAACGCACCAATCATAAATGGCGGAGGTGTTTTATGAAATTGGATTTCCGATGTTGTTCCGGAATACGAATGTGTGTACGAATGTGAAGTTAAATTGCACTTTAAAAATTCAAAAAATAAAACGACGTTAAAAGGAGATTATTAAAATGCCTGTATATAAATCAGTAACCGAACTTGTGGGTAAAACACCCCTGCTTGAATTAACAAATTACGAAAATAAATACAACCTTAAAGCCAAAATATTGGCTAAGCTTGAATACTTCAACCCTGCGGGTTCCGTCAAGGACAGAATCGCAAAAGCCATGATTGAGGATGCGGAAAAAAGCGGCAAGCTTAAAGCGGGAGCAACCATCATAGAGCCTACGTCCGGCAATACGGGTATAGGTCTTGCGGCTATTGCGGCGGCAAAGGGGTATAAAGTCATTCTCACTATGCCTGAAACGATGAGCGTGGAACGCCGCAGCCTTATCAAAGCATACGGCGCACAGATTGTGCTTACCGAGGGGGCAAAGGGCATGAAGGGCGCTATCGCCAAAGCCGAAGAACTCAAAGACGAAATTGAAGGCAGTATAATTATAGGGCAGTTCGTCAATCCCGCAAACCCCGCCGCGCATTTTGCCACTACCGGTCCCGAAATCTGGGAGGATACCGAAGGCAAGGTGGATATATTCGTTGCGGGCGTCGGAACGGGCGGTACCGTTACTGGCGTGGGTCAGTATTTGAAGGGGAAGAACCCCGACGTTAAGGTGGTCGCGGTGGAACCTGCCACTTCCGCAGTGCTTTCAACGGGCGTTGCCGGCGCGCATAAAATACAGGGCATAGGGGCAGGTTTTGTGCCGGACGTGCTTGATACAAAGGTCTACGACGAAATTATAACCGTTGAAAACGAGGCGGCTTTTGCCACGGGCAAAGAGCTTGGCAGGGTAGAGGGCTTCCTTGTGGGCATTTCCTCTGGCGCGGCGCTGTGGGCGGCGACCGAACTTGCCAAACGCCCCGAAAACGCGGGCAAGAATATCGTGGTCGTGCTTCCCGACACGGGCGACAGATATCTTTCAACGCCGTTGTTTGCCGATTAAATTTCTTTTGAGTATTTGCTTATTTATTTCAATTCCTCTGATTTTTAATACGCTTGAAAGCGGCGCCGCGCATTTGCGCGGCGCCGCTTTCGGTTAATTCATATTTGTTTCAATTTTGTTATCACTTCTTTAAGCTTTTTCCGCTTAAATCCGTCCAAAAGGGGGTAAAGCATGTTGTAAAAATTGTCTAAATCCGCGTTGGTAAGCGTTCCCGCGCGCTTTCCGCGCTCCGCTTCGGCAATGATTGCGTTCAAAATCTGTTCTTCGCTTTTGCCGTTCATTGCCCGCGACAGAATTTTAGCTATTTCCACTGCGGCAACTTCCGTATCGTTGCTTCCCGAACTGCCGTTTGTACCGTTGTTTAAGCCTGTATTGGCGTTGTTTTCCGCAGAGCCGCCGTTTTTGGGCGCTTCTTGGGAATAACTTTTAAAATCTTTCATTGAATTCCTCGCATATACTGGTAATATCAAAATATGCAAGGAGCAAAATTTATGCAACTTCTTATAATTCTCGCCTTATTGCTGTGCGGCGGCGCGTCGGGCGGAAAAATGCTTTCGGAGGTTCGCCCCGTGCTTGAAAGTTTAGGCGGCGAGGAAATAAAACAGGCGTTAAAAAGCGCGGATGAACTTTCGGGGGTAATTTCCGCAGTGCAGGCGTTTGCCGTGGAAGCGGCTGAAAATTCCGAAGACGGCTTAGTGCGGGGTGCGGCGGAAGGCGCGGATAGGGGCTTTAACGGCGGGAATTCGGGGTGCGGTACGGCTGAAAACGTTCCCGCAATCGCCTTTCCGCTTGCGCCGATTGCCAATATTGCCGACCGCGATATTACGTATTCTCTTTCAAGATATTTTTCCGCTTAATATGCCGTTTATTATTTGTTAAAAAGCCGCCCGCGCGTTGTAATGCGCGGGCGGCTGTTCTTTCTTCACTGTCATCTTGAGCGTAGTGAGCGTAGCGAACGAAGTCGAAAGATCTCGTGGAACGCTCTACGCGCGAGATTCTTCACTGCGTTCAGAATTACAGACGGGGGATCTCTCCGCTCGTGTGCTTCGCGCCCTCGGTCGAGATGACGGCGGTGCGGCGGGCGCAAGTCGTGGGCGCCCGCCGCACGCATTGTTGCGTCAACCCGCATTTTTAATCAACTGCGCTTCCAATAGTAGCCACAATATGTATCCGTAAGATATTCCGCCGCTGTTGCGGGGTCTGCTAAATCCGCGCTTGAAATGCTCGTTCCGCTCGTCGCCGTGCTTGACGAGGAGACTCAGGTTTCGGCGGTTGCGGTTTCGCATGTAAATACGCTTGTGATTATGATAGGCGTTTTGCCGCTGATAACTATCGCATAGAATATCGTAAAAGTATTTCCTTTCGGAACGTCCGTTATAAGGGTGCCGTCGGGATAACTATAAACGTAGCCGTCGACTACAACGTACTTCTGCGACGAAATATTTATATATATATTGTCTGCGACGGAAAAGGTATCGTCCTCAAATTTAATATATCCGTCCTTTTCCACACCTGCAATGTATTCCGCATAAGCCGCTTCGTACTCTGTTTTACTATTGGCATTCTTAACCATATTGACTGCCCAGTCATCGCCGGGAAGCTCATTATTATTTGCCGCTGTTTTTATCTCGTCCCAATACCAATCCGCAACTTCGACAGTGCACGAAGAGAAAGTAAACGTCTTGCCTGCGACCGAGCTGTTGTCGTAGACGATTTCTTCATCCCAGATTTTGACGGCGCCGCCGTCGGAATAATACCAATAAACGTTTTTTACGACCGGCTTTGTTGCGGAATAATAATATCTTGCGGCATTCGTTAAGTTTGTATTATTACTGTTATCGATAGATATCTTACTCCAATTTTCCGCACTGCCCGCATAATAAACGCTTGTCAGCGCGGTGCAATTATAGAACGCGTCTTGACCTATGTTCTTTATGCCGCTACCCATGGTTACGGTTTGAAGCGCGGTGCAATTATAGAACGCGTCATATCCGATGCTCGTTACGCTGTCGGGAATTGTTATGCTTTCAAGCGCGGTGCAATAAGCGAACGTATAACCTCCGATACTCTCAACACCGTCGGGGATTCCGATACGCATAAGCGAAGTGCAACCATAGAACGCAGAACTCCCTATACTTGTTACGCCGCTTCCCATGGTTACGGCTTGAAGCGCGGTGCAATAAGCGAACGCGTCATTTTCGATGCTCTCAACTCCGTTGCCCATGGCTACGGTTTGAAGCGAGGTGCAATATAAGAACGCACCATCGCCGATAGAGGTAACGACGTTGCCGATCGTTACGCTTTTAAGCGAGGTGCAATAAAAGAACGCAGAACTCCCTATGCTTGTAACATTGTCGGGAATTGTAAGATCGGTTACAAGCGTTCCGCTTAAATAAAGATTTCCTGCACAGCACAAAGGATTCGCATTAGAAGTTCCGAAGCTAATCTTGCACCATGCCGTTATATCCGTTATATCCACTTTTTTAAGCACGGAGCAATTAGAAAACGCATCATCGCCGATAGAGGTAACGCCGTTGCCCATGGTTACGTTTTGAAGTGCGGTGCAATTACGGAACGCCAAATTTCCGATACTTTCAACATTGTCGGGGATAGTTATGCTTTCAAGCGAGGTGCAACCGGTGAACGCAGAACCTCCGATAGAAATAACTCCGTTGCCGATTGTTACGCTTTTAAGCTTGGTGCAACTCCCGAACGCAGAACTGCCGATATTCTCAACATTGTCGGGGATAGTTATGCTTTCAAGCGCGGTGCAAGAAGCGAACGCCAAAATTCCGATAGAGGTAACGCCGTTGCTGATTGTTACGCTTTTAAGCTTGGTGCAATTGGAAAACGCACCATCGCCGATAGATTTCACGCTGTCGGGAATATTGATACTTGTAAATCGGATAAATAGACTGTAACCGATTTATTTGGTTTGTTTTTTG
>CAZQNK010000002.1:0-79144 GCA_964594955.1 uncultured Clostridia bacterium | reverse complement strand
TTACCGTTGCAATTATTATGATTATTACGAAAAAAGTTATGCAGATATTTTTCATGGTTGCTCCTTTTGGGATTGTTTATAAAGTTATCGCACGCTTTTTATTGCCCCGCGTGACGTTATTTATACCTTCACCGTGCAATTTTCAGCAATAATCATAACTTGGCGTGCCTGCGGTCCCCCTATTTGTCATTTCGGGCGGAGCCGCGCGGGCGAGCGAAGAAACGCTCCCCACATTGTCATCTTGAGCGTAGCGAACGCAGTCGAAAGATCTCATCTTTCTTAAATTTGTTGATGCTATTGGTGGATCTCTCCGCTCGGTCGTATTGCTCCCTCGGTCGAGATGACAGGTTGGGTTTTGCTCCCTCGGTCGGGATAACAAGGGCGATCACTTCATTCTCTTCGGTCGGGATGACAAGTGCGATAAACGGGTAACGCTTCCGCTTCTTTACCTCCCGCTTAGCGTGAAGTTTTCTTTTTAAGAATAAAAATGCGGGTGCAAAAAAGTTTGCGCCCCTTTCGCTTTTACAATTTTTACCGACTTTTAAACCGAGGTTAATTTTTGTGAACGGACGGCAAAAGTTCAATATCTTCTTACGAAAAAAGGGCAGTAAGTTGACGGATTTTCAACTTACTGCCCTTTTTCTGTTTTAAACGCTACTGTTTATCAATTATATCTAAAATTTCCGCAATTCTGTCTAAATCATCGCGAGAATAATAGTCTATGTAAATCCTGCCCTTCTTATCGGTTCCTATAAGGCTGACCTTCGTTCTGAACGTAAACCTCATTCTTTCGACAAGTTGTTTAAGCTCTATTGAAGCCAGCGCTCTCTTCTTTTTCTTGCGCTCCTCTATCACTTCGGGAGGAAGATTATACGCGCGGACTTTCTTTTCAAGTTCACGGACGGAATATTGGCTTTTTATGGCGTCCTGCGCAAAGGCCTGTTGGTCGTCTGCCGAAAGCGGTACAAGCGTGCGCGCATGGCCTGCGGACAGCTTTCCCTCCGAAACCAGACCCATAACCTCAGGACAGAGATTCAAAAGTCTTAAAGTGTTTGCAACCGCGGGGCGGGATTTGCCTATTCTTTCGGCAAGCTCGTCTTGCGTGAGTTTATACTCGATCATAAGCTGTTTCATCGCCGTGGCAGCTTCTATGGGGTTCAGATCCTCGCGTTGCAGGTTTTCAATAAGCGAAATTTCTTTGATTTCCCGCGGAGAATACTTCCTTATTACAACGGGAATGGTTGATTTGCCCGCCATCTTGCAGGCACGGAAACGCCGCTCGCCCGCAATAATCATATATGTACCGTCGCCGTTGTCGTTTACGACAATCGGCATGATAACGCCGTGCTTTTTAATTGAATCGGAAAGCTCCTTTAACGACTGCTCGTCAAAGTTCTTTCTCGGCTGGTTGGGATTGGCCGATATTTTTTCAAGCTCAAGCTCGGAAGCGTTCTTTCTCTCCTCTTCCGTGTACTCAAACGCCTTGCCGTGTTTGTAAATATTTTCATAAGCCATTTCGGTATCGCCGAAAAGCTCGTCAAGTCCTTTGCCTAAACCTTTTGCCATTTTTCACCTCTATTAATTTTTCAAATTCCGTTCTGATTTTCTGCTTATGCCCTGTTTATCCGGTTACGACAATCAATCCTGAAATATCTTCTTTTATTGCTTTATTATTGGTTCGATAAAAACTCTTCAGTCAGCGCCCTGTATGCCCTTGCGCCCACACATTTCGGATCGTGAAGCATTACGGGCTTGCCGTGGCTGGGCGCTTCCGCAAGCCTGATGTTGCGGGGAATTATTATTTCATACAGCTTGCTTTTGAAAAACTTCTTTATTTCAGCCGTTATCTGTTTGGAAATCAAAGCCCTGCCGTCATACATCGTTATTACGACGCCCTCTATCTGCAAATTTGGATTCAGGTGTTGTTTTACAAGCGATATGGTGTTCATAAGCTGGCTCAACCCTTCAAGCGCGTAATACTCGCTCTGCAAGGGAATTATAATGGAATCGGAAGCCACCCAGGCGTTGATTGTAAGAATACCGAGCGACGGAGGGCAATCGATAAATATGTAATCGTAGTTGTCGCGCACTTTGTCGAGCGCGTCTTTAAGGACGCGCTCTCTGTTGCGCTTATAAACCAGATCGACTTCGGCGCTGGTCAAATCAACGTTTGCGGGAAGAATATCCAAAAGCTTGACCTGCGTGGGAAGGATGTTTGCTTCCACCTTTTCGTCCTCAATCAGAACGTTATAGATTGATTTTTTGAGGGCGCTTTTAGAAAATCCCAAACCCGTCGTTGCGTTGCCCTGCGAATCTATGTCGACAAGCAACACTTTTTTACCGAAATCCGCACAGTATGCAGCCATGTTAACGGCTGTCGTCGTTTTGCCCACGCCGCCTTTTTTGTTCGTAAAAGATATAATTTTCCCCATAATTCTCTTTTAGGTTTCACGGGAAACATTCCCGTCAGCCTTCAAACCTCTTGAAGTGATTTTCCGCACTTTTCTGATCCTGTTCATCCATAAATTTAATTACTTCGGCATAAGATTTTCCTTCCATGAGAAGGTCAACCTCTTCCATATAAATGGTTTCCCTTTCGATCAGTACGCGTGCCATGTTGTCGAGAATAGAACGGTTTTCCGCCAACAACTTCCTTGCGCGTTCATGCTGTTCAGACATTATCTCACGGACTTCGTCGTCGATCATTTTAGCAGTTTCTTCGGAATAATGGTTCTGCGTAGCCATATCCTTCCCAAGGAACACGGGCTGCGAATCGTCGCTGTAACTTATAAGTCCAAGCTTACTGCTCATGCCGAATTCCGTCACCATTGCACGGGCAAACTTTGTAGCCTGCTTGATATCGTTTGACGCTCCCGAAGAAATATCCTGAATAACTATTTCTTCCGCAACTCTGCCGCCAAGCGTCATGCAAATGTCGTCAAGCATATAATTTTTGGAATAGTACATGCGGTCTGATTCGGGGCGGGTCATTGTGTAACCGCCCGCGGGGCCGCGGGGAATAATTGTCACTTCATGAACGGGATCGCAGTTGGGGCAAAGCCTTGCAAGAATACAATGTCCCGACTCATGGAAGGCGGTAATTCTCTTTTCGGGTTCGGTAACCACCTTGCTCTTCTTTGCGGGGCCTATGGAAACCTTATCAAACGCTTCATAAAGCTCTGCATTGGTTATAAACTTCTTATTCGCCCTCGCCGCCAGAATCGCCGCTTCATTTAAAAGGTTAGCAAGATCCGCGCCCGAAAAACCTGCGGTAAGACGGGCAACCGCCTTGAAATTAACTTCCGGTGCCAAAGGTTTATTGCGCGCGTGCACCTTTAATATCTGCTCCCTGCCCTTTACGTCGGGAAGATTGACGTAAACCTGTCTGTCAAATCTGCCGGGTCTCATAAGAGCGGGGTCAAGAATATCCGCACGGTTGGTCGCCGCCATAACTATTACGCCTTCATTCGATTCAAAACCGTCCATCTGGACAAGAATCTGGTTTAAAGTCTGTTCCCTTTCATCGTTTCCGCCGCCAAGACCTGCGCCGCGGTGACGACCGACTGCGTCGATTTCATCGATAAAGATGATGCAGGGCTGATTTTTCTTTGCCATATCAAATAGGTCGCGCACACGCGAAGCACCGACGCCGACATACATTTCAACGAAATCAGAACCTGAAACGGAGAAGAAAGGAACGCCGGCTTCACCTGCAACCGCTTTGGCAAACAACGTTTTACCTGTTCCGGGAGGGCCGACAAGCAGCACGCCCCTCGGTATGCGCGCCCCTAAATCCGAGAACTTTTTAGGTTGGCGCAAGAACTCTACAATCTCGGCAAGTTCAACCTTTTCTTCCTCTGCGCCCGCCACGTCGGAAAAGCGCACTTTAATGTTAGTTGAAACTCTCGCCTTCGTTTTGGCAAAGCTCATAACCTTGTTGCCGCCCATGGTAGAGCGTATCAAGAGGAAGAACACGACGCAAATAAGAACAAGGGAGACAATTGTAAATATCGTTGACCAATAACTTCCCGAATTGGGATTGGACAGAACTATTATAACTCCATAACTTTCCCAACTCTTAATCGTCGCAGAATCAAGACTATCGGCGCTATACAAAGAGGGTCCGTAGGCGTAATAAACTATCTTTCCGTCGGCGTTATAGCCGCTGTATTTATAAGAATCTACCGCTATTTTCCATATTATTACAAGCTCTTTATCCTCTGCGTCCACCGCTTTACCGTCTTTAACGGAATATCCTTCGGGAAGTTCGGCTTCGTCTTTAACTGTTTTCGTCTCAGAATCATAATATTGCGCATTCTCAACGTACTGTATGAATTCTGTTTTACTTATTTCAGTTGCGCCCCCTCTCAGTGTGTTTGTAACAAGAATTACAACCACGGCGACGATAAGCACAGCTATAATAAGCCACATTATTAATTTGCCTTTTTTATTCAAAACACAACTCCTTAAAATCGTATTATATTGATCGACTGATAATTATTTTAACATATATAATAAAGTATTTCAAGCGTTTCGCGCTTAAAATTTACCATTATCACTAAAATTTTATGATATTTTCACCGTTATTCAACACGGTTACATAGGCAAAATTTTAACCGAAAATATTGAATTTTTAGAAAAAATTCACCTTGCGCCTGCATGATTTTTTATCAAAAAAATGTTTAACGTGAAACTTTCAACCAAATTTTTCGGCTAAAAAATTGTTTCATGTGAAACACATAACGCGGTAAATTTTGGAAATGTGGATAAAAATCCGCTGTTTAATAAATTTTTAACGGCGAAAAAGAAAAACTGCGTCTTAAAAAACGAACTGATTACCGTATAACCGTATTTTGCGTAATTTCACGGTTAAAATGCCGACTTCAAAGGGCAATAAGTTGTTTAATTGTGGAAAAATGTTGATAAAATATGCTATCAACTATATAAAGGGCTTTCAAATCCCGCTCCCGACAGAAATTCACTGTTTTTAATGCCAACGTATTATAATTAAAATAAATGGCAATAACTTTCCAGAGGTTTTTATGGACTATTCTTTCAATTTATATAACGGTATGGCTTCCGAAGGCGTTTGTCTTTCATTAAAAAAGGTCGTTCCCGAAAAACAAAATATGCCCGTCATTCTGTGTATCGGCAGCGATTTGTCCGTAGGCGACAGTCTCGGTCCTGTTACGGGCACAAAACTAAAAGAAAAATTAAGCGGCCTGAATTGCTATGTTTACGGAACGCTTGCAAAGCCAATTACAGCGCATGAAGTAAAATATATGAATGAATTTCTGCGCGCCACACATCCGGATAGCGCTATAATAGCGGTGGACGCAGCCGTAGGACTTGCAGGCGACATCGGTCTTATCAAAATTGCTCCGCGCGGTTTAAAACCCGGCAGCGGGGCAAATAAAAAGCTTTCAAAGGTCGGAGACGTTTCCATAATGGGTATCGTGGCGGAAAAATCAGTTTTCAACTATTCGCTTTTTTCTTCCACCAGACTGAACATAATATATAAAATGTCGGATATAATTTCAGAAGGTATATGTAATTATATTCTTGAAAATCTCAGCGGTTCCGCCAAAAACGAAAGATGTGTCAAATTTAACGGCAATGTAATATAATATATAGATGAGTTTTTCCGATATATCCCCAACCCCAAATACAGCAGTATATCTCCATGAACCGCGCAGCGATCCTGAATGTACGGTCTTTTCTTCGGGCGCAAGAGAAGCAGACCGTCCGTGCAGAAACGATAAAGGGGATAATTATCTTTTTTTTATCCTGATTTTATATTTGCTCTCGGGCACGCCGTGCGAAATAAGCGCCAAAACGTAATTACATAACGCCCGCCGTTTAAAAATTTAAACGACGGACGTCTTTTTATAATATTCAATCGGATATTTTAAAAGCGCAGAATTCAAGGCGCAAAATTAATATAACCGTCGCAGCGCAAAATAATTTTTTGTGCGCCGAACAAATTGCTTAAAAATATTTTACGAATAATTAAAAACAAAAAAACATAATTCGTCCGCCAAAAAACGCGCCAAACTATCATATAAAATTTCAAAAGCAAGCCGCTTAAAAATCACTCTCCTTCTTCGGAAAAATATTTCTTGTATTCCGGCTCAAAGACAAGCTGTTCCATCGCCTCGTCAAAATCAGTATAAACGGACCCGTTACAACCCGTCGGCTCCCAATAGCAAGCCCTGCCGAAATATAATATTTCCTCTTCATCGGATATATGCAGTTTTTCAAAAATATAACTTACATATCCCTTATCCGATGAAAAAACTATAAATCTCTTGCATTTATCTCTGCTGTAAACGACTTTCAGAACTTCGCCGTTAACGCAATCTTCGTCTTTGCCGTACATTTCGTCAATTATCCCGCTTCGGGATTTTAAAACGGCCTCACCGCTATCGATCTTACTTTTTTCTCTGTTTCTGCGGAGCAATTTTTTCAATATTTTCATAATTTTTTAAAGCATGCGGTTTAGTTTTAATACAATCTGAAATAATTTTTAAAGTTCTATTATTTTTATTCCCTTGGAACGCGCGTAATTTACCGTATAAAAGGTTCCTCCGCTGTTTCTTCTCAACAAACTGACAAGCACGTCGCAGTTGTCTACAAGATATCTGTCGCGGTTCTGCATGCAGCCGCTGAAATATTCCTCAGAAAGAACGACTTTTTCATCGCAAAATTTAAGAATATTTTCATATTTTGCAAGCGTATAGGCAGAAAAATTTCCGCTTTGGCTCTCACAGGGAATACAGGCAACAAGCTCTATATCGAATTTGCGCTTATAATTTATAACGCTCTCCGCCGCAAGCTGGTCGAATCCCTTCGCCATGCCGCACAAAAAGCGGCCGTAACCGTTTATTATTAAGTTATAAATGACCCTGTCCAACAAGTTACAGTCAAAATTTCTCGGAATTATCCTGTGCCCCGTGAACGCACACGCTTTATTTGCCATTTCAAATCACACCACAAATTTTAATCAATCAAAGGGGATTTTTTCTTTCCTTGCCCTGTCCGCGCGGATATTTTGCGGGAGTCAGGGCTGTTTTTTTAATTTGTATAACCGTTCTTGCGCCGCCGTCGGGTAAATTATATTTTTCAACGCGGTCAATCTCTCCTCCGAGTATTTTTATGCAATTGAGACTTTCGGCGATTTCCTCTTCGCAATCTCCCTTGTAAGCTATAAAACTTCCTCCCGGTTTTACATAAGGAAGGCAATATTCGCACAAAGTATTCAATCTTGCAACCGCTCTTGCACAGCAAATATCGAATTTTTCCCTGTAATTAAAGTCCCTTGCCCCGTCCTCGGCGCGGATATTCAGCACTTTTACACATTTTAAGGAAAGTTTATCCACAGCTTCCCTTAAAAACCCGCATTTTTTACCCGTGCTTTCTATCAAAGTAAAGCTTAAATCGTCCCTCACAATCTTTAACGGAATTGAGGGAAATCCCCCTCCCGAACCTATCTCTGCAACGTCGGCGCCCTCCGTAAAATATTCCAAAGGCAGAATACTGTCCAAAAAATGCTTTATTTTTACCCCTTCATGGTCGCAAACGGCAGTCAGATTGAACTTTTTATTGTATTCCAGCAGTAAATTTTCAAACGCCGAAAATTTTTCCGCATATATTTTTTCAATCATTTCAAGGCAAACTTTTTCATTCATAAATAATATTATAACAGCATTTTTCAACAATTTCAACAAATGGTTTATTTACATTCCACAATTTTTATGTGGAAATCTCCTTTTTAAATAAAATTTATCTTTTTTTTATCCGATCATAAAATTTTATTCCTTTTTATTCTTCCACTCATCAACAAATAATAAACAAATTTTCAACAAAAAAATTTCTTCTTTTCCACACCATAAATATTCCTTATTTATTTGCTTTTTCGCCTGATTTTTGGTATTATATGTCTGTCGGCGTACAAAAAAATTTTTTTATCAACATTTCCACGCCGCTTACTAATAAATCTACCATTTATTTCTTTTAATATAATACATTCATCAAGGAGGATAAACTATGAAATTATATTGTGAAGGCATAGATCTGTCGGACGCTGTGTTGAAGGTTGTTAAAGCTTGTGCTTCAAAAACTACTGTGCCGATATACGAATGTATAAAACTTTCAGCCAAAAACGATACGCTTACCCTCTCCGCCACGGACGGTGAAATATCAATTATAAAAACAATAAAGGCAGAGATTTGCGAGGAAGGCGAAATATGCGTTCCCGGCAAATATTTTTCGGACTTCATTAAAAAACTTGAAGGCGTACAGCTTACTTTGTCGTCCGACGGCAGGCGCATGGATATTTTCTATGCGGACAGCCAGACGAGCATGCAAGTGCTCTCCGCGGACGATTTTCCCAAAATCGATACGCAGATAAACGAAAACAGCTTTAAATTAAAGACGGAGGATCTTAAAAAATTTATAAGATCCACTTCTTTCTGCTGCGCGACGGACGATTCAAGACCTATCTTAAAGGGCTGCCAATTTATTATAAACGACGGAAATATTTGCGTTACCTCCCTTGACGGGTTCCGGCTTGCCACCGTAAACGGAAAAGTTTCTTCTTCTACGGGCAATATAGATATCGTCTGCCCTGCAAGAACGCTGAATGAAATAGAAAAAATGATACCCGACGACGCTGAAGAGACGGAAATTTTCATCCAGCGCGGAATGATACTTGTTTCTTCCGATAGCACCGTTCTCACTTCAAGACTGTACGGCGGCGACTTTATAAAAAAGGACAATATAATACCCAAAACTTTTATAACTACGACAAGGGTAAACAAAGAGGAATTGAAAGCGAGCATAGAGCGTGCCGCAATTTTGGTGAGGGGAGATAAAAACAACCTCATAATCTTCGATATTACCACAGATAAAATAGAAATTTCTTCCGCTTCAGAAATAGGAAACGTTCAGGAAAGCGTGAAAGCAACCACCGAGGGTAAGGACGTATGTATAGCAATGAATTCTAAATTCATTATAGAGGCGGTAAACGCGCTTACGGAAGATGAAATAGTTATATCGCTGAACAGGCAAGTAGATCCCTTTATCTGCCAAAATATTGAAAATAAGGACGTATTGTACCTTATTTTGCCTGTCAGAATGTCCAATAACGCTTGACAGTAAGCATTTTTTGCTTTATTATTAATTAGCCGATTCAAATAAACCGATTATGCCTGTCGGTTCACCAATATAATAAATAAAAAGGAAAAAGAAAATGAAAAGAACTTATCAACCAAAAAAAAGACAGAGAAGCAAGGTACACGGATTCAGAAAGAGAATGTCCTCCACTGCCGGCAGAAAGGTATTGAAAAGAAGAAGAAACAAGGGCAGAAAACGCATCTCGGCTTAACGGCATAAAAGGTGAAGTACCTAAAAATCAAAAAAAACACCGATTTTCAGAAACTGTTTAAGAGGGGAAAAAGGGTATTTTCCCCTTATATAACGTTATTATATTTTCCCTCCGAAACACTTTCAATGGCGGTTGCCGTATCGAAAAAACACGGCAAGGCGGTTAAAAGAAACAGGATAAAAAGACTTGCCAAAGCGGCTTTTAACGACAGCTGCGATATGTTGGACAAGCCCTATTCGGTTATAATAATTCCTAAGATATGTGAAGATTATTCATACGAAGGCTATAAAAAAAGCCTTGTTTCCTGTTTTAAAAGGATAAATTCATGCGGAAAAGGCTGAAAAAGGTATGGAAAATACTCAGAAAAAGAGTTTTTAAACCCTTTATCAAGGCGGGCTGTATGAGGCTTATAATATTTTACCAGAAGCGCCTCTCCCGCCATACCTGTCTGTATGAACCTACCTGCTCGGAATATACCCTGCGTTCCATAAATAATTTAGGCGTGATATCGGGAATAATTGCGGGAATGTGGCGTATACTCAGATGCAATCCTTTTTCCAAAGGCGGCTACGACCCCGCGCCTGAAAACTATTTAAAATTGAAATGGGTCATGTGATATAATGAATATATTTAATTTGCTTGCAACTTCGCAGGAGGCCATTCAGGCGGGCGTCGAAGAGATACCATCAATAGATCTTAACTGGATAGCAAAGCTTATAAGCTGGCTTTTCGACCTGTTTGCCGACAACTATGCGGGCGTGGCGATAGGCGCAATTTGCTTTACTCTTATTTTAAAGACGATAGTTCTCCCTCTGGATGTTTTTTCAAGGGTAAAGACAAAAAAGCAGGCGCTTTTAATGGAAAAAATGCGCCCCCAGATGGAAAAATTGCAAAAGCAGTACGCCAACGATAAAAATATGTACAACCAGAAGTATATGGAATTGCAAAAGCAAAACGGCTATTCGCCGTTCGGCGCCTGTCTTCCCATGCTGATTTCGCTTGTGATATTCATGGTCGTGTTTTCGTCCTTTTCGACGTACTCCAATTATGCAAATTTGACCACATATAACAATCTCGTAGCGGCTTACAATGAAAGCGTGCTCGATTACGTCATATCGGGAAAGGACGATTCGCAGGAAAACCATTTCCTCGTTGCGGACGATAATTATAAAGACGCATACTTTGTGGATTACGACAGGTTCGAAGCATATTATGAAAAAGAAAACGGAAGTTCGCCCTTCGATGAGTGTACAACCGAGGCGGATAAAAACGAAGTAGTTGTAAAATATATACAATTGAACGCGCGCGAGGCGGCAAAAGAAGCGTACGACGCCAATAAGGACGTAACCTCGTTCTTCTGGATAGGCAACGTATGGTATCCCGACTCTATGATGAATAAAGAAGTCCCCTCTTTCTCGGATTTCTCTTCGGCAGTTGCGCGTGCTGCTGTGGGTTCCAGTATACCCGACACTTATGAGGAAAGCTATAACGAAGTAACTTACAACCTTTCAACCGAAAAGGATACTTATAACGGCTATTTCGTTCTCATCGTGCTTGCGATAGGCATGATGTTCCTTCAACAGTTCGTTACGATGCGTTCCCAAAAGGCTACAAACGAATTGAGCTCGGTAGACGGTTCGGCAGCAAGCACAAACAAATGGATGATGATTATAATGCCGATAATTTTCGGTTTATTCTCGTTCTTTTACAGCGCGGCGTTCTCAATGTACATGATAGTAAATACAACGTACAGCTTAATTTCAACGCTGATTATAAATAAGGTAGTATCCGTGCGTTTCGAAAAAAAAGGATTGGATGATCCGCGCACGTCGAATAGAAAGAGGTTAAAGTAATGCAAGAAAATATCTTTACGGCAAAGACCGTGGACGAAGCTATTGAAGAGGGTCTTAAAACGCTTGGAATAACCCTCGTGGACGCAGAAATCGAAGTTCTGGAAGAGGGGAAAAAGAAACTTTTCGGTTCTGTAAAGGCAAAAGTAAAAATCACGCGCAAACAGACGGACGCGGAACGCGCCGCGGAATTTATAGACGGGCTTTTGTCCATTCTCGGAATTCCGGGCAAAGGAGTCATCGTTTCCGATGAAGACAGCATAAAAATCAATATAGAAACTCCCAATTCGGCTCGCGTAATAGGAAAGCGCGGCGACGTGTTGGACGCAATACAGTGCATGGCGGGCGCGGCTGCGAATATCGGCAGGGAAGAATATAAAAAAGTGGTTGTCGATTGCGAAAATTACCGCGAACAGCGCGAGGAAACTTTAAAAAAACTTGCCGATAAACTTGCAAAACGCGCGGTTGAAACGGGCAGAAAGCTTATGCTCGAACCCATGAACCCCTATGAAAGGCGCATAATACACGCCGCCCTTGTCGATAATACCGACGTAAAGACAGTTTCGGAAGGCAAAGAACCCGCAAGGTATGTCGTGGTTATCCCCAACAACGCAAAACCTTACGATAAGGGTTTGCGCTACGGCGAACGCCGCGAAAGGGGCGAAAGATATCCCCGCGACGGGCGCGACCGCGGCGAACGTTATGAAAAAGGCGAAAGACGCTTCGATAAGCGCGACCGCAGCGGCAAAAACGAAAGGGGAAACCGTGACAGACGCGACGACAGACGTCAGGGCGGGCGTCCTTCGGGCGGCGCAAAACGCGGCAAAAAAGAAATTTATTTCGGCACTTATCTCGGCAACAGCAACTCCAAAAAGAGCGAAGAGCAGGGAGAAGACAAGGAATAATTTTGCCTTAACGGGCTTAATTTAAAATTAAATAAAGCGGGCGCAAAACAGGCGCCCGTTAACGGGGTACGCCCCGCAAGATGGTTTTCGGCTCAACACATCTATTAAAAAAACCGAGGAGAAATGCAGATTCGGGGGCACATATGCCCCGATTAACGCGGACGGTTTTTAATTTGCCGTCCGCTTTTTTAAGCCGCGGATCTGCGAAAAAAATCATGAAAAACATTTTCACAACCAAAAGACTTTGCCGCGCAGGCATAATCGCCGCGCTGTACGTCGCACTCACCTACGCTTTCGGCGCGATAGCGTATGAAGGAATACCCGAGATACGCCCCGCCGAAGCGCTGTGCATATTGCCGCTTTTCTTTCCCGAAGCCGTTCCAGGACTTTGGATAGGCTGCATGCTTGCAAACGTCGCTTCGCCGTTCGTCATGTACGACGTTCCCGTCGGCGGATTGGCGACTTTGGTTGCCGCGCTGTGCACTTACGGCGCGGGCAGACTTATTAAAAACCATGCGGCAAAGGTCATAGCAGGCGGATTTTTTCCCATAATAATAAACGCCTTTATAATTCCGCTTGTAATAGTTTTCCTATGCGGCGGGGCAGACGGTTATGAAAGCGCCGCCGTCGCCTATTGGTTCTATTTCGGCTCCATGTGCGCAACCGAAGGGCTGTGGATTTATGCGCTCGGCTCATTGCTGTACTTTGCCGTTTTGCGCTTGCAGAAGAAAGGCGTTTCGGCATTTATTGACGGCAGACCGAAAGAGAAAGAGGAAAACCCGTCGGAGACGCAGGCATAACGGCGCGCTCCCGACGGACGTAATAAGGCGCGCCGAAAAAAACGCGCAATAAAGTGATAAATTTTGATATGCACTCCATAAGTTAAATACTTTTGGGGTGCATATCAAATCTTCTCTTTTTATAATTGCCCGATAAACCGAAATTTATATTACTGATTTGTACTTACGATTATAGTATAAGAATATTCATCAAGTTCTATTAAAATAGCCGAATACCGTATTGCTTTTTTACAAACCAAAGCATAATGCTTTATTTCTCCGTCGTTTGGAGTTACAGATTGAATTTCCAAAGCGTCGGTATCATATTTGAAGACAACGCTTTCGGGATTATTAATTACGGGGTATTGACTACCGCCGCCGGCAGAATAGCCAACCAAGATATGGTAAGTTTTACTTTCTTCCAAAACATAATCGTTTTCTTCAAGCGTCGTTGTGTCGGAATGAATTGAATTGTAAACGCCGTAAACGTCATTATCTTCTGGCAAACCAATGCTTGCAACTATGCCGTATGTTTTTGCTTTGGTAGAGCCGCACGCCGTCAATATCAATGATAATATTATTAGGAATAAAAAAGACACAAATATAGATAATTTCTTTTTCATACTACAATCCTCCGCTAAATTACTGTTTATCGTTCCGTTATTATACGATAATCAAATGAATAAATCAAATATTAGACGCACTTATGTTACCGTAAAAAATTTTCCTATGGGAACAACCAAAAGCGCGCTTACCTTATTTGCAGGTATAGCGCGCTGTATTTATATTCTTTTCTGCGGTAAATTTTCCTATGGAAGTACGGTTTAAGCGGAACGCCTTTGTTTGACGTGCGTTAGACCGAGACTGCTAATTACGCTAAAAAGATATTTTGATTAAGCGGAACGCTTATTGATTGGAGCGAAACCCAAACAAGAGCGCACGCAATAAAGATACTTTGATTAAGCGGAACGCTTATGGAACGCTTATTTTGAGCAATTCTTTTTCAAAGTTTCAAGATTATCCCAAAGTTCCTTGGGTATACGGGTCTTTATCGTGCCGTTGTAGTAGTTTTCAATCTCTTCCGCTTCCTTTGCCCACTTCTCTTTATCGACGGAAAGTATCTCTTTCAAAGCTTCGATATCGAACTTCCTACCCTTGCTGATTTCATAGTCGAGTTCGGAAATATCGATATCCTCGGCCTTGGGAACGTAGCCGATAGCCGTTTCTTCGGCTTCGACAGGGTTTTCGTCGCAACGCTTCAAAATCCATTCAAGAACGCGCATGTTGTCGCCGAAGCCGGGCCACATGAAGTTTCCGTCCGCGTCGGTGCGGAACCAGTTTACATTGAAAATCTTGGGGGGATGGGCAATCTTGGTGCCCATTTCAATCCAATGCGCAAAGTAATCGCCCATATGATAACCCGCAAAAGGCTTCATTGCCATGGGGTCGTGACGGAGCACGCCTACTGCGCCCGCCGCCGCGGCAGTCGTTTCGGACGACATTGCCGAGCCGATAAACACGCCGTGGTTCCAATCCCTTGCTTCGTATACAAGCGGAGTTGTGGAAGCGCGTCTGCCGCCGAAGATAATCGCCGAAAGGGGTACGCCCTTTTTGGAGTTGAATTCGGGCGAAACGCAGGGGCAGTTTACTGCGGGTGCGGTGAAACGTGAATTGGGATGTGCCGCGCAGGTGGATTTATCCTTTTTGTCGAATTTTGCGGGGTTCCAGGGCTTGCCCGTCCAATCGATGCAGTTTTGGGGCAGATCTTTCGAAAGTCCTTCCCACCAAACGGTCATGTCGTCGGTGTTCAAAGCCACGTTTGTGAATATCGTTCCGCGCTTTGTGGATTCAAGCGCATTGTAGTTGGAATGTTCGTTTGTGCCGGGGGCAACGCCGAAGAATCCGTTTTCGGGGTTAACCGCCCAAAGTCTGCCGTCCTCGCCCACTCTTATCCAGGCAATATCGTCTCCGACGGTTTCGATTTTATATCCCCTGTCAAGATAGTGTTTGGGGGGAATAAGCATTGCAAGGTTGGTCTTGCCGCATGCCGAAGGGAACGCCGCCGCAACGTACTTCTTTTCGCCGTTGGGGAAAGTTACGCCGAGGATAAGCATGTGTTCCGCCATCCAGCCTTCGTTCTTGCCGAGGTATGAAGCAATGCGCAACGCAAAGCACTTTTTGCCTAAAAGCACGTTTCCGCCGTAAGCCGAGTTTACGGAAATAATCGTATTGTCCTCGGGGAAGTGCATAATGTATCTCTTTTCGGCGTCAACGTCGCATTTGGCGTGGAAGCCCTTGATAAAGTCGCCGTCTTTGCCGAGTTCGTCGAGAACCCGCTTGCCTACGCGCGTCATGATGTTCATGTTGAGTACGACGTATATAGAATCGGTAACTTCGATGCCGTATTTGGCAAAGTCGCTGCCGACGACGCCCATGGAATAGGGAATAACGTACATCGTTCTGCCCTTCATGCTGCCGCGGGCAATCTCGTTGCAAAGTTCGTAAGCCATTTTGGGATCCATCCAATAGTTGATGGGGCCGGCGTCCTCCTTATTTTTGGTGCATATGAAAGTTCTGTCCTCAACGCGTGCAACGTCGTTTACCTTCGTGCGGTGAAGATAACAGTCGGGCAGAAGGTTTTCATTGAGCTTAATGAGTTCTCCGCTCTTTACCGCCTCGGCTTTGAGCGCGTTAAGCTGTTCTTCGCCGCCGTCTATCCATACGATTTTATCGGGTTGTGCGAGATCTGCGCTCTCCTGGACGAAGTCAAGAATTTTCTTGTTTTTTGTCACTGCCATAGTAACTCCTTAAAAAAATCAAAATTTTTACGCATATCATTATATATGTAATTTGCTTAAAAATCAAGCGAATAAAGTAAAAATTTACCGAAATAATTCTCTGAAACAATACACCAAAAAAATTTATTTTTTTACAGAATGTTTTATAATTTCCCCGTCCGTAAGGCAATATAATAATGTAAAGATTATCGCGGCGGGGCTTAACGCGCCGCAAAAAGGCGGGTTATGGGCGGTTACACTAAAAATATAGCGGTTATAAGGGGTTTGAAGGACGGCTTTTCGGCAGACGGCGGCAATCTTTCGGGGCTTGTCCGCGCGGAAAAGTACGGTTCGGCTTTGAAAATAGAAGTTTCCCTCATAAATTTCGCGCCGTTGTCCGAGGGCAGGTACGTCGCCGCGCTGTCGGACGGTACGGACTGCGTTCTCGTGGAAAATTGCTTTTTCGAGGGCGAAAGCAAGGTAAATCCATCCTGCGGGTTCGCCGCCTGCATTTTTTATGTGAACGGCGGAGTTTTTCCCGTTGCCTCGGCAATATGCGGCAGTTTCCACGCCGCCGCAGCGGGGTTAAAGGAGTTTGTGGAGCGTGAGGAAGGCGTTTTAAAGCGCGGACGGCCCGCCGAGGGCGAATACGAGGACGAGGCGATAGCGGAGGAAAATTATTATGAATACGCAGAAACTGATAAAAACGGTGGGGCTGTATGCGAAGATAAAGAAAAAGAAGAGGTCGGGCGCACGGCTTTTGAGGATGCGCAGACTGCTGGCTCTTTCGAAGAAGGGCAAAGCGGTGTAGAAAGCGCGGACGCGGAAGGTTCGGGGCAGGGAGCAAAGCCGCAGGGCGGCGTTCAGTCAGATGTGTTGGCGCGCGGAGGGTTCTACGAAAAAATGAAGGACGAAATAGAGGGGTTGCTTTCCTCCTATCCTGCGGAGGAAGCGCTGTGCCGCACGGTTGAAAATTCACGCTGGGTGCGCATAAGCTACGGCGGGGACGCCTTTTATGTGTTCGGCGTGATATATTCAGGGGGTAAACCGCAATATATTTGTTACGGCGTGCCCGCAAAGACAAGCGGCCGTCCTCCCGAAAGCATGGCGGGCATGGCAGGGTATATTCCCGCTTCACCCGACGGGACGGGCGGCGGTTATTGGGTGATGTATCAGGACGCCGCTACGGGCGCAAGCCTGCATATTTCCTTTGAATAGTTATTTCAGTCCCCTGTACGGTCTGAAAACCAGCAAAGAATATAAATCGAACAGCGCCGCCGCGCCGCAAACGGCAAGAAAACTTCGGTACGCGACAGGCGATCCGAAACATAAAAACGAAAGAAGGTTAAAATCAAAAAGAGCGTATACACCCCCGAATATCCCCAAAACAATCAACAAAAACGTGCATAAATTACAGGAAAATCTCATACAGTCAGTATGGGATTTTTTTAATGAAATATTTATTTTTCCCAAAAGGAAAGGCTTCACGATAGTAGAGCTTGTAATAGTGATTGCGGTAATAGCGATACTTGCGGCGGTACTGATACCTACTTTTGTGAACATCGTAAACAAGGCAAACGAGTCTGCGGATATACAGGCGGTACTTCTTTTAGTTATAATAATACATCAATAACCTTAATTATTAAAATAGCGAATAATGCGCAGGACATTATAGTAGTAGATTAATTATATTTATTTTCAAATTGAAAAAGCGCGGACTTTTCAAAAAAGTCCGCGCTTTGCGCACGTTTGGAATGACGGTACGGGGATTCCTCGGCTCCGCGCTTTGTTCGGAATGACAGAAGGGGCACAGCTACGCGCTCCGCACGTAATGACGGTACGGGGGATTTCTCGGCAAGCCCTGAATGACAATATTGCGGGAGGGCGCTAATTTTTAATTATTCTAAACGACGACGTTTTCAAGCACAAGTTTGTCAAATTCGGGCGGTTCCGCAAAATCACGCGGCAAAAAACGCACCGCGTTAAACTTCGCATAATTGAAAATATGCGTCTTCAAAAGTATGGGCGTGGCTATATCAAGCTCCTCGCAGATGTCCGCAAGATAGTGAAAAAATTCCGAATACGCAAACTTTTCCGCGCGTTCATAGTTTACTTGTTTGATTATTTTTCCGTCGCGAATCACTTTCGCCCAAATTCTGAACATAGAATAATTATAATAAAATTCCAAGCCATATGCAAACGTTTTTAAATTTGTATTGACAAACGCAGTAAAAAAAGTTAAAATTAATTAATAAACAGGTTATATTGCGGAGGCTTTTATGGATAAACTTGATAAAGACATACTTGCATTGCTGTCGGAAGATTCGCGCTTAACGCCCAAAAAGTTGGCGGCGGCGCTCGGCAAGGACGAAAATGCGATTGAAAAACGCGTCCGCGCGCTGGAAGATAAGGGCGCTATCGTCAAATATACGGCAATCGTAAACGCGGATTTCTTTGACGAGGAAACGGTTGAAGCGCTTATCGAAGTTAAAGTTACTCCCCAACGCGGAGCGGGCTTCGACGCCATTGCGGAGGAGGTTGCCTCTCACGACGAGGTAAAGAACCTCTACCTCATGAGCGGCGCGTACGACCTCGCCGTTATAGTAGAGTGCAAATCCCTGCGCGAAGTCTCGCGCTTCGTCTCGGAAAAAATTTCCACGTTTGACAGCGTTCTGTCCACCGCAACCCACTTCATACTCAAAAAATACAAGGTAGAGGGCGCGCGCATGGTCAGGGACGACGGCGAAAACCGCTTGAGTATTCAGGCCTGAAAAGTCGGGCGTTTAAAAACGAAAGGCGCGGCAATATGCCGCATTTAACCGTATATTATGAGAAATTTCGTAAGCAAAAAAGCCGCGGCTTTACAGCCCAGCGGCATAAGAAAATTTTTTGATATTGTCCAGCGTATGGAGGGCGCCATTTCCCTCGGCGTGGGCGAGCCCGATTTCGTCACGCCCTGGAACGTCCGCGACGCCGCCATTCGCAGTATCCGCAAGGGGTATACGCAGTATACGGGCAACCGCGGTCTGCCCGAACTGAGAGAGCTTATCTCCCGCTATCTTTCGGAGCGGTTCGGGGTGAATTATCCCGCCGACCGCACCATTATCACCGTGGGCGCAAGCGAGGCGATAGATCTTGCCCTCCGCGCCACCTGCGAAGAGGGCGACGAAGTGCTTGTGCCCGAGCCCTCCTACGTTTCCTATTCCCCCACGGTCACGCTTGCGGGCGGCACGCCCGTGCCCGTAAAATGTACGGCGGACAACGACTTCATTCTCACGCCCGAAATACTTGAAAGCGCAATAACGGAAAGGACGAAGTCGCTTATTTTGCCCTATCCCAACAACCCCACGGGCGCAATTATGACGCGCGGACAGCTTGAAGCTATTATTCCCGTGATTAAAAAGCATGATCTGCTTGTCATATCCGACGAAATTTATTGCGAATTAACCTACACGGGCCGGCACGCTTCAATCGCCTCAATAGGCGATATGGCGGAAAGAACGGTATATATAGGGGGCTTTTCCAAGGCGTTCGCCATGACGGGCTGGCGCGTGGGCTTTGTGTGCGCCCCTGCGGAAATTGACAACGCAATGTTCAAAATACATCAATACACCATTTTGTGCGCGCCGCAAATGAGTCAGCGCGCCGCCGTCTGCGCCCTTAAAGAGGGCTTTACGGACGGCTTTTCCACGGTGGAGGACATGCGCGAGGAATACGAAAGGCGGGGAAAATTTCTTGCGGGCGCTTTCAACGGCCTCGGATTGAAGTGTTTCATGCCAAAGGGCGCGTTTTATATATTCGCTTCGGTCCAATCCACGGGGTTGGACGGCGAACAGTTTGCAAATCTGCTTCTTGAACGGGAAAAGGTTGCGGTCGTCCCCGGCGACGCTTTCGGTTCGGCGGGCAAGTATTTTGTAAGGTGCTCTTACGCCACTTCCATGCAACAGCTTGCCGAGGCGGCGGACAGAATAGAGAAATTTTTGCACGGTTTGTCAGTTTAATTGACAAACCGCAATTTATTATATATAATAATGTAAATCAAACGGGCTTTAAAGCCAAGTGTAAGCTGGCTGAGCAAACAAAAGCGTTCGCGCTTTTGTTTATTTTCCGTTAACGGGAAATAATTTTCGGCGGACAGCCGCAATAAATATAAAAGAGGTTATTATGGCAGAACTCATTGTAATGACGCAAAAGAATTACGACGATCTGAAAAAGGAGTTGGATTATCTCGTAAAAGTCAAACGTCCCGAAATTATAGAGCGCATTGCCGAGGCGCGCAGTCACGGCGACCTTTCGGAAAACGCAGAATATGACGCCGCGCGAGAAGAGCAACGCTCTAACGAGGGCAAGATTGCAGAAATAGAATACAAAATCAAAAACGCGGATATCCGTTCGGAAGTTACGGATAACAGCTATGTCCATCTCAACAGCGTTGTCACCGTTTACGACGAAGAAATGGGCGAAGAAGCCACGTATACCGTTACTTCGGTAACCGACGTTGACGTCATGAACGGAAAAATTTCCGTTGAATCGCCCGCGGGCGCGGCTCTTTTAAGAAAGCGCGTAGGCGACGTCGTAACCGTGAAATGCCCCGACGGTTCGGAATATGAGCTCAAAATTTTAAAAATTAATTAAGGAATTTTATGGAACAGAATACCACCACACCCCTTACCGAGGCGGAGGAAGCCGAACGTCTTGCCGAACAGGCGCAAATAAGGCGCGAAAAACTGAATAAACTTACGGCGGAGGGCAATAACCCTTTCGTCAAAACTTCCTACGTGCAGACGCATAGCTCGGCGGACGTCAAAGGCAATTTTGACGGGCTTGAAGGCAAGGAAGTTTCGCTTGCGGGCAGGCTTATGTCCAGAAGAATAATGGGCAAGGCTTCGTTTTCGCACTTGCAGGACAGGGAAGGACAAATTCAGATTTACGTCCGCCGCGACGACGTCGGAGAGGACGATTACGCCGCATTTAAAAAGGATTACGACCTCGGCGACATTATTGGCGTACGCGGCTATGTTTTCAAGACGCAGACGGGTGAAATTTCCGTGCACTGCACCCATATAGAAATGTTGACGAAGTGCCTTCTGCCCCTTCCCGAAAAACAGCACGGGCTGACAAATACGGATATCCGTTACCGCCAGCGCGATCTCGATTTAATAGTCAATCCCGAAGTTAAAAACACGTTTATAAAGCGCTCGCAGATACTCAAAGAGATCCGCGCCTTTTTGGACGGCAGAAACTTTTTGGAAGTGGATACCCCCGTTCTCAACTCTATTGAAATAGGCGCGTCGGCGCGCCCGTTCAAAACTAAACACAACGCGCTTTCTATCGACATGTACCTCAGAATAGAGACGGAATTGTACTTAAAACGCCTCATAGTAGGGGGTCTGGAACGCGTTTACGAGGTCGGAAGAATTTTCCGCAACGAGGGCATGGACGCCTATCATAACCCCGAATTTACCTCGGTGGAGGTCTATCAGGCGTACTGCGACTACCATGCCATGATGCAGCTTGTCGAAGATTTGTATACTACCGTCGCAAAAAACGTGTGCGGCACTACGGATATTACCTATCAGGGAACGCAGCTGCACTTAGGCGCGCCTTGGGCAAGAATGACCATGAAAGAGGCGGTTAAAAAGTTTTCGGGCGCGGATTATGACGGCTGGGCGGACGACGCAGCCGCGCGCGAGTGCGCAAAGAAGCTCGGCGTCAACGTTCCCGAAGGCGAAGAAGCCACCAAGGGGCACGTTCTTATTGCGCTCTTTGACGAATTCTGCGAAGAGAAGCTTGTACAGCCCACTTTCATTTACGATTATCCCGTAGAAAATTCTCCCCTTGCAAAGCGCAAGGAGGACGATCCCTTGTTTACGCAGCGTTTCGAATACTTTATTTGCGGTCACGAGCACGGCAACGCCTTTTCCGAGCTCAACGACCCTATCGACCAGAAACAGCGTTTCGTGAAGCAGGTTCAGGAAAAGCGCGCGCAGGAAAAGGATTGCAACGCGCAGGTCGACGAAGAATTTATTACCGCTCTCGAATACGGTATGCCCCCCACGGGCGGGCTTGGCTTCGGCGTGGACAGGCTCGTCATGCTTTTAACCGACAGCGCGACGATTAGGGATGTAATATTGTTCCCCACGATGAAACCTAAGTCGCGCGGCTGAAAAACTGCGCAATACATCGTCGCGCCGCGCGCTTTTTTCGGTCATGTACGTCGGTGTACACTCCCTCAAAAGTGCTCGCGCTCCTCGTCTTGCTTGTTTTTGACCCGCGCGAAGGGCGTTAAAAACCAAACGGCCGCGGCTGAAAAACTGCGCAAATACATTGTCGCGCCGCGCGCTTTTTTCGGACGGGGAATTAAATCGAATATGTACGATTATTTAATATATTCACAACTTAAAAACTATTCCGACGCGGAAAAAACTTTCCACGTTCCCGGTCATAAGGGGCGGGGCGAGTTTTTAAAAAAATTCCCCGTGGCCCAATTGGACGTGACGGAGCTTTCCTATTCGGATAATCTTCAATGTCCCACGGGCGTAATTTACGAAGCCCAGCGCGACGTTGCCGAAATTCTCGGCGCTAAAAAAAGTTATTTTCTCACGGACGGTTCTTCGTCGGGGGTGATGACCATGCTTTTTGCGGCGGCGCGGCGCGGGAACAAACTTATAGTTCCGCGCAATTGCCACCAAAGCGTGTGGAATTCGTGCAGAATTCTGGGGCTCGAACCCGTTGTGGTGCAGGGCGAAACAAGGCACGGCATACTTATGCCGCCCGACCCCGCTCTGCTTGACAGGTTGCTCGTCAACGACGTGAATATTGCGGGCATGGTGGTCACCCACCCCGATTACTATGGCAATTTCGCCCCCCTTGCCGAGTATGCCGAGGTTCTGAAAAAACACGGCAGGCTTTTAATAGTTGACGGCGCGCACGGCGCGCACCTCGCTTTTGAAGCGGAAAGAAGGGGATATGCGGGTGTGTACGCCGATATTTGGGTGGACGGAGCGCATAAAAGCCTTCCCGCCCTTACGCAGGGCGCGATACTTTGCGTGAACGACGAACGGCTTATTCCCGACGCAGAGGAAGGGCTGAACATCTTCCGCACAACCTCGCCGAGCTATCCCGTGATGGCTTCCGTGGAATACGGCGTTAAATTTTTAAAGAACAATCTTAAATTGGTTGAGCAGGCAAAAATCGCCGCAAAGAATTTTATAAACGGCCTGCCCGACTTCACTTTCTATCCGTCGGACGATTGGACAAAGATTGCGCTTGATTGCAAGCCCTTGGGCATTTCCTCCGATGAATTGGCGGCGGCGCTTGAAAAAAAGGGCATATATGCCGAGCTTTCGGACGGAAGATACCTGCTTTTCTACATCTCTCCCATGGTCGCCGCAAGCGACATGAACACCCTGAAAAACACGCTTGTAAAGACCGTCGGGGATAAAAAATTGAGGGGAACCTATATTCCCCGTCCCGCCATTCCCGCGGGCGACAGAACGTACAGCTATCTTTACGCCTTCAAAAACGATTGGGAATTCCTCCCTCTGTTGAAGGCTGTGGGCAGAATGGCGGCCAGAAACGTGGGAATAACTCCCCCCTGCATACCCGTTATTATCGCGGGTGAAATTATTACCGAGGCGCAGATTCGTACTGTTGCGGCGGCGCGCAAAACGTTCGGTCTGAACGACGGTGAAATACGTGTGGTGAAAAAACCGTGAAAGGAAAATTCGTTACCATAGAGGGCTGCGAGGGTTCGGGCAAAAGCACGCAGCTGAGGTTGCTTTCGGAAAATTTGAAGCAAGAGGGCGTGGATTTTATAATTACCCGCGAACCCGGCGGCAGCGTTATCTCGGAAGAAATAAGAAAAATAATTTTAAACGGCGCATATACCGATATGTGCGGCGAGTGCGAGGCGCTTTTGTACGCCGCCGCGCGCATACAGCATCTTAAACAGACAATAGCGCCCGCCCTGTCGCAGGGCAAGCTTGTGATATGCGACAGGTATGTGGATTCTTCGTTTGCCTATCAGGGAGCGGCAAGAGGGCTGGGCTCGGATTTTATTGAAAAGATAAATTCCTATGCTCTGGAAAATTTTCCTCCCGATCTGACTATTTTTCTCGATATTCCCCCGCGCGAAGCGTTTGAAAGAAAACACGGCGCGGACGAAAACGACAGAATGGAACAGCTCGGTCTGTCGTTTCATGAAAAAGTTTATGAGGGCTACAAGGCGCTTATCGGCAAATACCCCAGAATATGTCCCGTTTACTGCGGAGGAACCAAGTTTGAAACCGCGGCGGGTATTAAAAAACTTTTAAAAGATAAAAACATTATATAATTGAAATCCGCGGTGATCCGCGGCGGTGGACGGCAGTGGAAAAACTGATAAAGGGCACAACGGCATACGCCATTTTTTCGGGCGACAGAATAAGCGGCAAGCTTTCGCACGCCTATATGCTGCACTTTTCGGATGAAAGCAACCTCCGCGCCGTTCTAAAAATATTCGCCGCCGAATTTTTCGGCGCAAAGGAAGGTTCGGCCGCTTTCCGCAGAATTATGTCGGATAACTTTACCGACCTCTCTTTCTATCCGCAGGAAGATAAAAAGATAACCGCGGACGGAGTTGCGGAAATTATTTCGGACAGCGCCATGCGCCCCGTTGAAGGCAACAAAAAACTTTACGTTATCTGCGGGTTCGAATCTGCCTCTGCGCTCGTACAGAACAAACTTTTAAAGACGTTGGAAGAACCGCTTGAAGGCATACACTTCCTGCTGGGCGTAACTTCCACTGCTCCCGTTTTAGATACCGTCCTTTCCCGCGTGAAACTTCTTGAAATCCCCCCCTTCACCGAAGCCGAGATATTTTCCGCTTTGGAGCGCATGGAAAAAAACGAGCTGAACGAAGCGGCGGCGGAAAGTTCGGGCGGCAGCCTCGGCGCGGCGCAAAACATTGTGCGCGGCGGCTGGTTTGAAGGCGTGGTTGAAGGCGCGCAAGAGATATGCTCCGTAACGACTACGGGCAGGATTGCCGAAGTTGCGGCAAAATACGGCGACGCCAAGTATAAGCGCGAACTGTTGGCGGAAATGCAAAGGCTTTATTATAAGGCTTTGACCTGCGGCGGCAGGCTTGCAAAATTATGGTCGCCCGCCACCCTCGTTTACGCGCTTGAATGTATTGACAGGGCAAATGCGGATATAAAATTCAACGCATATTTTCAGGGGCTTTTATACGATTTTATGCTTAAAATAATTGTGTTTGAAAAGCGTTCGCACTGATATATACGGCATTTGCGGCGGCTATCGTTACGTTGGTTTACGGTACATAGCCTTTACAACACGGAACTTTTGTCGGTTCCGCGACAGGAGAATTAATATGGCAGAGATAACAGGCGTAGCCTTTAAAGAGGGCGGCAAAGTTTACTATTTCGCCCCCGAAAACGGCTGCAAATACGAAAAAGGGAAGGGCGTCATAGTTGAAACGGCGCGCGGCGTGGAATACGGCATCGTCGTTATTCCTTACGCTCAGGTCGACGACGAAAAGATAGTTACGCCGTTAAAACCCGTGATCCGTGCGGCAACCCCGCGCGACGACGAAACGTATAAAAAGAATCTTGACCGCAAGGACGACGCCATGCAGACCGTCCGCGAGCGGATAGCAAAGTTCAACCTTGAAATGAAGCTTATCGACTGTGAATTTACGTTCGACGGCACGAAAGCGGTGTTCTACTATTCCGCGCCCCAGCGCGTGGATTTCCGCGAACTCGTAAAGGATCTTTCCTCCGTCTTCCGCATGCGCATAGAGCTTCGTCAGGTGGGCATACGCGACGAAATAAAGATGTTCGGGGGGCTTGCGCCCTGCGGCAGGGAGTGCTGCTGTGCAAGCTGCATGCCCGATATAAAAAAAGTTTCCATAAAAATGGCAAAAAATCAGGGGCTTTCGCTCAATCCGGGGAAAATATCGGGTCTTTGCGGCAGACTGATGTGCTGTCTTGCCTACGAAAACGACTATTATTCGGAAGCCTGCAAGCAGATGCCCAAGATCGGGAGCGAAATCGATACGCCCGACGGCAAGGGTATGGTCGTCAACGCAAATATGCTTAAAATGGAAGTCCGCGTAAAAATAGAGGATAAGGAAAAGGATATTTTTACCTATAAGGATTACCCCGTTGATTTACTCAATTCAAATTCCCGGGAAAAGAATGACGACGGCGGGAACGAACAGGACGATGACGACGATCTTGACGAAATTATTCTTGAACAGCCCGAAAAGAATGACGTAAAAACGGATAAAAAGAGCAAGAATAATAAAAACGGCAAAAACAATAACAACAATAATAATAACAATAACAATAATAAAAATAATAATAGGAACCCCAAAGGAAACAAACAACGTAGAGATAACGTTTCCGCGGCGGAACCCCGCGACATACGCGAACCGCGCGATAGGGACAAGCGCCCCGCACGCCAAAGGAGCGGTAAAAATTTCCGCAAGAGGCAACCGCGGGAAGGAATTCAGGATTAAAGTAAAAATTTTTTTCGCCGAACTCTTTACAGTTGTAAAATTGTGTGATATAATCAACGTACAATACGTAGAAATGTATTAAAAAATGGAGGATAATTATGGCACACTCTGTATCTGACGAATGCGTAAGCTGTGGCGCGTGCGCAGGCACATGCCCCGTAGAAGCTATTTCCGAAGGCGCTGACAAATATGTGGTTGATCCCGATGTTTGCATCGACTGCGGCGCGTGCGAGGATGTTTGCCCTACCGGTGCTATCCACGCTGAGTAATTTTTAAAACAGTGAGAAAGCGGAGGGTCGGTTTCCTCCGCTTTTTCGTTGGATTCTCCGCCGTTTGCGGCGCGATCCTTTAAAAAACGTTTATCGGTTAAAGCGCCGTTTTTGTACGCGGCGGGTTCCGTAAAAAGGTATATATGCTTAAAGAGGGCGAAGTTCTCGAAGAATTTTATCAAGACAAAAAAATAATACAAAACGTCAATTTATACCGTTTCACTTCGGACAGTATTCTGCTGTCGCGTTTCGCGCGTGCAAAAGCAGGCGATAACGTTGCGGACTTTTGTTCGGGCAGCGGCGTCGTCGGCTTTCATTTTTTGTGTTTAAACCCGCATATATCCCGTCTTACGCTGTTTGAAATGCAGGAAAGCCTTGCGGATATGTCGCGTCGGACGGCTATATTGAACGGCTTCGACTGCCAAACCGTCTGTTGCAAATTACAGGATATCGGCAGGGAATACGACGATAAATTTTCGCTCATTCTCTGCAATCCCCCTTACGAACGTTCGGGGTTTGAAAATATTTCCTATGAAAAAGCCGTTTGCCGCAAAGAATTGACTTTGACTTTGCCCGAAATAGTCGAAGTCGCATACCGAAAGCTGAAATTCGGGGGCAGGCTTGCCATATTGAACCGTGCGGACCGAGCCGCCGAGCTGATTTATTTATTGAAAAAACGCGGATTGGAACCCAAACGCATACAGTTTGTTTCGGGCACGGCAGACGCAAAGCCCTATCTCATCATGGCGGAAGCCGTCAAGGGCGGGCGCGAGGGCGTGGAAATATTGCCCGTTACGTTCAATTGAGCGCAGGAGGACAGGCTTAAAACATGGTCTATTTCATAGCAACTCCCATAGGCAATTTAAAAGATATCTCCCTCCGTGCGCTTGAAGTTCTGCGCGCGGCAGACGTAATATTCTGCGAGGATACAAGGCACTCCGTAAAGCTTTTAAACGCATACGATATAAAAAAGCCCCTGAAAAGCTGCCATAAGTTCAACGAGCGCGAGGCTGCGGAACGCATAATCGGCGCCGCGCAATCGGGCGAAGAAGTCGCCGTCATATCGGACGCGGGCATGCCCGTCATTTCGGATCCCGGCAATCTGGTGTGCCGCGCGTTGAAAGACGCGGGCGTGGCGTACACTGTGGTTCCGGGCGCAAACGCGGCGCTTTCTGCGCTTATACTGTCGGGTTTGCCTGCGGACAGGTTCGCGTTCATAGGTTTTCTTCCCGATAAGGCGGGGGAAAAGCGCGCGGTGCTTGAAAGGTATAAAAACCTCGATATGTCGCTTGTGTTTCACGTGGCGCCGCAAGATATAGACCGCGATATATGCGCCATGTACGAGGTTTTCGGGGACAGAAAAGCCTGCGCCGTGCGGGAAATTACCAAACTGCATGAAGAGGCTCTGCCCTTCACTTTATCCGCGGGGCTCGCGGGGGAAAAGCGCGGCGAATACGTCGTGGTTGTGGAAGGCGCCTCGGCGCAAGCCAATCCGCTGAACGCCCTGACCGAGCGGGAGCATATACTCCATTACATGGCGCAGGGGTTGGATAAAAAGGAAGCGGTAAAACGCGCCGCAAAGGACAGGGGCGTAGCCAAATCCGAGCTGTATAAATTCACTATCGATTTGCAATAAAAATATCATGCAAAAGCGCTATCGATATATAACCGTGAGGACGGAAAAACATGAAAAATAAAGATAAAAAGGCGGAAGCGGCGGTCACGCGGGAAATAGTGCCGTCGGAAGATCTTCCGCATAAGATGACCATTTACGAATATGAGCAGAAATATGTAAAGCGGCAGAACGTGCGCGGGGCAAAACTGATATTAAAACTTGTCGCCGCCGCGATAGGCGTGTTTATATTCTTCTGCCTGTTTTCCGTCACCGTAAAGGTGTGGGAAATGAACGAATACGCAGGCTATGCAATGATAGCGGTCAGCGTTCTTTTATACATATTTCTTTTTATAGTTCCCCTTGTAAAAATCTTCAAAACCGACTATTTCGAAGTAAACGTAAACGCTTACACCGCCCGCGCGGCGCAGCGCCACAATAAAAAGGTGCGCAAAAACATTGCCGATAAGATAATCGACCTCACTTCCAAGGTGGAAGGCGCGGGTTGGTACGACAGCGCCGTTGTTGGCAGCCTTGCAATCGCCGTAAAGACGGGCGACGAACGGGGCATAATGCGCAATTTAACCGTTCTTTATACGGGTTCGGTTAAAGCTTCGGCAAAGGATCTTATTTTGAAAAGCTCTATGAAGTCCGCAATGTATTCCGCCGTTTCGCAGACGAGCAATGTGGACGCCCTTTTAGTCGCGTTCATAAATTTACAGCTTGTGAAGGACGTCGTGTTTTTGTACGGGTTCCGTCCGTCGGACGCAAAGCTTGCAAAAATCTTTGCAAGGGTATTGCAAAATTCACTTGTGGCGTACGGTCTGGGCGGAATGAAACTCGGCAACAGCATTGTAAAGACGATGGGCGACGCGGTCAAGGGTATACCCCTTTTGGGCACGGCGATATCCGCCATCGTCGATTCTTCAGTACAGGGTCTTACGAACGGCGTTCTTACGGCGGTGATGGGCTATCAGACGATAAAATATCTGAACGACGAATACAGGTTGCAGGAAATTTTAGACGGTGTGGAAATAGCCGAAACCGAGGAAGAGCTTAAAGAAACCTGCGATAATATAGAGCGGGAATTGAAGTTACGCAAAACGGCTTAAAGCCGACGATATATTATTTATTATCTTTTATTTATTATCTTTTGAGAGAGGCAAAATAATGAATGACATCGAACTAATCGAAAAACTTTCGCAGTGCCGCGGCATGTCGGGTTTCGAGGACGAGGTGCTCCTCGCCGTGCGCGACTACTGCAAGGATTTTGCAACCTTTGAAGAGGACAGCATGCGCAACCTCTTCATATATCCCAAGTACAACAGGGGCAACCGCCCCCTTCTTATGTTGGACGCGCACTCGGACGAAGTCGGCTTCATGGTACAGGCAATCCGTCCGGACGGCGCTTTGAGGTTTATACCCGTAGGCGTTTGGAATGAAAAATGTCTGCCTTCTTCCAAGGTTCAGATCTACACGAAAGAGGGTTATATAAGCGGCGTTATCGCCGCAACCCCGCCCCATCTTATGAACGCCGAGCAGCGCAACGCGCCCGTATCTTACGACAATCTTACTATCGATATCGGCGCTTCGGACGATATTCAGGCGCGCGGATACGGCGTTGAGGTCGGCGCGCCCGTCGTGCCTTTGTCGCTTTTCGGATATGACGGCCACGGCATACTTCACGGCAAGGCATTCGACGACAGAATGGGCGTTGCGGCAATGCTTAAATGCCTGAAACTTTTGCAGGACGAACGATTGAACGTGGACGTTATAGGCGTCGTTTCCTCCCAGGAGGAGGTCGGTGAAAGGGGCATAGCGGCGGCTATGTGCAGGGTAAAGCCCGATGTCGCCGTATGTTTCGAGGGCTGTCCGGCAGACGATACGGTTGCGCCCGCATATATGGTGCAGGATAAGCTTCACGGCGGCGTTATGCTCCGTCATATGGACAAAACGGTCATCTGTACGCCGAGGTTCACCTCTTTCGCGCAGAAAATCGCGGCTGAAAAGGGCATAAAGGTGCAGATGGCGGTGCGTTCGGGCGGCGGAAACAACGGCGCTTACATCATATCGGCGAACGGCGGCACTCCCGTCATAGTCGCGGGTATTCCCGTAAGATATATCCACACTTTCAACTGTCTTGCGGCGATAGACGATTTCAATTCGGCCGTCGATCTCGGTCTGGAACTTGCAAAAGCGCTTAACGGAGATATTATAAAAAGCTTTTAAGTAAATTTAATATTAACGTTGTCAAAGGCGCGCACGCGCGGGACAAACGCCCCGCGCGTGCGCGCCTTATGTTTTCGCCTTATTATAGTCCGCGTTTTTCGCGTCCCGCAAATAAGCGTATATTGTAAGCCTGTACTGTGAGCACGCCGCGGGCGGCAGAATTGCCGCCCGCGGCGCCGGTTTTGCATTTAAAATTAATAATTTAAAATTAATATAAGTATGCGCCTTAAAATTAATATAAGTATGCGCCTTGCGCGGTTACGCGTCTGTTGCGGGTTCGCCTGCCCTGTACGGAAAATTTCCCGTCGGATTTATACATTAACTCAAATTTTTATTCATTTTTGAGGTTTTAATAAATATAAGATCGGCTTATTTATGCCCGTTTTTCAGCCGTCGGTCGGGCGCGTTCACAAAAATTTCATAAAAAATTTTGGCTTCTTTGCACCGAAAATTTGTTTCCGATCAGGTGATAATGGGGTGAAAACTGTCGGATTAAGCCGCTTTTTTAACCGATTTTGCCTTATTTGCGCGGTTAAAAATATAAGAAAATTTTATTATCGGTATAATTTTGCCCGTTACTTTTCTTTTTAAAAATCATTGCAAATAACTTGAATTTTGTTTTATAATATAGTATAATCGTTTTTGTGCAATGCTGAGGATTGTCGCCAAAAAACGGCTGTTGCATAAAGTTTCGCCGCTCAATTGCGGACGGCGAGGTATTTCTTTTCGGAGCAAAAAATGAAGAAATTTTTGATATTTATGCTTTCGGTAATAAGCGTGTGCTGTATCGCAGCCGCTTACGGATGCGCCGATAACGGGCATACCGAGCACGATTGGGTGGAAAACGGTGAAACGGACAAAGACGGCAATCCCGTTTACGTTTGTTCCGTATGCGGGGAAACCCATGAACATACTTTTTCAAACGAATACTCAAAGGACGGCACGGGGCATTGGTATGCGGCGACCTGCGGCCATAGCGAGGCGAAAAAGTCATTCAGCGAGCATGTTTTGGATGACGGCGTGTGCTCCGTCTGCGGTTATTCCGCCCTTGCCGACGCTACCTATGAATTGCAGTTTTCATATTATAGATATAATGAAGACGGCGAGATAGAAACGGATGAAAACAGCAATTATATCGTTGTAGGCGTCACTTATACCGCGGTGGAAACGCCTAACGGCGTTCTTACTTCGGACAGTATTCAGAACGGCGAAACCGTTGCGGCGGGAGATTATATCTCTTTCACGGTCAAAAAGAGCGTCTATTGCAAATATACTGATGATAAAGGTTACCCCCTCGTCAATGCCAATAACGATGCGATTACCCCCGACGGTAACGGAGTTTACTCTTTCACCGTTACGTCCGATATGGTAACGAATTCGGGCGTTATTATAATATGGGTAAGCAATGTGCAGACGCCCGCTGTCGGTATAAAGGGCACGGGCACGGAGAGCGACCCCTATACGATTAACAGCGTAACCGACTGGCTCTACTTTACAGATTACGTTAACGATAAAGAATATTACATAGATTTATCTTACAACACTGCCTATTGGGAGTTGGAATGCGACCTTGATTTCGAAGGCGAACAGGTATACATGGCGGGCGACGGATATTCTTCCGATTATTCCGCGTTCATGGGATATTTCGACGGCAATGGCAAAACGATGAGCAACTTCGTCGTATCCAACGTGTTCGACGAACTTAATATCGGCGGCTATGCGGGATTGTTCGGCATGGCGAACGCTTATTCGGGCGTGCCCGCGGTCATCTGCAATCTTACCGTAAAAGATTTCAAGGTAGAAGCTACAACCCCTTCCGACGGCGCCTGCGTGGTCGGCGGCTTGGTCGGCTACGGCATAGGCTTCAATATTTCCAACTGTCAGGTGGTGAACGGTGAAATTACCGTCAACGGCAGTTCAGATTACTATTCTTATCTCGGCGGCATTGCGGGTATTCTTCAATCCTACCTTGACGAAGAGAACGGGTACGCTTATTATTCTTCTTTGCAGTACAGCGCCGTCAAGAATACGGAAATGTACGGAACGGGCGCCCTGTACGGGGCGGGCGGCTTGGTCGGCTACGTCATTCCTTATGCCGAATCCGCTCCCGTATATATCATAAATAACTACGCTGCGGACGTAAGCGTAACGGGCGGCGTTCACACGGGCGGCGTCGCGGGTATAATAGACAGATACACTACCGTGCAAAACACTTATGCAACGGGTAACCTGAACGCTGCGTCTTCTTCCACTTCCTATCTTACGGGATTTGAAGGAACTATTCTCGACGCAAGATATGCCTATGCGGGCGGTATAGTCGGCTATGCCGAAAACGATACGTTCATCGGCTCAAGTTTCTTTATGGGCACACTTTCCGCAAACTCTTCTGCGGGCACATCCTATGCGAAAAAGGGCTATATATACGGCGGTTTAAGCGCGGCGGGCTATTCCGACTGCTATGCGCTCGAAGCCAGGATAAAGGGAAATCTTCACGACAACGATAAAACGATAACTGTGTACGACCTCGGAGAAGGCAACCTTAAAGGAAGGGGGTGGTCGGACGCCGATTGGGATTTCAGCGATATATTGCCCACTATTAACCAGAATGAAAGCACGCATAGCTTTACCATTACTATAATTATAAACCAGACTTCCTTGGGCGGCAGAACTTACAGCATAGAAATAGACTCTACTAAAACCTCAAACGTCTATGTTCCCATGTCTTACCGCTATTTGCTTTACGAATACGGCGAAGACGGCGGTATAATTCAATATGAAAACAGCGCGAATGACGTAAATTTGCGCACATACGGTTATTATTTCGATGCGGATTGTACGCAGCGCGTGCCCACATGCTACGTCCCCATGACTGGTGTAACGTTATATGCAAATTATGCCGATACTTCCGCCATCACCGATAAGGTGTATTACTTAACGGGCGGTTCGTCGGCGGAAATCACCTTCTTTTCGGACGGCACATACGAATATGAGGAGGGCGCTATATATCTCACGGGCGAATACGAGTTTGACGGTCAGCTCATAACCATCAAAAACGGTTGTTTCTCCCGTCTGAGCAGCCAAGCCACGGACACCCAAAAGCAAACCAAATACACATTCTTTGCAGCCCGTTCCGAGGACGGCAACCTCAATATTTACGACTGTCAGGAAGTTTATATTCCGGGCAGTTCAGAATCCTCTTATGATTCTCTTGCAAGGTTCTTCGCCCAAGGAGATCCCCTCGTTGCGGTGTTGGGCGCCAACATAACGATAAGCGGCAAGTATTATGCGGAAAACGGCAACGTATACGTTTTAAATAAAGATTATACGGGCACCTATGTACAGAACGGCGTTTCAGGCTCTCTTACCTATACCGTCGACGGCGACGGCATAACCGTAAAAGTCGGCAGCCGTACTTACAGGGGCGTTGTGGGCGAGGACGGAAAACTTACTGCCCTTGTCGGAGAAAATGAAACGATGATATACCTGTTATCATACGACCAATTCGAAGGCGTCTGGGAACAGGCGGGCATAGTAAGTAAAATTTACACTTTCGACGGCAAAGGCACTTGGACGTATACTATCGGCGGCGCTGTCACCGAAAGCGGAACCTATACCGTGAGCGGCGGCGAGGCGGAGTTTGAGTTAAAAGACGGAACGCGTGTCACCGTGACGGTTGCCGAGGACGGAACTTTGGACGTTAAGCAAAGCGCGGGAACGCACTCGGTCGGATATTTTGCCGAAAATTCTTTGGCGGGCGTGTGGTATACTTACGCAAACGCGCAAAACCGCCATACGCTCATTCTCGGCGGCATCAATGCCAAGGGTTGGGGCGAAGCCTCGTATGACGGCGAGGAAGGTTTAAGGTATTGCTATTCCGAAACCGATGAATGTTGGTACATTTATTACGGCGACCAGATATATACCTACTTTACATATGACTCTGACGAAGGCGCCTTAACCGGAACATTCTATGATTCCGCAACCGCCTCGGCAAAGGAATATACCTTCTACCAGTACGACGTTTATTACGGAACGTGGGGGGGTTCAACCGACGAACTTTCCTCGTTGTCTTTCAACGGGTTCGGCATGTACGACGTAGAGGCTCCGGCGGCTTCGGGCATGAGAGATGTTTCGGGAACCGTCACGATAGACAAGACTACCGTTCCCTACACGGTCGACCGCACGACGGGCAAGGCGACGTTTATCTATAACAACGTACAGTATACCCTCGAATATAACGAATATACGAATACCGTTTCGGTAACTTACGCGGACGGCACGGCGTTGCTCGGGAAATATGACAAATTTAAAGACGTGGTATTCGCAGACGTGAACGGGGTTACCTATTCGTTCGACGGCAGGGGACGCCTCGGAGCGGGCGTGGTTACGATAACGGGCGAATCCTCCGTTACGGCAAAATATGAAATTGCGGACGGCAATATAATAATAACGTCAAACGGCGCAACAAAGACGATAAGCGTAGGCGAAAGCGGCTATATCATAACCGACGGAAACGGAGCGAGTACCGATCTTTACGTTCAAAATCCGTTTACGGGCGCATGGGCTGTATACGGCATGTATACGAAGTTGGTTATCGGGGACGTAAGATATATCCCGTCGGAGGGCGAAAAAGCTGAAATAGCGGGAACGTTCTTCGGCAAGGCGATAATCCTTTACTACGACGGCGCGCAGATGAGTTTTGTTTACGACGGCAAAAATTATTGCGTATCCGCTTTTACAGACGGACTTGCACTGTCCGACGGGGACGCAGATTATATTCATCTTTCCGCTCCCGACGCGCTTTTCGGCGTATGGAATAGCGGCGACGACGTTTTGAAATTCGACGGAACGGCTGGCAGCGCGTACGTGACTTACGGCAAAGTCGAACTTTCGTCGGGCGATAACGTCAAAAGCGGCAAATATTCTAAGAAAATATCCTCGGACGGTATCGTTACGTGTACGTGTACGTTCGTTTACGAGGAGGATACTAAGAAGATTACTGAGGTGTATACTTACGTTTTAAGCGAAGAGAAGTCCGACGCCGACGGAGTGTATACCAACGGCAGTTATTATCTTATTCCTATCGAAGAGTAGATTTATTCGATTGCAGAAAGGGTGTAATTAACGCCCTTTCTGCGGCGTTTTATAAAAATATAAAATTTTGCATTAATTCGGGCAAAAGGGGCATTATATATGAAATCCAGATTCATTCGGAACGAATTAAAAAAATTCTCGGGGCTGATCCTTGCGTCGCTGCTCTGTTTCTCGTTCATTGCGGGCGATTATTCTGATAAGAATTCTGCGGGACAGGCTTTGGCGGACTCCGATTCGTCGTCCGCGTCCGTTTCCTATACGGACGTTACGGGAAGCATGAATTTCCATGACCTGCAGGTTTCCAATTTCAGTTCAGGCGTTTTAAGCAGTACGGAGGCGGCAGGCGGTTCTTATTATGAAACCCGCACCGTTATAGTAAGTTTTTCGGAGAACTCCCTTATTGACAGCGCGGGCAGCGCGGGTCTTGAAGCTTACCGGAACACCTTCACGGGGCAGGTGAAGGAGCTTGCCATTGAAAATACGCATAAGCAGTTCTATAATACGCTTTCAAGGGAAGGTATAGCCTTTGAAAAGGTATATAACTATAAGTACATAGACAATGCGGTGGCTATAAAGATAGATACTTCGTTCGTTTCCGATATAAAGGCTATGGAAGGGGTTGAAAGCGTTATTGTGTGCGACAGCTACGCCGCACCGCAGACGGTGGAAGAGGATTCCTCCTCGGCGGGCACGGTAAACGCAACCAACGTGTACGCTACGGGCGTATACGATTCTTCAAAATATGTTGAAGAATACGGCGGCAAGGGCATGACGGTAGCTATACTCGATACGGGTATTGATTACACGCACGACGCTTTCAGACTTACGGACGATTCCGAAGATTATTATTACAACTATTCGCAGGAATTCCGCAAAAACATGAAGTGGTCTGAATCGGACATAGCCCAAAAGATGGCGGAGGGCGGTCTCAACGCAAAGGGCGACGTTTACGTCAGCGACAGAATTCCCTTCGGCTTTGACTATGCGGACAACGACGCGGACGTATATCCTTCCTATTCCAACCACGGCACGCACGTTGCGGGCATTATCGGCGGCAGGGCGGCAAGTTACACCGACAAAGACGGAAAACTCGTCTATGCCGAAGGGTATGACGAAACGAGCAAGACTTATACGAAAGACGGTTACGATTATATCTTCGCGGACGAAGCTTACACGAAGCTTGCCACGCAGGAATTCATAGGCGTTGCTCCCTATGCGCAGCTTGTTATCTGTAAAGTATTCACCGATAATCTTGACAGCAAAGACATCGGCGGCGCTACTACGGAAGATATTCTTGCGGCGCTTGAAGATTGCGTAACGCTCGGCGTCGACGTAATCAATATGTCCCTCGGCACCACAAACGGCTTCTCGTCCACCAACGACGGCGACGACGAAGGCGATTACATGAACGATGTTTACACCTCCGTCGAAAATGCGGGCATAAGCCTCGTCTGCGCGGCGAGCAACGAATATTCTTCGGGCTACGGCTCTACGTTCGGTACCAACCTTGCGTCCAACCCCGATTCGGGTACGGTAGGTTCGCCCTCCACTTATTCGGGCGCCATATCCGTTGCAAGTATAAGCGGCAAAAAGAGCCCTTACCTCATTGCAAATGCGGGTACCGACAGCCAGACGTCCGTTTACTTCCGTGAATCTTCGGATGAAAACAACGTAGATTACGACTTCATTGCGCAAATGCTCGAACTCGGCAAAGACAGTAAATATTACGATTCGTCCGCGGGCGTTTTAACGGTCAAATATATCGTAATACCGGGCGTCGGTTCTTCAACCAATTATACGCCCACCATTAAAAAGGCAATAACTTCGGCACAGGATGAAGGCTATCTGGCTGTGGCGCTTGTACAGCGCGGAACCAACACCTTCCAGAATAAGGTCGAAAATGCCATGGCGGCGGGTGCGGACGCGGTAATTGTCTACAACAACGTCGCGGGCGAAATTAAAATGACCATAGGCGATATAGACAACCCTATACCCGCCATATCCACGACGCAGGTAATGGGTCAGGCGCTTGCGGACGCGGCTGGCTCCGCCAAAAACTATACGGGCACGCTTTCGATATCTTTGAATTATTCCGCGGGCCCCTTCATGAGCGATTTCTCAAGCTGGGGAGTCACGTCCGATCTTAAACTTAAACCCGAAATCACCGCGCACGGCGGAGAAATAACTTCTGCCGTCCCCGGCGGTTACAGCGAAATGAGCGGTACCTCCATGGCAACGCCCAACGTTTCGGGTCTTATGGCAAATATTTTAAGCTATATCAAACAGAATTACGCCAAGTTCTTTGACGGCGAGTACGATCAGGAAAAGGCTACGACGCTTGCCTATCAACTGATGATGAGCACGGCGACAACCGTTTATGACGCGGACGGTCTGCCTTATTCGCCCCGTAAACAGGGCGCGGGACTTGCCAGCCTCGATAATATAATAAGTACAAAAGCATATCTCTACACCGTCGACGGCGATACGGTGAAAAGCGCCCATTCCTATTATACGGTGGATACGGGCAACCGCCCCAAGATTGAACTCGGCGAGGACGAGGACAAGATAGGCGAATATACGTTGGTATATTATCTGAACAACATAAGCGGCGGCGACATGAGCTTTACGCTTAAATCGCTGTTCTTCACCGAAAGTCTTTCGCTTGACGGGCTTGCGGTCGCCGAGCAGGCTTATATGCTTGCGGGCAACGCCGTGTGGACGATAAACGGCAAAACTTATTCCGACGGCGCCAAAGTTACCTTCGGCGAGGGAACCACGAAGATATCCGTGAAGATTTCTCTGACGGACGACGAAAAGAAGTATCTGGACGAAAGCTTTGTGAACGGTATGTTTGTGGAAGGCTTTCTCCAACTCATATCTTCTTCCGAACAGTGCGATTTGTCCATTCCCTTCCTCGGATTCTACGGCGATTGGGAAGCCGCGCCCATGCTCGACTACGACGCTTACGAAATAGCCGAAATAGAGGCTGATACTTCTTTAAAGGATGAAGAAAAACCCTCGGCTACGGTCTGGGCGACGCAACCCTATGCGACCTATTGGAACAACACCTACGTCATACCCATGGGCGGCTATCTGTATTTGCAGGACGAGGACGCCGATCAAGTGTATGTCAGCGAAGAGCACACGGCGATCTCGTGTTATAACGACGAAACCGCCGACAGCACGTCCGTGAACAGTTATATGACCGCGTATGCCATAAGAGGGCTGTATGCGGGGCTTTTAAGAAACGCAAAATACGTCACCGTTACCATGACGAACGCCGCAACGGGCGAAGAGATATATACCAAAATCGTCTACCGAGCAGGCAAAGCCGTCGCGGACGGCGGCAGCGTAACGCCCGCGTTCGTAAAACTCGAACTCACTCCCGACGAATTGGGACTTGTTGAAAACGGCCGTTACACAATGGAATTCAATTTCTTCTTCCATTCAATGGATGAGGAGATTACCGAGGACAATACGTTCACTTTCAGCTTCTATGTGGACTATTCCGCACCCATTCTGGAAAACGCCGCCGTGCGCTACGTCGATTATAAGGACGCGAACGATAAAGACAAGCAAAGAGTATACCTCGACCTCGATATATACGACAACCATTACGCAATGGCGGCTCTGCTCTGCTATTACAGGGACAACGCCGAGGGCGAAAAAGAAGCCGTGCTTGCCACCGAATACGTAACTCCCGTATTAAATGCGGTCAGGAACGGAGTTAATACCGTCACGATAGAGATAACCGACATTATGGAACTCATAGAAAAGGGACTTACGCTCTATCTCGAACTTGACGACTATGCTATGAACCACAGCATATACGCGCTCAACATCAATACGGCAACCGCTTCCGTTCTTCCCTCGGATTTCTCCGTCAAGGGCGCCGACGCCGACGGTTCACTCTCAATTTCCATCGGCAAACTTGAAACATATAAGGTTTCCCTCGAATGGGATACGGAAGAATATCCTTCCGCTAACCTTTCCAATTTTACCTGGAACGTTTTGAAGGGCGGCGATTGCATAGCCGTTAAAAACGGCGAGATTGTCGGAATAAAGGCGGGCAACGCAACCGTGCACGTGGTCGGCAAAAACGGTAAATATCACGATATTTACGTCACCGTTACCGATAATGACAAGAAGTTAACCGCATGGCCTGCGATAAGCTTCGGAACTATTTACAACTCTGCCGACGTGCCCGTCGTTGCAAGCGGATACGTTTCCGTAAATATAGAGCAGAACATCAAGCTAAACGTCGAATACGACCCTTGGTATTATGAATATGTAGCCGACGCCGATAAGAAGGAAGTTACCCTTGAATGGAAGTCGACCGACGAGTCCGTCGCGGAAGTGGACGGTTCGGGCAACGTAACCCTTAAAAAGAAGGGTACGGCAAGCATTTCAGCCACCATAGTCGGCACGGCGTATGCCGCTACCGTAACTTTCAGCGTGCAGGAAGCGTTCACCGTTTCAAGCTATTCGCTTACAGGTTATGCGGGCGCGGGCGGCGTGGTATATATCCCCACGGATATGAACATAATGACCATAGGGAACGAGGCGTTCAAGTACAACACCGACATAACGGCGGTAGTTATACCCAAGACGGTAACAACTATCGGTGAAAGAGCGTTCTACGGCTGTACAAACCTTAAATACGTGTTCTTTGACGACGTTACCGCGCTTGACATCGCCGACTGCGACCTTACTCTTATAAACAAAGAAGCGTTTAAGGGCTGTACGTCGCTTGAATACGTCGATTTCAGCAACTGCAAAACTTTCACGGTTGCAAGCAACGCTTTCGACGGCTGTACCTCGTTGCAGATAATTAAGGGCATTGAAAAGATAAGCACGGCTTATAACCGTGCGTTTGCGGGGTGTACAAGCCTTAAAGGTTCGCTCTCTTCGGACAGCGGCGTCGAACTTGTAAATTCCATAATATATAACGACAGAACGGACCCTACGGAGCTTGAAGGACTTAAATCCCTCGTGGCCAATACAAGCGCCACCGATTTGAGAACGGTTCGCATTGAAATAAGCGAGACAAGCACGCAAACTGCTTCGGCTTGCACGCTCAACATAAAAACCGTCAGGGAAATGCTTAAAAACGTCACTTCACTCGATATCACGGGTCTGCACGTCAGCGGATATTATGTGTTCGCCGACTGCGACAATCTGACGGCGGTAACCATGGGCGAATTTACGTCGATAGGCGCGGGCATGTTCAACGGGTGCGATTCCGTCGACAACGTGGTGATTAAGACGGCAAGCGTCGGCGATTATGCGTTCTACGATTGCGCCGGATTATATAACATAACTTTCGACGGCGTAACCAACGGAACTATCGGAAACTACGCCTTTGCCTCTAAGGAGGTCGGCAATTTAAGCTCCGTAACGTTTAACGACGGCGTCACTATTAAGAGCATAGGCGACTGCGCGTTCGCTAATAACTACATGAGTAGCTTTACCCTTCCCGAAGGTCTCAGCTATCTGGGCGACGACCTGTTTGCGGGCGGCGATTTAAAATCGCTCGAAGTCACCTGCGACCTGTCGGAAGTAACGTTCAACGGCTCAACATTTAACAGTATATCCGATTTAACTCTCAAAGATGGGCTTGAAGCTCTTGTCATCGATGGAAATATATTGTATAATAAAGACAAGACGAAAGTTATACTTGCGCTTTCAAACGCGACCGAGTATAATATAGCGGATACCGTAACGGAAATCGGCAATTATGCCTTTGCAAACAAAAAGGCGCTTACCTCCGTTACTATCCCCGCAGGCGTAACAACGATAGGCGATTATTCATTCTATAATACGGGGCTTACCTCCGTTACTATCCCCGCAGGCGTAACCTCAATAGGCGAGGGCGCGTTCCATAAATGTTCCAAACTTGCAAGCGTAACTTTCGCGGGCAGTTCGCTGAAAACGATAGGCGACGGCGCGTTTGAAGCTTCGGCGATAACTTCTATAACGTTGCCCTCCTCCGTGACCGAGGTCGGCAGCTATGCTTTTGCGGAAACGTCCTTGACTTCGTTTGATTATGCTCCCGCAAAAACTGCGGCGTTCGGCGGTTATGTGTTTGCTTATTGCACGGAGCTTGAAAAAATCTCTCTGGCGGATAACATAACTACTATGGGCGACGGAACGTTCTACGGCTGCGACAAGCTTACGACGGTCGCTCTGCCGTCGGTTGATGAGCTGGGTAACTTCACGTTCTTCCGCTGTGTAAATCTCGAAAGCGTAACTTACGGCGAAGACGCAACCGTCACGGGCAACTATACGTTCTATTCCTACGATGAATATTATGAAACGCAACCTTTCGGCAGTCTTACTTCGGTAACGCTCGGTAAAAAGACGACGGCAATCGGAGATATGGCGTTTATCTACTGCACCGTGCTTGAATCCATTGATTTAAGCAATATCAAAACCATAGGCAGCAACGCGTTCTGGTACAACACGTCGCTTAAAAATGTGAAGGGACTTGAAAAAGTAGAAAATATAGGCGCATACGCGTTCTACGGCTGCTCTTCGCTTGAAAACATAGATATTTCAGGCGCAACGGCGATAGGCGACTTCGCCTTCTACGGCAATGCGGCTTCCGAAATCACGATCCCCGCAACGCTCGGTTCTTCAACCGTGCAGACGGTGGTGACGGTAGAGTCTTCCAAATACGCAAGGCCCATTACAACAAGCTATGAATACACCTATTCTCCGATGGGCGTAGGCGTGTTTGCAAACGCAAGCAACCTCGTAAAGTTTACGGTTGCGGACGGAAATGCAGATTATTTCACCGACGACAACGGCGTGCTCTACCGCAAACTTGCCAACGGCGGGTACGAATTAATGTCTTACCCCTCGGCTCTCAATCTTTCAAACTATACCGTGCTTGACGGAACGGTGAGAATTGACGCATACGCGTTTGCAAACCTTACGGCGGGAACGCTCAAACAGGTAACGTTCCCCTATGAGCTTACAAACGTAGGCGCGGGCGCGTTCTATTCAAGCGGCGTTACCAAATATAATTTCACAAGCTATACGGCTCCCACGCTCGAAGCGGAAATCAGTTACGATACCTCAAACGAATCCGACTATTATTTCTATTATTATATGACGTATATGTCGAACACGGCGGGCAGCATTTTCAGAGGACTGTACAACACTAATTTCGACAGCGCGGTTATAGATTACGCTTCGGATATCGTTTATGTATACTATAACGCCTATACGGGCGACTCCTATCAGATATCGGCAGTTTCTTCCACTCTTGAGATGACCTATCCCGAAAACGGATCGGGCTATACTAACTATATTTACGGCATATACTTCGGAAAAGCGTCAACCACGGACGTAGTGCTCAGCGTTTCGTCTGCGGCGGTAGCTAAAAACCTTACAAGCGACGGCTGGTACTCCGTAGCCGAAATCAACTCCTGGGCTACGGCGGAGGTAACCCCCGAATTGACCGCAGAAGTTACTGCGTTTTCCGAATTGGTTAAAGCCACCCACCTCAATTACAACAACATGAAGAATGATTCCACCCAGATGGATTTGCTCAAGGCTAAGCTTTCCGCAAGCGGCGTAAGCATAGACCTTTTGAGCGAAACCGAAAGCGCGCTTTCGTCGGTCAAGGAGAGGTTCGGCATAAAGGTGAGCGTATCCAAGCTTGAGGCAGATACGTCAAGTTATAAATCCGTTTACAAAGTCGGCGAACACTTCGATATGACGGGGCTTAAAATCGTAGTTACCTATGACGACTATTCCGAAGTTATCTATTACGCCGACAAAGGGCAGGTAATACTCGATTCTTCTTACGACGAAGCTTTGTCGGAACTCTATAACAGCGTGCGCGTTTCCATACCCGACCTCGGTAGAACCGTGCTTATAGGTATAACCGTAACCGATGAGGACGTAACTCCCGAAAATCCCCCTGAGGATAACGGGGAAAGCGGTTGCGGCGCGGGTTGCGGCAGCAGCGGCGGGCTTCTTATAGGAGCGGCGGCGCTCTTGATAGTCGGAGCAATGATTTTTATCAGATGTTACAGAAAAGCAAAAAAAGCGGACAGCCGCGGCAACCAATCCGACAATTCGGGAGATTAAACTTATATGATTAAGACTAAAACAAGGTTAAAATTAATAGTTATCCTTGCGATAGGTATGATTGCCTGTCTGTGCGCGGGTTGTTCCATCGGCTTTCCGAGCTATGACGAGGAGCTTGCTTCGAGAAATATATCGACGATTGTAACTTACTACGGCAACGGCGGCTATTTCAACAGCAGTTATGTCGTAAGTTCGGATATGTTGTACACTTCGGGTACCAGATTCTACGAGATCGAAAAAAAAGAAAGCCCCAGCCAGACGGGTCATCTGATCACACGCGAAAATTACGAGCTTTTGGGTTGGTATGAAGTGAAACAGACGACCCTGACCGCCGACGGGGAAGAAAAGCTGTACTTTGCGCTTGACGTCGACGACGGTTATATGAGCGCATACAAACAGTCTGACGGGACGTACGGTTACACATACGTTTCTTCGGCAGAAACGGTTACTATCGGCTTTATCAATCGGGACGGCGAATGGCTTGTAAGCCGTGAAGATTACGACGCTTACGTCGTTTTGAGAAACCAATATTCCGACGACGCCGTAACCGTTCCTCCGCTCGTTTGCACCGACAGACAATTTACGGACAGCGATATTCTTGACGGCGGCAATCTGTACGTCGCGGCGCTGTGGACGCCTTCAATCGCCGTAAATTACGTTCTCGTGATAAAAGATCTTGACGAAACGGGTCAAAATTACGTCACGGTAAGCGGGGGCGACGACGAAGAAGATTACACCGTCAAAGAGGGCGAAATTCTTTATAAGCAATACTTCGGCACAAGCGGAAAAATTACGGTAAACGACGCAAACGGATTGCCTTCCGTAAGCGTTACGGACGCGACCGCGCTTAAATTCTATACGGATAAAGACTGTACGGAATCCGCCGACGGCATGACCTTTGAAAGGGGTGAAACCGACTTGACGCTGTATGTTGAATATCTTTGCGGCAAGTGGACTATAGTGCGCGGCGTGTCGGATCTCAGAACCCTGTTCAATACGCGAAACGGCAACTATTACTTTATAAACGATATAGATTGCTCGGATACTTATGCGTTTGCGCCCATGTTCAATTTCAGCGGCAGGATAGAGGGCAACGGCTTTGAAATCAAAAATATTTCGATAAACCCGGGCGAAAATCTTGTCAATGGATCGACAACGTCGATTTTCGGAACGCTGAGAAATGGCGCGGAAATACACGACCTTGCCATCGTCGACATGAATGTTTCTTATACCGTAAGACCTAACGCAGACGTATACATTTATCTTCTGTTCGGTTCGGTAAACGACGGTTGCAAACCCGTTTTCGATAATTTCAGTATAGAAAACGTCGAATTAAGCATAACCATTTCCGACAGTTCGCGGATATTGAATTTGATACAGACGGACGAAGGCTATGACGACAGCGGCTGGATATACGACGTTTCCTACAATGACGAAGAATGGCTTCAAGGACTTACTGTAAGCGGCTATACCGTGAACATAGGTCCCGCCAACAAGCTTGAAACGGTAATTACAGATAAAGACGCAGATTGATTTTTCTGCAATAAATATAATCGGAGGACAATTAAATGAAAAAATTTATAAAAGCGGGAGTTTTGGCGATGATGCTGTGCTCGCTGGTATTGCCCGCGTGTTCGGACAACGAAGTTCATGAATACGATCCTGAAAGCCGCCCTCTTACCATGAGTATAGGCGCGCTGGACGCCAACTTTAATCCCTTTTTCTATACTTCGGGCAACGACGGCACAGTAATTTCCATGACGCAGGCGGGCATGCTCGCTTCCAATTCGAAAGGCGAAATCGCATGCGGGGAGGACTATCCCACCGTCGTAAAGCAGTATACGTTGAAATACTACGACAATTCGGGCAAGGAGCTTGCCGAAAGCTCCGCCACCAACGGCAACACCGCATACAGCGAATATAAGTTCCTCATTAAGAACGGAATGAAGTTCAGCGACGGGGAAGATCTGACCATAATGGACGTTCTTTTCAGTCTGTATGTGAACATAGATCTGGCGTATACGGGTTCGGCGACCCTCTATTCCAACGATATACAGGGGCTCAACGCTTACCGCTATCAGGATCCCGACCTTGGCGACGACGATACCGCCAAGACATCGTTCTCTACGAACGGTATGCAAAGAATAACCAATATAATTAATTATTGCAGCGGCGAAACTCCTCAAACCGCCACCATACTTGCCGATATAGAAACCGTCAAAAAACTGTTCCTTGAAGAATTGCAGACAGACTGGACTACTATACAGTCCTCTTTTGAAAGCCGTGACGAAACGTACGAATACAACTTTACCGAAACATGGCAGGCTTTCTATCTCAACGAGGGCGTCATAAGCATCCAGACGGAAACGAACGACAATGGCGCTATCGTCCAGCTCAAAGATGAGAATGGAAAATATCTAACCGATCTCGATAAAGAGGGCGGATACGACTACGCCGCGGATATAGAGGAGGCCGTAACAGAGGAGGCGTTGGAAGCCTATACCAAAAATGGCGCAACGGACGAAGTCGCAAGGGAATACGTTATCCGCGATTATTGCATCAATTACATTTGGGAAGCTAAGACGGGCGGCTACGGCGAAGACAATACCATCAAAACGGAAGAGGGAATACCCGATATTTGCCAATATTGGAACACCGCGAGTACCGCGCTGGAACAGTTCACGGGCGAAGAAAGAACCAAGTATTACGAAGAATTGAAGGAGCAAAACAACGGCGAGCTTTTGGTCAAGACGATTTCGGGCGTCACTACGTCGCGTGTTACCGAATTTGACGGAAAATCTTTGGGCGAAGAGTACGACGTTCTTACGATAAGGGTAAACGGCATAGACCCCAAAGCCATATGGAACTTCGCTTTCTCCGTCTGCCCTCTGCATTATTATTCCGGCTCGTTCGGCGGTAAGGACTATATCGCTGCGGCGGAAGCAGATTACAAAAAATACGAAGCCGCCAAAGGCGACTATCAGATAACCGAGTTCGGCGTAGAGTGTGGCAACAGCACGTTCTTTACGGAGGTGCTCTCCGATACCTCCAAAAACCGCTTCCCCGTGGGCGCGGGCGCGTACAAGGCGCAGGGCGATTCAAACAGTTTCTATGCCAATAAGTTCGTAAACTACGAGCGCAACGAATACTTCGAAACGATGGGCGATAATATCCAGAACGCCAAAATCAAATACCTTAAACTGAATGAAATGGGCGACAATTTGGTTCTTACAAATCTCCTCACAGGTGCAATCCATTACGGCATGCCCAACGCTACCGTAGAAAATATCAACCAGTTGAAGGACAGCTCAAGCCTTACCTATACAACGTATAAGACGAACGGCTACGGCTACGTCGGCATCAATCCCAAGTTCGTTTCCGATATCGCGGTAAGGCGCGTGATAATGAGCGCGATAGACACTGCGAGTCCCACGCGCAATTATTATTCCAAAGAATATTCCGAGGTAATATACCGCCCGATGAGCTCCGTTTCCTGGGCTTATCCCTCAGGAGCAAAAGCGTATTACCAATACACTTCAAGCGTCACCGAAATTGAGCAAAAGATGGAAGAGGCAGGCTACGTAAAGAACCCCAGTACGGGAGTTTACTCAAACGGTTCTCTTACATGTAAATTCACGTTTACGATAGCGGGCAGCTCCTCCGACCACCCCGCGTACCAGATGTTCTCCGAGGCGGCGGAAATTCTCAATCAGGCGGGCTTCGATATAACCGTTCAGACAAGCTCTACTGCGCTTAAAGACCTCGCTTCGGGCAATCTGGCGGTATGGGCGGCAGCCTGGACGTCAACCATAGATCCCGATATGTATCAGACTTACCATATGAACAGCACGGCGAGCAGCGTCAAAAACTGGAACTATCCCGAAATTCTCGCAAATCCCACAAAATGGAGCGCGGAGTATTCCATTATAACCGAGCTCAGCGGGTATATCGATAATGCAAGGGAAACAAACGATCAGTCCACGCGTAAGGATTATTATGCGAAATGTCTTGACCTCGTCATGGAATTGGCCGTCGAACTGCCCACCTACCAGAGGAAGGACTGCGAAGTTTATAACAGCAAAATAATAAAGGCAAGCTCGCTCAACCAAAACCCCAACTGTTATTCTTCTTTGATAGACAGGATTTGGGAGATAGATTATAACTGATTTAACTGATTTCGGGCTTTTGCCCGAATGACGGGAGTTTTAATTACCAATGGTAAAGTATGTAATAAAAAGATTATTGCTCGCGGTATTGATCCTTTTGGGAGTATCGGTGATACTTTATACCCTCGTCAGGTGTATGCCGACAAACTTCGTCGAGAACAAATATTGGTCGACCCACGCCATCGGCGGATCCGAAGAAGATTTGCAGCGCTGGCTTGCCATTTACGGTCTGGACGACAACAGCTTCTGGGGGATAATAAAAGGTTATTTCACCTGGCTGGGCAACGTTTTCAAGGGCGACCTCGGCGTAAGCTGGAAGTACGGTCAACCCGTTGAGGACATAATATTCGAAAACATGGGCGTATCTTTCGGCATAGCTTTCGTTTCGCTCATTCTCGAACTTATAATAGCCATTCCCCTCGGCATCAAGTGCGCGTGCAACCAGTACGGCAAGCTCGACTACGCCGTCACGGTGCTCGTCATGATAGGCATATCCTTCCCCACGTTCTTCCTCGGCAACCTTGTAATAAAGTGGTTTTCGCTGGATTTGGGCTGGCTTCCTTCGGGCAATCTCTTTTCGTCGGACTATGCCGACGCGTCCTGGACGTTTGCAAAGTTCGGGGATATGATGTTGCATCTCATACTCCCGATGTTCGTGCTCGTAATTCTCAACATAGGCAGTATCGTAAGATATATGCGCACCAACACGCTGGAAGTGCTCTCCGCGGATTACATCCGCACCGCGCGCGCAAAGGGGCTTTCGGAAGGGAAAGTCGTATATAAACACGTTTTCCGCAATACCATGATTCCCCTCGTTACCTTGCTTGCGGGAACTTTGCCCGGGCTTTTCGGCGGAGCCATGATAACGGAAACGGTGTTCAATCTCCCCGGCATAGGCAGCACGGCGTACAACGCGCTGATAGACGGCGACATACCTTTTATAATGGGCTATAACATGTTTTTGGCCATTCTTACGGTGATTGGCGTTCTTCTTTCGGATTTGGCTTACGCGCTCGTAGACCCGCGCGTCAAACTGACAAAGTAGGTGACATATGCAAGATCAAATATCGCAAAACACGGTTGAAACGGGCGCGGACGGCGCTTTGGGGCAGCCCGACAACTTCAACGAAGGTCTGCACGGCGAAAACCTTACGGACAGGGTCAAAGTTCTCTCCCCCGGCCGCACGGTGGCAAAGCGTTTCTTCCGTTCAAAACTGTCGGTCATAGGGCTTTTAATTTTGCTCGCCCTCTTTTTGTTCAGCTTCGTGGGTCCCTTTATTTCCCCTTGGGGAGAAAAAGAATCGGATAAGAATCCCGAAAATATCACGCCTACTTTCGTGATGACGGAAATAGAAAAATATACAGATTCCGACGGCGTGGAACACGTTTCGTATGCCGTATCGTTCACTTATCCCACAGTCAACGCAAACGACGGCATAAGTTGGGACCATTGGATGGGTACGGATTCCAACGGCTACGATATCTTTACGCGGCTTATGTACGGCGGCAGGGTTTCGCTTACCATAGGTTTCGTCGTAGTGCTCGTGGAAACGCTTCTGGGCATAATTTTCGGCGGGCTTTCGGGCTATTTCGGCGGTTGGGTGGATAACCTTATAATGAGAATAGTGGATATTCTCGCCTGTATACCGACGTTGCCTATCCTGTTGATACTGTCGCTGATATTCGACAACATCACCACTATCGATAAGCTGTACTACATGATGCTTATCATGGCGATAATGGGATGGGGAGGCACGGCACGGCTTGTCCGCGGGCAAATTCTTTCCCTGAGGGAGCAGGATTTCATGCTCGCCGCCAAGTGTTCGGGGCTGTCCACGTCCTCTAAAATATTCAGGCATCTCATTCCCAACGTAGTTCCCCAACTTATCGTTACGATGACGTTGGGCTTGGGCAGCGTAATTTTAATGGAAGCAACGTTAGGTTACCTCAATCTCGGCGCGCCTTTGGGCACCGCCACCTGGGGCACCATGATAGAAACTGCCAACAGTATGACTAATTTGCAGTATTATCCCAACTTCTGGCTGGGCGCGGGCATTTGCATTACGCTTGCGGTATTGGCGTTCAATTTCGTAGGCGACGGGCTCAGGGACGCCTTCGACCCCAAAATGAAGAGGTAGAACATGGCGGATAAACTTAAACAAGAGAACAAAAAGCATTATATAACCCGCTCAGAGTCCAAACGCATTGCCAAGGAAAATTCCGCGGCGATAAAAAAGTTTGAAAAATACAAAAAGCGTAAAGCAGACGAAAGCGAGTACGTCACGCAGATGAAGGACGATAATAACATTATCGAATTCGACGATCTGCACACTTACTTCTTTTCGGACGCGGGCGTAGTTAAGGCGGTGGACGGGGTTACGTTCAATATCCCCGCAGGCTCAACTGTGGGCGTCGTCGGTGAAAGCGGTTGCGGCAAAAGCGTGACGTCGCTCTCCCTCATGCAGCTCGTTCAGGCGCCCAGCGGGCAGATAGTAAGCGGAAGCATACGTTTCCGCTCCAATATGTTCAAGCGCGACGGGCGCGGCAGGAAGATTCCCGTATATGAAACGGAAATAGGCGATGACGGCGTCGAAAGGCGCAAGCTGAACGAAAAAGGCAAACCTATCATAAAGAAAAACGAGCTTGGCGGCAATCTTTACGAAATGGAAACGAAGGTGGTCGATATCGCCAAGATGCCCACGGAAATTATGCGTTCCATCCGCGGCAGGGAGATCGCAATGATCTTTCAGGAGCCTATGACCTCCCTCAATCCCGTATTTACGATAGGCAACCAGCTTGACGAGGTCGGCAAGCTTCATATAGAGGGCATTTCCAAACAGCGCGTAAAGGAGCGCAGTATAGAAATGCTTAACCTCGTCGGCATAGCCGACCCCGAAGGCGTGTACAAAAAGTACCCGCACGAGCTTTCGGGCGGTATGCGCCAAAGGGTCATGATAGCCATGGCGCTTTTGTGCAATCCCAAACTTATCGTCGCGGACGAGCCTACAACGGCGCTTGACGTGACTATTCAGGCGCAGATACTCGACCTTCTGCGCGACATTAAAGGTAAAATCAACGGCAGTATAATGCTTATAACGCACGATTTGGGCGTTGTTGCAGAGATGGCCGATTACGTAGTGGTCATGTACGCGGGCAGAATTATAGAAATGGGTACGGCTGAAGATATTTACGACCGCCCCATGCACCCCTATACGATAGGTCTGCAAAAGAGCAAACCCACCGTAGACGGCGAGGTAGATTCGCTGTACTGTATACCGGGGTTCGTTCCTAACCCCGTGGATATGCCCGATTATTGCTATTTCCGCGACAGATGCGAAATGTGTAAGCCCGAATGTGCGGGCAAATACCCCGAACTTATCAAGGTAAGCGATACTCACAGCGTTTCCTGTTATCTTTACAGGCAAGGCGGGGAGGACAAAAATGATTGAATTGTTGCTTGCAGTAGGTATTCCCAAGAGTACCCTTATAACGTGTTTTATCGTTTTTACCGTTCTCGCAGTCGTGACGGGCGCAATAGACGCGGTGTTTATCGTTCAGGAACACAACAGAAAGAAAGGCAAAGTCAAAAAAGCGACGGTTGCGGTGCCTCATGAAAAAATCGGCTATGAGGAGCGCCCCTACAATCCCGAAACCGACCCCCTGCTTGAAGTTGTAGATCTTAAAAAATATTTCGTCACAGGCAAAAATATTTTGGGCAAGCCGACTTCGTATTTAAGGGCGGTGGACGGCGTTTCGTTTAAAATAAATAAGGGAAAAACTTTGGGCATAGTCGGCGAAAGCGGCTGCGGCAAAACGACCATGGGCAGAACCATTCTCCGTTTGTACGACGTAACGGGCGGCGACATTTGGTTCAAGGGACAAAAAGTTTCCGCTCTTAAAGAGAGGGATTTTAATAAACTCCGCCCCAACATGCAGATGATCTTTCAGGATCCTTATGCAAGCCTTTCCCCCCGACTTACCGTGGGCGCGATAATCGGCGAAGCCGCTCTTCACCATAAAATCTGTACAAAAGAAAATTATCAGGAATACGTTCTCGGCATAATGAAAATGTGCGGATTGCAGTCCCACTATTTCGGGCGCTATCCCCACGAATTTTCGGGCGGACAAAGACAGCGTATATGTATTGCGCGCGCGTTGGCGCTGAAACCCGAACTTGTCATCTGCGACGAACCCGTTTCCGCTTTGGACGTTTCAATACAGGCACAGATAATAAATATGCTGAAAGAACTTCAAAGTGAATTGGGGTTGACGTATGTGTTCATTTCGCACGACTTATCCGTTGTAAAACATATATCGGACGAAGTGTGCGTCATGTATTTGGGCAGTATGGTCGAATACGGTTCTAAAGAAAGAATTTTTGAAAACACTCTTCACCCGTACACCAAGGCGCTCTTTTCCGCTGTTCCCGTGCCCAATCCGCACGTTAAAATGAACAGGATTATTTTAAAGGGCGATATCCCTTCGCCCGTAAATCCCCCCAAAGGCTGTAAATTCCACACAAGGTGCGAAAGCTGTATGGATGTATGCTCGCGTTTTAATCCCGCGTATAAAGAGATAGAGGAAGGGCATTTCTGCGCCTGCCACCTTTATAACACTGCGGAAGAGACGGCGGAGTATTTGCGCCTCGCCAAGGAGCAGGACGAACTTGCGGCATTAGCGGCAGCTGAGGCGGCGAAAGGCAAAAAGGCGGGTAGATCCGATGCGCAAAAAGCGTAAGGACGATTTGGATACCGAAACGACGTTCGCCGATATGAACGTCGAGGGTATGCGGGGCTATGACCCGCAAAAAAAGGGCGGCAAAGAAAAACCCAAGATAAGCAAAAGCGAACAGCGCAAAATGATACGCGGCGCTTTTGAGGCGTTTGCCCCCGTGATAGGCATAATTATCATAGTAGGGTTATTGATGTACATTTTGGCGTACCTGTGGTTGAAGGCATAAAAAGCAGATTTATATAAAATTATTGCGCCGCAGGCGGCAGTTGCCGCCCGCGGCATAATTTCAACCGAGTAAATTAAATATAAAAAATTTACATTAAATTATTGACAATATATAAAAAAGTGTGATATTATTTAACTGCTAAGAGCCTAGGCTCTTTTGTTCGCGCATGCGCGAACAAAAGGGTTTTTAACGGCAAAAACAAAAAAGAAGTAAAAAAGATGTTAAAGAAGGCAAAAAAGGGCTTTACTATAGTAGAGTTGGTAATCGTAATTGCGGTGATTGCAATTCTTGCGGCAGTGCTCATTCCCACGTTTACAAACGTTGTCAATAACGCAAAGGAAAGTGCGGCTTTGTCGGCGGCAAAGAACGCCTATACCGAATATATAGTTGAAACGGGCGAAAAAGCTAACCCCGATCTTATTATAAAGGTAGAGGATGATGATACATATTATTTCTTAGTAGAAAACGGCTCGCTTAAAAGTAAGACTATAACAGTGAACGATACCGCTAACACTTCCGCTGTAACCGTAGCTTATGCCGAAGAGAGTAGCGATACTACCGATACTGCAACCAGTACTGATAACAGTACAGTCACCTACAGCAATACTACATATAAAAAGTGGCCGTTTGAAAGCGACAGCGAATTTGGAAAAGACGGCGCATATAGCAAAGTAACGATTTATGAAAAACAAGATGCCACAGAGGGCAGTAGCGAAAGCTAAACTTAATTATCTGAACACACAATTGTTAATCATTTTTGTGAAAGCGTGAAACCCTTTTACATCAAAGCGCCGCGGGCATTGCCCGCGGCGCTTTGGTGTCTTTCTACTGAGTATAGCGCATGTATTAATCTGTAAATCAAGCACAATCATGTCATCTCGACCAAAGAGAACGCAGTGAACGGCGTGGAGAGATCTCACTTGTTAAAAACGTATTGTATTGTTTATGGAGATTCCTCGACTACGCTCGGAATGACAGTGGGGAGTGGAGATCCCTCGACTGCGCTCGGAATGACAATGTGAGCAAGTAACGCAGCGGCACAGGGCAAAAATTTTGCCCTGTGCCGCTGCTTCTTTTATCAAACACTTTAAAACGCCATATTCACATTTCAAGTATTTTTTTTAAATATTTTTAATCATTATTTTTATAATCTCTTCGTCGGTTTCACGCATGCCTATCCTTGCAAGATCCCCTACGTTATGTATGGTGTTTTCAACGCCTCTTTCAAGTATTCCGTCGCCGCCGCAAAATTCACTGCCGTTGCGGCACATCTCAAACCCCAAAAGCCCCGCTTCCACCGCAGAAGCTATCTTGGCCGCACAGCTCGATTTCGCTCCGTCGCAAATTACGCCCGAATCTATCGCCAATGCGTTTTTAAGCGTACGTGAAATTTCTTCATATCTGCCGCCGTGCAAATAGCATATGCCCGCCGCGGCACCGCACCCCGCGCTTACTGCCCCGCAGTATGCGGAAAGACTGCCTATGCCCGATTTTAAATGAACCGTCACAAGGTCGGAAACCGCCAACGCTCTTAAAAGCGTCTCCCTCGGCACGCCTAAATGTTCGGCGTATACAATCACGGGTAAAGAGGCGGTAATTCCCTGATTTCCGCTTCCCGAAACTATTACAACGGGCAACGAACAGCCGTTCATGCGCGCGTCGCTTCCCGCAGCTGCCGCCGCCTTGGCGCGGTTATTAACTCCGTTGCCGAAGCTTGCAAGCAGAATTTTGCCCACTCTCGCGCCGTAGTCGTTCTTCAATCCCTCGGCAGATATGGCGGAATTATAAGCTATCTGCCTCGATAAAACCTCCTCGATATCGGCAATTTCTACGCTGTCGGCAAATTCTATTATCTCCTCAACGGATAATACGGCTTTGCTTTTTTCATCCTGCGGGGTTTCGTCGTTGTGAACCACCGTCTGCCCGTCCTTTTCAATGCACACAACGTTTGTGTGGCGTTCGGCTATGCGCACATACGCGCTGTGCCCTTCCGCAAAAACGGTTATTCCTATATCGAACACACAGCCGGAGTGCGATTTTGTTACGCTGAACGGAGTTCTTTCTATATAGTCCGAAATTTTCCCGTATTGCTCCGCCGTCACCTCTGAAAGAACTTGCAGGCGTTTGGTTTCGTCACCCGCAACTATTCCCGCCGCCGCAGCGGAAATAATTCCGCGCATGCCGCCCGTGTTGGGCACGATTACGCTTTTAACGTTCTTCAAAATGTTGCCGCTGACGCACACGTCTACTTTTTGGGGAACACAGCCGAGAGTCGCCCTTGCAAGCGCCGCCGCATATGCGACGGCTATCGGCTCCGTGCAACCCATAGCGGGCAAAAGCTCGGCTTTAAGTATGCCCGTATATTTGTCGTAAACGTTCTTTTCCATATTTTCCCTTGCCTTAAATGTTATGTACATTAATAATATACATTTTTATGCAAAAGGTCAAGCGATAATCAGATATTTACGCGCATATCTTTATCGGCTGTGAACACGGATTACATTAAATTTGTTGACTAATTCCGCGCCTGTTGGTATAATTATTTTATTATATATTATCTATCGGTTAATTAGAAATTTCAACGGAGGTTAAAAATGGCTGAAAAAGAAGCGCGTGCGGTCCGCCTTGTCTATTCGATAATATTCAGCCTTATGACTGCGACAGTCGCGGCGCTTTTTATTTATGAAGTCTGCGATATTTATTTCGGTAGCGGCGGGGGCAAACCCTTTACCCGTGAAATAGTATATAACCGCCTCGGATATATCGCCGCGCCTTTCTGGATTTGGGTAGCCATGATAATAATAGGCGTGGTTATATGGGAAGTTTTTCCTCCACAGGGCAAGAAAAAGTTCGGGCAGGACGTAAGGTATTCCCTGTACAGATTGCGCAAAAAGCTGCCCGTCAAGGCGGAAGGCGGGTTGCAGGAAGAGGCGGCGCAGGTCGCAAAGTACGAGCGTATTTTAAAGATAGTCTGGGGCGTAGCCGCCGTCGGTTGCGCGATATTCGCCGTCGCAGGGCTTGTATATATGCTGGATTTCAGCCATTTCAGAGGTCCCGACCCTACAGAGGACATCAAAACGGCGGTCATAAAGATTTGTCCCTACGTTATCTGTGCGTTTGCGCTGTGCATAGGCGCGGTTATATATGAAGGTTGGGGCGCGAAGAAGGAGCTTCCCCATATCAAAAAACTTGTCGCGCTGGGCAAAAAGGACGATAAAAGTTTAGGCAGGTTACAGCGCGCGTATTATTCGGCGGTCGTCGCATTGGAAAGCGATAAATACATATGGACGATGCGCGGCGTTTTGCTCGCCGTCGGGGTTTTGTTCGTTATACTCGGAATATCGAACGGCGGAGCGGGCGACGTTCTGTTAAAAGCCGTGAATATTTGCACGGAGTGTATAGGGCTGGGGTGATATGAAAAAATTTTTCGTTAGAATAAAAGATTGGTTCGTTGCCCACAGACCTTCCAAAAGGAGGCTTATCCAGCTTTATGCGGCGCTTTTATATAACGCAAACATAAAGGGCTTTGTATCCGGTTCGATTTATACGGGCAACACAAAGTATTTGTGCGTTCCCGGTCTTAATTGCTATTCCTGCCCCGGCGCGATAGGCGCTTGCCCTTTGGGCGCGTTGCAGAACGCTTTGGCGGCGTCCAACACGAAGGCGCCCTTCTATGTTTTCGGCATAATAATACTTTTCGGCTTGCTTTTGGGCAGAACGATTTGCGGCTTTTTGTGCCCCATCGGGCTTATACAGGAATTGTTGTATAAAATAAAGACCCCTAAGGTCAAAAAGAACAGGATCACGCGGGTTCTTTCGTATTTCAAATACGTATTGCTTGCCGTGCTTGTAATAATAATTCCGCTGGCATATTCGGGCATAAGCAGCGCAATACCCGCATTCTGCAAATACATATGTCCTTCGGGAACGCTGCTCGGCTCGGTTTCCCTGCTTGCGAACGGCAACAACGACGATTTTTATACCATGCTCGGCCCGCTTTTCACCTGGAAGTTCTGCGTATTGGTGCTGATAATAGTGGGCAGCATATTCATTTACAGAATTTTTTGCAGGTTCCTGTGCCCGCTCGGCGCGATATACGGCTTTTTCTGCCGCGTTGCGATGCTGGGCATAAAGTTGGACAAGCAAAAATGCGTTGACTGCGGACTGTGTATACAGACCTGTAAAATGGACATACGCCACGTTGGCGACCATGAGTGCATACATTGCGGCGACTGCCTTAAAGTTTGCCCCACTAAGGCGATAAGTTGGAAGGGAAGTAAAATTTTCCTGCATGCGAACGCCATAGAGGAAGGGGGAGACAGCGCCGCAGGCGAAAAGGTTGCGCTCAGCTCGCTTGTTTCAAGCAGTACTGAAAAGGGCGGAACACTCAGCCTTAACGCTCAGGGCGGAACCTGTGCAGGCGCGCAGACGGGCGCGGCGGGAGAGGTACTGTCTGCTCAATGCCTTTCGGAAGAACCGACGCGCGATGCCCGATTAGACGGTGCAGAGGTCGGCGGGAGCGAATTCAACTCGTCCGTAAGCGCGGAGGGAGCGAAAGATGATTGAAATTTTGCTTGCAATAGGTATTCCTAAGAGTACCCTTATAACATGTTTTATCGTTTTTACCGTTCTCGCAGTCGTGACGGGTGCAATCGACGCGGTGTTTATCGTTCAGGAACACAACAGGAAAAAAGGCGAAGTCAAAAAAGAAGTCGTGACGGATGAAAAAGCGCTTATAAAAGCGCAGGAACGCGCAGAGAGGAAGGCTTACCGCGGCACGGCGGAATACGTTAAAAAGCGCAATTTCATTTTGGAAGCGGTTGCCTGGGCGGTTGCGTTGGTATTTCTTCTTTCGGTCTTGGTTTACTATAACGTTTTCCATAAAGAAACGGTTGCGTCCACAAGTTACGAGATAGGCGATACTGTTGAAAGCTTTACAATGAAGAAGTATTTCGGAGAAGAGGACGCAACTTATACCTTGCAGGACGATCTGGACGCGGGCAAGATAGTGATACTCAACTTCTGGTATATGGGCTGTCAGCCCTGTCAGGAAGAATTGCCCGAATTCGGCGCGTTTGCCGCGGAATATCCCGAAGATATTTCCTTGGTGGTAATCCATTCAAGTACGGTGGATACGAGTTATGATAATAACGATCTTGAAAATTATGTTACTAAAAGAATGAAGTGGGAATTTCAGTATTACGATAACGTAAGCTTTACCTGGGATAACAGCGGCGACGGTTCCATGTATTACGCGTTCGGCGGTAAAAACACATATCCGATGACGGTCGTTCTCGATAGAAATGGCGTTGAGCGGTTCAGATATCCGGATAAAGTTTCGGAAAGTTTCTTTCAGGACGTAAGATCCCTGTTGGACGAATGAGTTTTGTAGTTGTTTATAAAATAAAAGGAAACAGCCGCGCGGCTTTCAAAAGCCGCGCGGCATTCTTTGTAAAAAGGAAACCTCCCGCTGAGCGCGTTCACGAGATCTTTCGACTGCGTTCGCTACGCTCACTCCGCTCAAGATGACAGTGGTGGGGAGCGAAACCGCCCCTTTTGTCATCTCGACCGAGGGAGTGTAACGAACGAGCGGAGAGATCCCCTTATAAAACGCCGTTCCATGCTTGGCGCTTTCTTTGCGCAATATAATTTTAAGTCTTTACGGTAATGTAACTGAAATAGCGGGTTATGCGGCTACAAACTTAAGCGTCGTAACCTTCTCGTTTAAAAACCAAACGGCTTTGCCGTCTTGTTCTGTACTGCCATTGGGGATTTCGCAACATTCGGGTATATCATAACCAATTATGTTTTCATAGTTGCTATCATACTTATCATTAAAATGGATATATACTTTCTGATTTTGTTGTGAAGACGGGAAAGTTACGCTTGCTCTGCCGTCTTCGTTTGTCCTAGTTGGTAAACAATTTGATCCGCTGCAAATTTGCACATAAACGTCTGCCGCTGACGCGCCGTCGGGCAGTTCAAGATAGATAACATACGTCGTATAATCCCAGTTGGTATCGTCGTTTTCGTCGGCGTATTTGCTGTATTTATCAAGCGGCTCCTCTGTAACGGGAGTTTCCGTAGTTTCGGTGCAGGCGGCGAAAGAAAGACAAACCGCAAATGCGCAGACCGCCGCAAGAACGGGCAGGAATATTTTTTTGAAAAATTTCATAATAAGCTCCTTTTTTATTAAATTATTGTATATAGTATACCTTTTTTTTCATAAACGGTCAAGCGTATGCAGGGCGGAATTTTCAATTTCACTTTATTGTCATGAAGTATATTCGGCTCGGAAAGGCGGCGCGACCCCTGTCATCTCGACCAAAGTGAACGCAGTGAACGGCGTGGAGAGATCTCCTTGAAAAACGCCGCGCCACCTTGGGGGATTTCTTTGCGCAATATAATCGAAGTCTTTTATAATAAGGTGCGCAAAGCTTTGCTACGCTCGCGCGCCTACGCTCGGAATGACAGAGGAGGGGCGGCTGGCTTGGGAAAAGAAGTTGGTTGAAATAATTAAACGTAACGCCGCGCGGCTTTTGAAAGCCGCGCGGCGCAGTCGTTATAGAGTTGTTATAGAATACTATAATGCAAGAGCGTAACGCGTTTATACCGTCATTCGTCTTCGTCCTCGTCTTGCGCTGCCGACCAGGCGTTTATGGTTCTCTCGTAGAACGCCGTCAACATCCAGGCGTTGGAGCAATAGTTGGCCACCTCGCTTGAACTTCCGCCGTTGATTGCATCATTCAGTATTTTGGCAATCGTTTCGTCGGCGCGTACAAAGCCCGCCAAAGATATGCCGTCGACGGTAACGTCGGTGTTGTTTTTCGCCATATTCAGGTAATCGCGCATCTTAACGTTGTTAGCTCCCGTCCAGTAGTCATTCTCGATCATATCTGCTAACGTCATCCCGGCGTACCCTATCTGGTAATAGGTTGTTCCCGTCATATTTATATAAATAGGGGATTTTGTTCCGTCGTCGTTCACCGCGTAGAAACCTTCGTCGTCCACACCGTATCTGTCGGAGAAGAACGTGGGATAGTAAATTTCATAGGTTTCTTCGTCGGTTTCTTCGTCGTAGTTGTAGATGTAGGTGTAGATGTAATCGTCCGAAACGGGGGTGAAATAGGTAAGTTCTTTGCCCAAATATCTGATGTAAACGTCGAAATTGCCATCGTCTTCGGCAACGGCTCCGCATATCATATAAATTTCGCCCGCTTTAAGATAAACGCGTATATAGCTGTTGTACGCATATTTTTCGGAGTCTTTTGCGCTTATATATCCCGAATAGATTACCGAAAGGTCAAAGTCGTCGTTTTCTGCGATAAACTCTCCGTCGGCTTTCGCCACCCATACGTAGGGATCCACAGTTGTTTCGTCGGCGTTTTCATTGGTGTAAACGAGGTATACGCCGTCGGTTTTCGCAGTGAAGCTGTAATAGAAGCCGCGCGGTATGACGGGAGCTTTAACTTCTACGTGAATTATCCGCTCGTTGCCTTCCGAGTTCTCGTCGCTCACTTCTCCCGAATACAGGGGCATCCTATTGCCGTACGTCAGGGCGAGGTTGTCGTTCGCGTAACAGCTGTCGCCGTCGGAATGGGCCGCCCCGTAGTGTATAAAGTAACGGCAAACTTCCAGCCACTGGTTTTCGTTGGTCTTCTGCCGTTCGGTTCCGTATGAGTTAACTACGGCTTTGATTATCGTGGCGAGCTCCTCGTTTACGGGCACATAGTTCCAATCGCAGTTGTTCTGTACCCAGGAATAGTCCTCCAAAGCTTCCGCATAGGCACGGTTTTTGTAAAGAATGCCATCTTTGTCGCCTGAACCGTCGGTATCTTCCGAATGAAGTACGACGTAGGCGTAAAGCCAGACGCTGTACGTGGCGTTCCAAGGGGTGGTATGGGTCAGGTCTGCAAGCAGGTAGGGATCGCCGTCGGGGCTGTCGCCGTCGCTCTTACCCTTGTTGTAAAGGTCGACATGATAGTAGCCGTCCGAGGAAAGATAAACGCTTACATAATCTGAATAGCCGTAGCCGGGACCGTATGTGTTGCCCTCTTCCGCCGTATAGGCGGTCGCCGCATTGTAAAGCAGGTCGGGCGTGGGAAGTTTTTTATCCTTAATCTCTTCGGCAAGCCCGAGGCGCATGTTGGAAACGTAAATCTTGTCGTCGCCTACGTCAATCGATGAGTCTTTGCTATAAGTCAGGGTAATTTGATAACTGCCCGTATGTGCGGCGACATAATAGAAGGTTTTCCAACCTTCCGCCTCGCCCGATAATTGCGCTTGCAGAACGGTATCTACCTGTACGTAAAGTATGTCGTTGCCGGGTTCGGTCGAAGTAAAGTAATCGAACATGAACACCTGACCCTCTTCAAGCTGAACGTCTATTACAAGTATGGAATAGGTGCCCAACTCATGGGCGTTAGAGGTATAAATGTAATCGCTTATGCTGTCTATCTCGTCGTCGTCTTTGCCGCTTACAAGCCAGGGCCAGCTGTATATGTCAAGATTGCCGTCCTCATCGGAGTAGGGCGAGAAGGTGAACGTGTCGGCAAAGGTGTATTTGTCGTCTGTTGTGACTATAGATTCGACAAACTCGCTGCTGTCGGGCATAGTTACGTTGGGTATCACCGTAGTGTCCGTATCGCTGTCCGAGCTGCCGCCGGAAGAGGAGTAATTGGGCGCATAATCGTCCGAAGAATAGTACTCAAACAGTTTAATCCAGGGCGAATACGAGGGCTGCGAACCCGACTCATAATATGCAACGACGCCGTATCTGTCGATAACTACCGTGGTGGGATAGGCTGTAACGCCGAAATTAGTATCGTAGCGCGCTTCATCGTAGACGTATGCAAAATTGTCAAATCCGTAGCTGCTCGTAATAAAATTCTGCATAACGCCGAGAGTATCGCCCGCCGTGGGAGAGTCAAACTCTATCCAGCCGATTTTATCATAGTAATTTTCGCCCGTTGTGGAGGCGGTGTAGTTGTAAACCTTATTGATATAGGGGAATTCCTCCCTGCAGGGAGAGCATCCCGTATAGAAGAACTGCAGAACTACCGCACTATAATTTTTAAGATACTCGGAAAGTTTTATCGTGCTGCTTGCCCCGTCGTTGTAGTATGCGGTGTATTCAAAGTCGTATACAACGCTTCCGAGGCTGTATTTCGTGCCGGTGGGCATTTCCTTATCCGTTATAAGATGGGGAGTCAGGTACACCGTCTCTGCCCTTACGTCCGCAGTAAAATCAAGCGTAAGAGCTTCTTCGCCGCAAGTATATCCGTCGGGAATGGTAGTTGCGTCGACAACGGCTTTGTAGTTTGCCGCCTTCAGGTTACGGAACCTTACTATGCCGCCCGTGCCGCTCGTTTCGGTAGAGAGAAGATTATTGCTTTCGTCGTACAGTGAAACGGATACGCCCCTTATGCCCGCTTTGCCGATATTTTTGACGTTGACTATATAAGTTGCCGATTCGGAACGGTACTCCTTCCCGCAAACTTCGCATGTATAGTAAATATATTCATCCACTTTGGTGCCTTCGTCGGCGGGGGTATGCTCCTCATAGTCGCTTTTTTCGTTGCAGCCTTTGTCTGTGCAGGCGTGCCAGTGGGCAACGTCGTCCGACGACCATTTCTCACTGAAATTGTGGCCGCCGCCGCAGGCGGCTACGCCCAACGCCAGGCATACCGCCGAACACAACGAAAGGACGGCAATCAAACCTTTTCTTAAAACGGGGTTCATAAATAATGTCCTTATAATTTTTTATTTAGTAAAGCATTGCAGCTTACGGCTTATTTTATCACTTTATATCCTTTTTTGCAATTGATTTTACTTATGTAATTATTATTTATACAAAATTTCACATTTATATAATCTGATTATATACCCGCGATAAGAAAATTTTATCCGTAAAATAAATTTTTATTTCGGATTGCCATAATGCGTGCATATAATTTGCTTGCCAATGGGCAAGAAATTTGCTATAATACTGTAATATCAGGTGTAATCGGCGCGCCTCGCCAATATCAGGCGTTACAGGCGCGTCTCGCCGCGCCGATCGTTATTCTTTTTTATTCATTTATTTATTATTTATTTATTTTTTTATTCATTTACTTATCATATAACTATCATATAAACGTTATATTTATATAAGCGTTATATTGCGGAAAAACGCGGAAGGAGGGCGAAAATGGCTGAAATTTTGCTTGCAATAGGTATTCCCAAGAGTACCCTTATGACGTGTTTCATCGTTTTTACCGTTCTGGCTGTCGTTTCGGGCGCGATCGACGCGGTTCTTATCATACAGGAACACAGGAAAAAGCGGAAGAGCGAAAATATACTGAAAAGCGAAAATAAGCGGAAGGGCAAAAACAAACGTGCAGACGGCGGAACGGTGGTCGTGCCTGCCGAGCACGGCGAGTTCGATAAACTGAAACGAAAATATCTGCGGCGCGCCGTCGTCTGCGGAGCGGCGTGCGGAATTTTGTGCGGGCTCCTCGTTACGGGCGCGTTGCTTTTGGCGCTGAAAACCTGCGCCGTCGCATTGGCGTGGTATTATTATCTTCTGGCGGGAATATGCGCGGCGGCGGTATGCGGAGCAACCGTTTTCTTCGCTTTGCGCCCCACGGATAAAAAACTTGCCAAAAAGCTGGACAGAATACATGCGCTCGACGAAAAGACGCAGACCATGATAGAGTACGAAGGCAAGCAGGGCGCAATGCTCGATAAGCAGAGGGAGGATACGGAAACCTCTCTTAAAGCGGTGCCCGCGCGCAAACCGACGGCTGTAAACATCGTTTTAAAGGCGGCTGCGGCGGCAGTTGCCGTTGCGCTGTTCGTCGCAGGCGTGGCCTTGCCCCTGCGCAGCGCTCCCGTGCAGGCGGAAATTCCTTATGAAGTAAAAGAGGAGCTGCTTGCGCGGCTTCGTGCGCTTATAAAGGACGTGGAGGGGGATACGATTCTCGTCGAAACAGCCTCGGAGTCCTATGCGGAAACGCTTGACGGGCTGCTATCGGATCTCACTTCGGAGGGCATAACCGCCCCGGCGGTCACGCAGTATGTGCAGGAGTCGATGTATGACGTTTCGGAAACCACGATAGATGTAAACACCTACGACGATATAGCTTATAGCCTGACCGTGGGAAAGGAAACTTACTTTTCCGACGCTTTAAGAAGCGGCGCCGCGGCTTATAAGGATATAAATACCGTGCTCACGTCATACAGCGTTCTTTCCGAAGTAAACGATAAGCTGTTCAACAAGATTGACGGCTACATCCAATCTGCGGGAGACGAGTTCGGCGGCGTCGTGTACAAGCTTACCGATGAAGACGCCGACGGGGTTTTGTCGACATTCGTCAATGCGCTTGCGGCCGCGCTTAAATCCGACGGGCTGAAAGAATATTACGACGCGCTCATTGACGGCGGAGTAAAGTTCGGCGGTTCGCGCGAAAAAATCGCTTCGGGCGACGCTTTGTACGACGCGGTTTACGACCTTTACAGCACGTCTTATACGGCATATTCGCGTTATAACGGCACGGGCGCCGTTAAATACCAGCTTTCCAAAGTTATAACGGAAATAGCCGGCGACGGAAGCGGAAACGACGGCGCTATCCATACTTTTATAGCAAATTCCGTTCCCGCAATGCAGACGCAGGCCTATACTTACATGGCGGACGCATACATAAGAACTACTCTCGGCAGTATATTCGGCGTAGACGTGGTCGGGCGCGCCGTCAACGACGGTTCCTCAGAATCGGGCGAAGGCAGTACCGACCCCGAAATCAGCGGCCCCGGAGGCGACGGTACGGGCGAAACGCTTTATCCCGGCAACGATTACATCTACAATCCCGAAACGGGCGAATATACCTTCTATGCGGAATTGCTTGACAGCGGATACCGTCAGAAGTTGAACGAGCTGCTTGACAGCGACGAAATTTCCGATGAAGTGAAGAACTATATCAGGGCTTATCTTAATTACCTTATAAACGTTCCCGATGCCGCCGACTGAGCGTTAACGGCGGCATATCCGCCGACAAATCAAAAATTAAGGCGTTGACTTAGGGTTTGCGTCGTTGAAAAATAAATTAATCAGCAGGAATAAAAAATGGAAAATCAAATGGATAAACAAGTTGAAAGATTCAGCAAATCTATTGAGGAAGTCAAGGAGCAAATCCGTAAGGACGTCGTCGGACAGGATGACGTCGTGGACAACGTCATAACCGCCATAATCGCGGGCGGCAACGTGCTTCTCGAAGGCGTTCCCGGCGTCGGTAAAACCCGTCTCGTCCGTTCTTTGAGTAAAACTCTCCGCCTTCCCTTTGCCCGTATACAGTTCACGCCCGACCTCATGCCGTCGGACGTAACGGGTACAAACGTAATAGAAAAGGACGTAAGCGGGAATATGAACATCGTATTCCAGAAGGGTCCCATCTTCGCAAGCCTTATCCTTGCGGATGAAATCAACCGCGCCACCCCCAAAACGCAGTCGGCCATGCTTGAAGTTATGCAGGAGCACAAGGTTACGATTTCCAAACAGACGTATAATATGGCTGAACCTTTCTTCGTCCTCGCTACGGAAAACCCCATTGAACAGGACGGCACATATCCCCTGCCCGAAGCGCAGATGGACCGTTTCATGTTCAAACTCATCATGGGCTTCCCCACGGCGGAAGAACTTGCCGACATAGTAAACATGACGCAGGCGACTATGGAAGAGACGGCTGCGGCGGTGGTCGACGGCGAAACCATTTTACAGATGCGCGAACTCGCAAAAACCGTGCCCGTTGCGGAGGACGTTCTCAAATATGCGGTAAATCTTGTCGCATACAGTCATCCCGAAACGCCCAAAACTTCTGAAACGGCTAAAAAATATCTCAAATACGGCGCGTCTCCCCGTGCGGCGCAGGCGCTTATCACCTGTGCGAAAATACGTGCGCTCATGGACGGCAGATATAACGTGGCTTACAAGGATATTGACGCCCTTGCTTACCCCGTTTTAAGACACAGGATAAAGATAAATTACAACGCCATAAACGAAAAACTTACGGTGGACGACGTTATCGCGCAGTTGGTGGCCGAAAACAGGAAATTATCCAAGTAACATAAGATGAACAATTTACCCGTAAACGAGGCGTTTTTGCAACAGGTGGAGCTGTTGCAGACCCTTGTAAAAAATAACGTCGCGGGGCTTTTCGGCGGCAACCACAAGAGCAAATCTTACGGTTCGTCGTGCGAATTTGCCGACTACCGCGACTATATGGCCGGCGACGAGATCAAAAAGATCGACTGGAACGCTTACGCCCGTTTCGATAAGATGTATCTTAAACTCTATCTGGACGAGCGCCAGCTTCACACCAGAATTTATATCGACGCCAGCCGCTCCGTCGGCTACGGAAACGGAAAAAAGGACGAGCAAGCTATTAAAATAGCGGCCACGCTCGCCTATCTTTCCGTATGCGAGATGGATAAGGTTTCGGTCTATATTATAAAGGATAAGGCCGTCACGGAAATAATTTCGGGCATGCTCGGCAGGGAGCGTTACTTCAACGAAATCGGCAAACTTAACGATATCGCGTTCGACGGCGACAGCTTCATAAGCGACGCCATATTGCCTTCGAAAGTGGGCTACGGCGACGGTATGTCCGTTATAATTTCCGATTTTCTTACGGATAACGACTACGAATACGGCATAGACCATCTCATATCCAAGAAGCGCGACGTATTTTGCATACAGGTGCTTTCCGCAGAAGAGCTAAGCCCCAAGGCGCGCGGAAAGATGCACTTCTTCGATTCCGAGGACGCCTCCAAAACCTACCGCAAAAACATAAACAGGGAGATAATCGAAGCCTATAAAAAGGCGCTCGGATATGCAACGGGCAGAATAAGAAGCTACTGCGCTTCCCGCGGGGCGGAATACATGCTCGTTTCCGCAGAACGCTCCATGTACGAAATTTTCTTCGGAGAACTCGCCGATATGGGGGTGGTAAAATGAGTCTTGAATACCCTTTGGGACTGCTTGCGCTCATAGCTATTCCCATTCTGATAATTATTTATATAATCATCAACAAATATACCGAGCAGGTAATCCCCGCAACCTATCTTTGGACGCTGAGCGAAAAATTTTTAAAGCGCAAAAATCCCATAAAAAGCATAACGGGGCTTTTAAGCCTTATACTTCAGATACTCATCGTGGTATTGATAGCCTTTTCGCTTGCGCAGCCTTCGTTTGCCCTTCCGGGCGCCGCGCATGATTATCTGTTCATTCTCGACGGTTCGGGCAGTATGAATATTGCCGCTTCCGACGGTTCCACAAGACTTCAGTCGGGCAAAAATAAAATCACGGAAATCGTAAACGGCTCCGCCGACGGAAGCACTTACACCCTGATATATTCCGCGGAAAGCACTTCGGTGCTGTGCGATTCGATTGAGGATAAAAGCAGAGTAATAAGTCTTCTCGGCGAAGCGGACGGCGGATATTGCGCGTCCAATCTGGGCGGGGCTTTAAGCGCGGCACAGGAAAAATTTACGGAAAACCCTTCGCTTAAAATTTATCTCATTACGGATAAGGATTTTGAAGATACGTCCGACAATTTTGAAATTGTCAACCTCTCTTCCGGTGAGGAAAATTATGCGGTTTCCGACGTGAAGTACGATATATCGGACGGCAACCTCACCGTAACGGGCAATCTCTGGTCGTACGAAAGCGCGGCGGAACTGACCGTTTCACTCTATATTAACGGCTCCGACGTTGCCGACTCCGCGCAGAAAGTCTCCGTTTCCAGACTCGAAGCCTGCGCGTTTGAATTCGTAAGCGACAGCGTTGATTTCAGTTCTTTAACCGTTTCCGTTTCGGAAAAAGACGGACTTATGCTCGATAATGAAAGCACCGTTTACAGTTTAAGGAGCGACAGCTTTTACAACACGCTCATAGTTTATTCGGATGAGGGGGATTATAATAATTCCTTTCTTATAAAAGCCGCCCTCAGCTCTTTCGGCGACGTAAACATCGATACCGTTCCCGCCTCGCGGTACAGCGCAAGCGACGGCGGATACGGGCTTTATATCTTTGACAGCTACACGCCTTCACAGCTTCCCGCCGACGGGGCGGTATGGTTTGTGAACCCCCGCGGCAACGTTGCCAACACGGGGTTCAGCGTACAGAACACCGTTTCGCTCGATTTTCACGGCGTGATGGAGTTCAGTTCGTCGACGTCTACCCGCGTGCAGACCCTGCTTGAAGGAACGGTCAAAAACAATATCTATGTAAAGAACTATGTGAAGTGCGGTCTCAACAAAAACTTCTATACGTTGCTTTCGTATTCGGATAACCCCCTTCTTTTCGCGGGGACGAACAGCTACGGCAACCGCGAGGTCGTGTTCGCTTTCGATTTGCATGAAACGGACTTCACCCTCAGCGAAGATTATATTCCCCTTATGACCAATCTGTTTAAGTATACTTTCCCCGAAATCGTTTCGGAAACTCTGTATTACTGCGGGGATACGGTTGAAATAAACGTGCTTGCCAACTGTACGGGCATAAGGATTGATACGCCTTTGAACAATGTGGAAAGTCTGGATTTTTCGGGGGACGCGGTTGAATACGTCCTTACGGAAGCGGGCACATATACTGTAACGCTCAAAATAGGCGGATCGGCTTTGCGCGTTGTGTATATATATGCGGAACTTCCCCTTGAAGAACGCTATACTGCGGTTAAGGTTGCGGCGGACGGCTCGCTGGTTACTTATAGCGGCGATGAAGAGCGGGAAGTGCTCGGCGCGGACGGGGCGGCAAAGGAAGTCGTATTTAAACTTTCGGGCGACGCGTCGGACGGAGCGCACGACGGAACTTACAGCGAATTGTGGGTCTGGTTTCTTGCCATTGCCATAATCTTCTTGATAGATTGGGGGGTATATTGCTATGAGCAGTATCAGCTTAGATAACGCTTGGTTATTATTGATAGCCGTACCTCTTATAATACTTATTGCAGTGCCCTTTGCAATTGCAATCCGCAAGGACAACCGCAACGGGCACAACGTAGCGTCATGCGCGCTGCACGTGTTGCTTGCAATAATAATTGCTTTCTCTGCGGCGGGCGTCACGATTGAAACGACTCTTACCGAAACGAACGTGTTCGTAGTTGCCGACGTTTCCTATTCCGCCAACAGAAATCTGGATTTAATCGACGAATATATCGGCGCTTTGCAGAACAATCTGCCCAACAATTCCAAAATGGGCGTAATTTGCTTCGGTAAAAACAGTAAAATGATTACGGAAATGGGCGGCAAATTCACTTCCGTACAGGACGCTTTTACCGACGATGAAAATTCGGACAGAAAATACAGCCTTGCCGTGGACGATTCGCAGACGGATATAGTACAGGCTCTTCTGTGCGCTCAGGAGAATTTCAGGGCGGGCGTAATAAAGCGCATCGTGCTGATAACCGACTGTATGCAGACGGGTGAAAACGGCGACGACGAGTTAAAACAGACGATAGACAGTCTGATGTCGCCCGCTTCCGGGGAGCCTATCTATATAGACGCGATTTACCTCAACGACAACATTACCGGGGACGTTCCCGAAGTGCAGCTGTCGGGCGTCAACTGTGCCCAGACGGCCTATAAGGGGCGGCAATCTGCCGCCACGGTCACCGTGCAAAGCTCGCAGACGATGTATGCAACCGTTTCTCTCTATGAAACGGACGGGGACGTTCCAATTGAAAGCCGCAGCATATTGCTCGGTTCGGGCTCTTCGGAGGTCAATTTTCCGCTCGATTCCCAAAGAGATGCGGGCATTTACAACTATAAAGTCACCGTAGTTGCGGATAACGACCTGAATCCCTACAATAACAGCGCATTCTTCACGCAGGAAGTGGAGGGCAATGTAAAGGTTCTGTTTATTACCGACGTCTACGCGGACGGCAATTACGCCCAAGAAATTTTCAAAGGTTCGGACGTTGAGCTTGACGTTTATTGCCGGAATGAAGCCATACCTTACACGGTAGCCGACATTTGCGATTACGACATAGTGGTTCTTTCCAACGTGGATATCACCAAGCTAGACAACTATGTCATGTTTGTGGACAGCCTTGAAACAGCCGTTTCGATGCTCGGTAAAAGCGTAATTGCGATAGGCGACATCGGTTTACAGTCCAACGCCAACGCGGACGACGCGGCGCTCGCCAAACTTGCGGGTCTGCTGCCCGTCAATTACGGCAACAGCGGGCGCGGCGCAAAGCTTTACGTCATGGTTATTGACTGTTCTCACAGCATGTTTTTGAGCGACAGGCTTAACCACGCAAAAGAGGCGGCGCAGGCAATTCTTAAAATTCTTGACGAGGACGATTACCTCATAATACACAAATTTTACAGTGAAAACTCCGCCGTATGGCAGGGGATCGTCGGCAACGGCGAGGACGCTTCAAAGGCGATTGACGGCATCGAATCTTTGCAGGGAACGGTTTTAAACGGCGGAATGGAAGCGGTTAAAAACTATTACGGCTCAATAGGCGCGGGCTACAGCTCCACAAGCGTGCTTGTAATTACGGACGGACTTGAAAACACGGCCGACTACGCACGGGCAATAGACACCACCCGTGAACTGTACGATATGGGCGTGGGAACTTCTGTCATCGACGTCGGTCTTGATTCCGACCGTGAATACAGTAAGACATACCTCGACCGGATTGCAAGTTACGGCGGCGGGTCGCATTATTACTACTCTTATAATGAAAATCTCAGCGACGAAATTCTTCCCGATATATCCAACGAAGTCGGCGAGGACATCGCAAGCGGCAAATCGCTTGTAAACGTAAGTTATAAAAATTATAACGATTCCGTGCTTGACGGGCTTAAAGAAGGCGGGTATATAACTTCAAGCAACGATACCTTGTACTACGTCGAAGGCTACGTCGTCGGTTCGGCAAAATCAAGCGCAACTTCCGTTCTTACGACCACATACGAAAGGAATACGGGTCTGAACATATCCGTACCCATTTATTCGTATTGGAATTACGGCAACGGCAGGGCGGCTTCGTTTATGACGGGCATAAGCGGGGATTGGGTTGCAAATTGGTCGGGCAGGGGAATTCTTCAAACCCTGTTTACGGATATAGTTTCCTCCAACGTCCCGCAGGAAAGGTTGGATACTCCCTATTCCGTAACCTTGAATAAGGTCAACGATTCCTACAACGTTGAAATTGCCCCCGTTGAAGTAAAATCGGGCGCTACCGTCAAAGTGACGGTTACCGATCCCGACGGCGGCGAGAGGGAAATTACGAACGTCGTCTTTGACTCTACGGTTTATACGTGCTCTTTCGCAACGGATACGACGGGCGCCTATAAATTAAAGATAGATTACGAATACAAGGGAACGGAGTATAAATCTTGCGAATATTATGCAAACGTTTCCTACCTTACGGAATATAACAGTTTTGCGGCTTTCGATTCCCTGTTGTTGTATAAAGTTCTCGGCTCCCGCGGGATAATAAGCGAGGACGGAAAACTTACCGTACAAAACGACGAAGGTATTATAAGTAAACGAACGGTAAGTCTTACCGTGCCGCTGCTCATAGCCGCCGTGGTCATCTTTGCCGTTGACATCATTATCCGTAAATTAAAATGGAACGACGTCGTAAGTCTTTTCAAAAAAGTAAATAAGGGGCGTAAATCATGAAAAAGTTTTTTGTTTTGATTATGTCGCTTTTATTGACGGTAAGCTTATGTACGGCGGGGTGCGCCAAGGAAATACAGGCGGTAAATACGGGCGGAGGTTCTGTCCCGGGCGGCAGTACGGGTACCCCCGACGGAACGGACGAGGGCGTTCCCGATGACGCATATACGGTTACTCTTGCCCTTCCCGATGGCGACGAGGTAATGCCCGACCTCACGGGCATACAGGCCGTATGGACAAATTCCACAAGCGTTTACACCGCAGATTTCGACGAAAACGGCTTTGCCTATTACAGCGGGTTAGACGGCGAATATACGGTCACCGTTTCCGGCATTATAGACGGCTATACTTACAATCCCAACATTTACCGCGCCTCGGGCACGGAGGAGGGAAGAAAGGTAGTTATCAGCCTTATAATCTTAGGCGATTGGGGCGGAGGATCGGGCGATTCCCATTATGACGGACGGCGCGCAATTGCAAATTACGTCAGCGCGTACCGCGTGGAATTCACAAAACCGAACCAAAAGTTTTATTTCGAGTTTTCTCCCATTACCAACGGAAGTTATGTTTACAGCCTTGAAACGTTTGTAAACGTCACGGAAAATGAAATTAATCCCAAATTGGACCAATTGTATTATTCCACCAGAACGACGTATGCCACTTATGACGGCGGTTCGGATTATTGCGGTTCGTATACCAAAAACGTAAAAATCTCGATAGAGTACTATAACAACCGTTCCTGGCTGTATGCTCTTTATATAGATTCGACGGATACCGACTATTCAACGCCGAAATACGTAGACATTTATTTCAAGCTGGAAGGCGATTACGATGTATGGGAAGACGGGGGCGGACTTTATAAATATGCAGAACCTGAAAGTTATAACAGCGATTATGAAATTCCGCAGGGCAAATTCTATTGGCTTTCCGATCTGTATAACAACGATTTGTCCTATTGCGGACAGACAAAACTCGGCGACGACGGCTTCTACTATATCCTGTACGAGGACGAATGGCATTTGCTGTTCTTTGAGCTGGGCGGTTGCCACTTCGGCACGAGCAGTTGGGGAGAGAATCCATATTATGATTTTTCAAACGGCTATGCGGGCTCGTTCTGTCAAAGTACGCGTACTTATTATTTTTACGTAATAAACGCTTATAAAGAAACGGGCTATACGCTTAATTCGTCGGTAATTCATCCCGTAACGCCGCAGATTAGGACTTTCCTGTATGATTTTTCCTGCAAGAATTACGATATGTTCTTCGACGGCTTAGGGGAACTTGAAAAAGTTTGCGCTTCGAATGAAGCAAACCAATGGATGGTTGCCTGCGGTATATTTATTTAAGAGGTTTAAATTATGAAAAAACTTTTAACGGGTGCAGTTGCCGCATTAACGGCCGCAATTCTTATGGCGGCGCCCTTATCGGGGTGCGGAGGCGGCCATGAACACAGCGTCAGCAAATGGACTGTTGTAAAGGAAGCAACTTGTTCTACGGAAGGATTGAAAGAGGGCATCTGCGGAATTTGCTATGAAAACGTTCAGGAGGTCATACCCGTAGATGAAAACGGCCATATTTACGACGATTGGACAGTTACCGCGCCCACTACCGAAAAGACGGGCATGGCGGTCAAAACCTGTACGGAAAACAGCGCTCACTACACTACCGTTACCTTGCCCAAACTCGGCGAAAGCCTTTTGTATACTTCCAAGATAACTGAAAGGCCCACCGCAAACAAGTCGGGAAAAAGTCTTTACACATATCCCCATGAACTTGGCGATATCACTTTCGAGGTTGAGCTTGATAAAAACGGTATAAAGACGGTCGCCGACGCAGTCGGCGTAGGCGCTTCCGAAGAGAGCCACAACATGATCCGCAGCGCAGAGGGCGGCCGCGGAACTTCACATATAGAATCCGGCGCCGGTAATAACGAGCCTTCCCCCAACGAAACTTTCAGCTATGAGTTATATGAAAAATATACCCATGTGACGGCTGACGACGGCGCGCAATATTTCATGACCAATTCCGACGGCGAGGTTAACGGATATAAGTTGATGGACGATGATCTGTCTGTATTGGACGACGGCGAAACGGGTTATATCGACGGTTACCGTTATTATGTAACGTACGCCGCAGATTCGGTAAGCGATCAGTTCGGAACGGAAAACTTTTTATCTAACCTCTATGCTCTGGGCAGAAAGAACTCCAACAAGGATTTTGAAGAAGAAGTGCCCTTGGATAGCAACGGAAACGTCAAGAAGGACGGAGTATATAAGTTCTCCTTCGGCATTTCCCATCTGTTCCAGAAGGGCGAATACGGCGGCTTTTTCTCGATCATAACCCTTTCATTTAAACTGACGGAATCATTCACCATAAGTTGGCTTAAATATTCTGCCGTAACTTATTCCAACGATTCAAGTTTTTACGATACAAGCACTGGAACATGGAGCAGCGAAGCCCCCTTCAACTTCAATGAGGACGGAACGGCTTACGTTCAAAATTCGTTGGGATTAAGATATTATGAAGTAATTGAAGTTACGCAGGCTGAACGTCAGGACGGCGAAGAAGAGCTGGAAAACCCCTATACGGAGAATATGCGCTTCTATACCGGCTTCGATATTCTGTATAACGGCGAAGTTATCGGGGAAGACACATACATTGAAAAATTTGCGGGCACAAGCACGGGCAGCGTGTTTAAGATAGCTAACATTCAGCCCGACAACGTAGTGGGCGATACTATCAAGTTCTATTACCGCAAGTTCGATTCGAAGGGCGGATATACCGATATAGAAGTGAATTACGGAACGGAATCCACGGTGGGAATACTGCTGTACGTTTCAAATAATTCGTTCTATATAAAGTGTAATATAAAGGGTGAAATAACCTTTGTGGCAAAGTCGCAAAACGTCACGCGGACCTTTAAAGTAACGTTTAATTCGGTTGCGCCCACCGCGCTGTATCCCACTGTGTATGAGTACAGCTCCTCCGTCGGCTATGTTGAAAACACTTCCCAAACCGGTTCGCAAACGGCGGAAATTTACGTCGGACAGGCGCTGTATTATAAGGCGTCGCTGAAAGAGTCGGAAGCGGGCAAATGCACGGAAACATTCAAAACGAAAGTTTCGGGCGATACGATAGTTTCGGGCGCCGACGAGAACGAACATGTATATCAGGTGACCGAAGGGTGCTTCCTGACTACCGCCATGGGCGAAGGCGTTTCCTGCGCAATGGTTTCGTTCTATAAGGCAGGCGTTTATACTCTGACGCTTACGTCTACGGAAGCCGACAACGTAAGCTGTGAAATTACGGTTACTGTCGAGGAGCGCCCCGACATTGAGGAAAAGCTAAGCGGTTCCTATACGGGGACGTTTGGCGACAGCAATGAGAAAGTCACAGTTACTTTCGGTGAAATTAAATCTGAAGTAAGAGAAGTAACGCATACAGAAGAAGTAAAGCAGGAAAATTCCGACGGCGAGGTTACCGTTACCACTACCACCGTTACCGTTAAGCTCGTCAAATACAGCGTTGTCGCAAGCGTTGAATACGACGGGGTGACCATCGATGTCACTTGCAACTACTATACGGACGAAAAGGGCGTGCAGATGTACAGCTCGGACGGCATCAAGATATACAACGCCGACGAAATAATTGAATCGGTGATATCGGGTGAAGTGGATGAGGTGTACAGCTTTACCGTTTCGTTTAACGAAGCTTACGATCTTACCGTTTCCCACTCGCTTGGCGAGAGTTACGGCGGCGATATGGAAACCGTAATACTTAAAAAAGTTTAATAAAAACAAAATTACTTGAAAAACCGTCACGGACATAGTTCCGTGGCGGTATTTTATGTAAAAGGAACTCACCCGCTGAGCGAAAGGGAAAAAAGCGGAAGCGTTGCCCGTTTGCCGCCGTTGGGGGCGTTTAACGTCCCTGTCAGGGGCTTAATTATGCGTAAGCCCCGACGTATTCGCCTGCAATGACGGCAGGCTTACGGCGGCTGAAAATTTTTTGTGAAAAAAATGAACTATGGTTATTTTTTAGTTGACAAAGCTATATCATAAGGATATAATACATAATGTAATGTTAGCCAAGATTAACAATTTCATGGTTTGAAGGAGGTAAAAATATGCCCATAGCGTTGGCTCCTGCGGGTCGTGAACTTCTCATAATGAGGGTCGGCACGGAGGAAAAGGTCAAAAAGCATTTGCAGGAGATGGGAATTTCCGAAGGCAGTAAAATTACCCTCATCTCGTCCAACGGCGGCAACGTAATAGTAATCGTCAAGGAAGGCAGGGTCTGCCTTGACAGAACTCTTGCAGGAAAGATTCTTGTGGCGTAATGCAGTTTAAAACGCTGTCGTGCTGCCGCATAAATTTTCGCCTAAATAAATGAACTTGGGTTAATTTTTTACGACGAACGCTTATATAATATATAGCGGAATAAGTTAAGGAGATAATATGAGCAAACTACTTAGTGATTTTACCGTCGGTGAAAGCGGTGTAATCAAAGCGGTGACGGGCGAAGGAAAGATTCGCCGCAGGCTGTTCGACATGGGCGTGACCCCGGGAGCCGAACTGACCATGCGTAAAAAAGCGCCGCTCGGCGACCCCATAGAGATAACTTTAAGGGGTTATGAACTGACCTTGCGCAAGGTCGAAGCTGCGTGCGTGGAGGTGGACGTAAAATGAAAAATTTCGCATTGGCGGGCAATCCCAACTGCGGTAAGACTACGCTTTTCAACGCGTTGACGGGCGCTACGGCGCACGTCGGCAACTGGCCCGGCGTTACGGTCGATAAAAAGGACGGCGTATACAAGGGCGGCGGCAAACCCGTTGCGATAGTCGACCTTCCCGGTATCTATTCGCTTTCCCCGTATACCCCCGAAGAGGTCATAGCGCGTAACTATATCCTCGACGAAAAGCCCGACGGCATCATCAATATCGTCGACGCCACCAACCTTGAAAGAAACTTATATCTTACAACCCAGCTTCTGGAAATGGACGTGCCCGTTATAGTCGCCCTCAACATGATGGACGAAGTGGAAAAGGCGGGCGACAAGGTGGACGCCGCCGCGCTTGAAAAGGCCCTCGGCGTTCCCGTGGTTCCCATCTCTGCGCTCAAAGGCAAGGGCATAAAACAGCTGATGGAAAGGGCTGTCGCAATGCCCGAAAAGCGCAAGGGTACCACCGTATTGAAGGGCGCGCTTGATAAACAGATTGAAACGGCGTGCGCTTATTATGAGGAAAGCGACGTGCCCTCGCCCCTGTTCCATGCGGTAAAGCTTCTTGAAAGCGACGAGCTTGAATTGGAGCGCAAAGGCGCAAAGGAAACGCTCAAAAAGGCGGCGGGCGACGCGGATATGGAGGCGGTCATCGCCGACGAAAGATATAAATACATATCCTCGAACCTCTCGGGCGTAAAAATTAAAAAGGCGGAAAAGGGCGCGCTTACAAAGTCGGATAAAATCGACCGCGTGCTCACTCACAGGGTTTGGGCTATTCCCATATTCCTTGTAATATTGTTCTTCGTGTTCCACCTGACTTTCTCCGAGAATTTGTTCTTCCTGAACGGATTTACGGAAAATCAGGGTTGGATGCCCGCCCTTGACGAGCTTGAACTTTCAGACGGGCTTGCAACGTTCGTCGGACTTTTCTACGACGGCGCGGTGTTCTCGCCCGGCGTAATACTTACAAACATACTCGTACTCATAACCGACAGCATAACCGAAGGCGTTTCGGCGCTGATAGGACTTTGCAACGGCGCGGCTTGGGTTGACAGCCTTGTCTGCGACGCCGTACTCGGCGGCATATTCGCGGTTTTGGGCTTCCTTCCCCAGATATTGTTCCTCTTCCTCGGTTTCTCGCTTTTGGAAGATACGGGCTATATGGCGCGTATAGCGTTCGTTCTCGACAGAATTTTCCGTCGTTTCGGGCTTTCGGGCAGGGCGTTCATGCCCATGATCATGGGCTTCGGCTGCTCCATTCCCGCAACGATCAACACGAGGACTCTCGCAGACGAAAAGGAAAGAACGGCTACCGTCCGCGTAATTCCCTTCTTCTCATGCGGAGCTAAACTTCCCATTCTTACCGCAATGGCGGGCGGCATATTGGAAGTATTCGCCGTCGGCAACGTGGACGCTATAACCTATTCGATGTATCTCGCGGGCATTATCATTGCAATCGTTTCCGTGCTTTTAATGCGCAACACAACGTTGAAGGGCGAAACTCCTCCCTTTATAATGGAACTTCCCGCATATCACTGGCCCAGATTTAAAAATCTGATGATCCACCTTTGGGATAAGACCAAACACTTCGTCAAGAAAGCGTTTACCATTATCTTCGCGTCAACGGTCATTATTTGGGTATTGCAGTCGTTCAGTTGGAATTGGGAATTCCTTCTTGAGGACGCGGAAGAACTGTTTGAAGCGAATCCCGAGGTTTACGCCTCGCTCGAAGGCATAGAAGGTCTTGTAAACCTGCGCACCGACGAATCCATTCTCGGCAGCATAGGCATGCTTATTCAGCCCATATTCACGCCGCTCGGCTTCGGTTCGCAGTTGAACTCGCTCGGCTGGGTATTTGCGGTCGCTGCTATCACGGGACTTGTTGCAAAGGAAAACGTTATCGCAACGTTCGGCGCGCTCGCGGCAGTCGTTGCAGGCGCATACGTCGATTGGGAAGCGGACGAAGTCGCTACTGCGGTCGCCATGATAGAGGGCACGGGTATTACCATTCCCGCAATTATATCTTTCATAATCTTCAACATGACCACCATTCCCTGCTTCGCGGCTTGCGCGACGGCTAAGGCGGAACTTCCCAAGGGGCAGTTCAAGTGGACGCTTTTGTTCTGGATAGTGACAAGTTATCTGTCGGGTTGCATAGTATATACGGTAGGAACCTGGTGGTGGACGCTGTTCATCTGGCTTGTACTTGCGGCTATAATAGTAACGCTTATAGTTCTGCGCAATACGGGCAAATTCGATATAACGGCAATATTCGGGAGAAAGAAAAAGAATAAGGAGGCGTAAAACATGAGCCCCTTCGATATCGTGGTAGTGGTGCTTATAAGCGCGGCGTTTCTCGCCGTGGTGGGTACCGTTATCTACAAAAAGGTAAAACATAAGGGCGGCGGCTGCGGAGATTGCGGATGCGGCTGTGAGGGTTGCTCCCTCTGCGATAAATGCCATAAGCCCGAAAAATAATCCATGCACTCATCACTCCAGATTTTTAATACGTTTTTAAACCCCGCGGCTATGCCGCGGGGTTTAAACGTTTTATAAAAAGTGAATATTCCGCCGTGCGGGCGGTAAATAAGGGGCGGAAACGTTAACCGATTGTCCCTTTGCGGGGAGCGACGAAACGTTGCCCGTTTACCGTTCCGCCACCCCGACCGAGGGAGCGAAACCGCGCCTTTTGTCATCCCGACCGAGGGAGCGAAGCGACCGAGCGGAGAGATCCCCCTTGAATACCGCCCCTGTCATCTCGACCGAGGGAGTGTAACGACCGAGCGGAGAGATCCCCCAATAACATCAACAAAGCAAAGAAATATGAGATCTTTCGACTGCGTTCGCTACGCTCACTACGCTCAAGATGACAAGGTGAGGGATGTGGGGATTCCTTTGCGCAATATAATCGAAGTCTTTTATAATAAGGCGCGCAAAGCTTCGCTACGCTCGCGCGCTTGCGCTCGGAATGACAGAGTGGAGAGCGAAGCGCCCCTGTCATCTCGACCGAGGGAGCGAAGCCGCGCCTTTTGTCATCTCGACCAAAGTGAACGCAGTGAACGGCGCGGAGAGATCCCCTCATAAAACGCCGTTCTTTGCTTGGGGGATT
>CAZQNK010000001.1:49151-85813 GCA_964594955.1 uncultured Clostridia bacterium | reverse complement strand
TGACATATAAATATGCACCTCCAATTGTGTCTAACTTTTGGGGTGCATATCACATAACGGTGGATTTCTTTATATCAAAATCATATGTTCGCAAATTTCTTCGTTGGGAATCTTATTTTTATGAAAGCTGCCGTTTGTAATTGCGCGCCAAGCGGTATAAACTTTTTTATCTTTTATCAGACATTCCTCAGCGGCGGAACACAGCTTTAAGTTACGCATTTTAAATCCCACCAAGGGAAAGACCGATTGTGAAAGTGCAGATAAAACGTCATCCGCACTTTTTTTTCTTACGGCAAGAGGCTTAATATACAAATCGGAGGAGAGGAAGCGTTCGCAGTCGTCTTTATAAAGCCCTAATGAATTTGCGCATAATATACGGCGGATTCTGGAAGCAGCGTAGCGCTTAGAAATATTATTTTGTATTATTTCTTCAAACGATAACGCCTTTGCGTCATTTAAAAGTTTATGCTCTAACCCTTCGTTACAGCCGTAAATACGCAAAAGATCTTTTTCTTCCGACATTAATAGATCATAGTACATTTTCCATTCAAATTTTTCTATAGCTGAAGAAATATCTTCCAAATCTTCATAAACAAAAGGCGGAAGATTATCTTTTACAACTTCAGAGGTTATATTTCTTCTTATTGCGCTTGATGAAGAAAAATTTTCCTTTAAATTGCCGTCGTTATAGTCGGAACCTATTCTTTTTATCGGCAGTATGCTTATATCGGCGTTTGCGCGTTTAATAGCTTTCGTATATTCCAATCCAAGAATATTATTCGGCTTTGCCGATAACCCGACGTTTCCTCCGATATGCCCGAACGCTTCCGAATAACTTTTTATATAGCTTTCCCCGCGCGACAACCCATCCTTTAAAACTTTTTTAAATTCTTCGCTTTCGCAATTAAGCAAATCCGCCGACAGCGAAAATTGGTCTGCCGTGCCGCTTTCGCTTCCGAAAGCAAGAACTGAAACTGACGGAACGGAAGATAAAATTTTTATGGCGCCCCGCGCAAAAATTTCCGCAGGAGCAACCGAAAAAAGCGCAGGAAGTTCAAGTACGCAGTCTGCCCCGCCGAGAACGGCGTGGCGCGCACGGTCGTATTTATCCATAATGCAAAGTTCGCCGCGTTGAGTAAATGAACCGCTCATAATACAAAGCAAGGCGTCGCAACCCGACTGTTCTTTTGCTATTTCAATAAGATATTTATGACCGTTATGAAAGGGATTGAATTCGCAAATTATTGCACAAATTTTCATTTTAATCTTTACAACTGTAAAATTTTGGTATATAATATATAAGCAATTAAATCCGCATTTCAATTATATATTGATTTAACGGAAAAATAAAGTATTTTTTAAGGAGAAATGATATGTCTTTACTTGATAAAATCAAGAAAACGGGTCAGGATCTTGCGGATGCGATTAACGGCACGCCTTCGCTCCTGAGGGAAATCAAAGAAAAAGCCGCAGCTAAGGGGAAGACGATTGTGCTTTGCGAAGGCGAGGACAAGCGCGTCATTGAGGCCGCCGCCCAAATCACAAAAGAAAATATTGCAAAAATCGTGCTTATAGGCAATGAGGAAGAATGTAAAAAAGTTGCTCCCGAAGTTGACCTTACGGGTATCACTTTAATAGATCCTTTAACCTCCGAAAAAACAGCCGGATACGCTAAAATTTTATATGAAGCAAGAAAGGCAAAAGGCATGACAGAAGAAGAGGCTAACGAGCAAGCTAAGGACAGAACCATGTTCGGCGCGCTCATGCTTAAAGCAGGCGACGTTGACGGTTATGTATCGGGCGCATGCCATTCTACGGCTAATACGCTTCGTCCCGGTTTGCAGGTTGTAAAAACGGCGTCCGGAATTAAAACGGTATCAAGCTGTTTCATTATGATCGCTCCCGATAAAAATAATCCTTATAACCCGGACGGAGTTGCGGTATTTGCAGACTGCGCTATAAATATCGAACCCACTGCCGACCAACTTGCGGATATAGCTATTTCATCCGCTATGACGGCTAAAACTATTGCGGGAATCGATCCCAAAGTTGCTATGCTTTCGTTCTCTACAAAGGGTAGCGGTAACGACGATAAATTCTTCAAGTCGGTACCTAAAGTACAGGAAGCTACGCAGATTGCAAAAGAAAAGAATCCTTTCCTTGACCTTGACGGCGAGTTCCAGTTTGACGCGGCCGTCGCGCCCGAGGTCGGCGAGCTCAAAGCTCCCGGTTCAAAAGTTGCCGGTCATGCAAACGTATTCGTATTCCCCAACATCAATGCCGGTAATATCGGCTATAAGATTGCTCAACGCTTCGGTGGATATATGGCCATCGGCCCCATCTGTCAGGGTTTTGCAAAACCTTTGAACGACCTTTCGCGCGGATGCAATGTTGACGACATAGTAGCCACGGTTGCAGTAACCGCTTTGCAGGCTGAATGATAAAAAGGGGGAAGTATAAATGAAAATTCTTGTAGTCAACGCAGGTAGTTCTTCACTTAAATACCAGCTTATCGATATGGAAACGGAGAAAGTTCTCGCAAAGGGTACCTGCGAAAGAATAGGCATACCCGCTTCGCTTCTTAAAGCAAAAGGCAACGGTTGCGAAAAGGTGTACGAGCAGGATATGCCAAACCACAAAGTCGCAATCGAACTCGTACTTCACGCTTTGCAGGATGGGGAAATAGGCGTTATCAAGTCGATGGATGAAATCGGCGCAGTCGGACACAGAGTTGTCGCAAGCGGCGAATATTTTAAGAAAACGACCCTTGTAACTCCCGAAGTATTGAAAACGCTTGAAGAAAAGACGTTTGAGCTTGCGCCTCTGCATAATCCCGCCGCGGCAACAGGTTTAAGGGCATGTATAGAAGTTATGCCTAACACGCCCATGGCGCTTGTATTCGATACGTCGTTCCATGCTACAATGCCTGAAAAGGCTTATTTATACGGCATCGCATACGAAGATTACAAGGAATACGGCGTCAGAAAATACGGCGCACACGGAACAAGCCATAAATTTGTTTCCGGTGAAGCGGCTAAATATCTCGGTAAAAAACCCGAAGAGTTAAAAATCGTTACATGCCATCTTGGTAACGGCTCTTCCATAACTGCGGTTGACGGCGGTAAATGCGTCGATACTTCAATGGGCTTCACGCCCCTTGCAGGCGTTCTTATGGGAACGCGTTCGGGCGACATCGACGCTTCGGCCGTTGAGTTCCTTGCAAGGAAGAAGGGACTTTCACATGCCGACGTAATAACCTACCTCAATAAAAAGTGCGGCGTTGCGGGAATTTCAGGCGTTTCAAGCGATTTCAGAGATTTAATTGCAGGCGCCGAGAGCGGAAACGAACGTTGCGCGCTTGCCCTTGATATGTTTGCTTATCAGACGAAAAAGTACGTCGGCTCTTACGCGGCGGCAATGGGTGGTCTTGACTGCATAGTATTTACAGCGGGAATAGGCGAGAATACCCCCACAGTCCGCGCTGGAGTATGCGAAGGGTTGGAGTTCCTCGGCGTTAAAATTTGCAAAGAAGCCAACGAACAAAAAAATAACGGCGCAATTCGCGATATTTCCGCAAAGGATTCCAAAGTAAAGGTTCTTGTAATTCCTACCAATGAAGAACTTGTAATTGCAAGAGAAACGGCGGCTCTTTTATAAAAATCTCTGTTTTATCAAATAAAATAAGTTGACAAAGCGGCTTTGCTATAATATAATTTTACAGTCAACTTCGGTATGGAAATAGATATCTCAAAATTTCTTGCCCGCGGCGAATTTACGGGCAATTTCGAATTCGGATACGCTCCCGCACAGGAACTTTGCATAATCCCGCTGTGTAAAATAGAGGGAAATGTAAAAGTGAGCGGATCTTTTGAGATTTATGACGACGACAGCGTCGGCGTGAATTTAAAGATTGATTATCTGATTGTCGGTAAATGTTCTTATTGCCTTTCCGACGCACAGAAGCAAATCGGGTTTGAAACGGAGATTCTATTTGTTCCCGAAAAAAACGATGACGATTATTTTTACGACGGAAGAAAGGTCAATCTTAAAACCGCCGTAGACGAAGCAATACTTATTAGTCAGCCAAGCATAATTTTATGCAAAGATGACTGCGAGGGTATTGTCGTTAAATAAAATAAAGAGAGGTGTTTTAAAATGGCAGTACCCAAGTCCAAACAGTCCAAAAGCAGAACCAATAAAAGATTTGCCAATTATAAGGCTACGGCTCCCACACTTGTGGAGTGCCCTCATTGTCATTCTTTGAAAGAGGCACACAAAGTCTGCGGAAACTGCGGCTATTACGACAAAGTTGAAGTGGTTCCTCAGGACGAGAAGAAAGCGAACTAAAAAATGCGGACTGCCGTACGCAGTCCGCGTTTTGATTTTCGCCCATAGGGCGGTTCAATAATTAATAATCTAACGGAGAGCATGATGAAACATATTGATATTGCGGAACTTTTCAAGTCTTCAGAAAATTTTCTCAACAAACAGATCACGGTCTGCGGTTGGGTCAGAACGGCAAGGGACTCTAAAAGCATTGCTTTTATAGAGCTTAATGACGGAACTTCGCTCAATAATCTTCAAATTATCGTTGACAAAGCAAAAGTTTCCGATGAAAATTATAAATCGGCAATGGTCGTCGGTTGTGCTGTATGTGCCGCAGGAGAATTTATCCCGTCGGAACGCAACGGTTTTGAAATGATATTAGACAAACTTACAGTCCTTGGCGGCTGTCCTTCCGATTATCCGCTCCAGAAAAAGCATCACACCTTGGAATTTTTAAGAACTATCCCTCATTTAAGACCCCGCACAAAATATTTTGAAGCGGTATTCGGGGTAAGGAATAAGCTTTCGTTCGCCATTCACAAATACTTTAACGAGCACGGCTATAAATATGTGCATACCCCCATAATTACAGGCAGCGACTGCGAAGGCGCGGGCGAAATGTTCAGAGTCACTACAAGACCTTGGAACGCCGCCGAAAAAACCGAAGCGGAGTACTATGCAGAGGACTTTTTCGGCGTCAAAGCGGGACTTACCGTTTCGGGTCAGTTGGAAGGAGAAATGGCGGCTACGGGACTTGGCAAAATCTATACTTTCGGTCCCACGTTCCGCGCGGAACACAGCAATACGACAAGACATGCGGCGGAATTTTGGCAGATAGAACCCGAGGTATGCTTTGCGGATCTTCACGATATAATTGAAATTGCCGAGGATTTTATAAAATTCATTATCAAAGACGTTATGGAAAGTTGCCCCGAAGAGCTTAAATATTTTGATGAACGCATCGAAAAGGGGCTTTTGGATAAACTAAGTCATGTTCTTGAAAGCGACTTCGGAAAGATAACTTATACCGAAGCTGTAGAAGTATTGAAGAAATCGGGAAAGGAATTCAAATATCCCGTAGAGTGGGGAGCCGACCTTCAGACAGAGCATGAAAGATATCTTACAGAAGAGTATTTCAAAAAGCCGCTATTCGTCACTGATTATCCCGCCGACATAAAAGCATTCTATATGAAGCAAAATCCCGACGGAAAGACAGTTGCCGCAACGGATTTATTGGTGCCCGGTATTGGTGAAATTATCGGTTGCAGTGAACGCGAGTCCGATCTTGCAAAACTTGAAAATGCGATGAAAAAGCGCAACATGCCGCTTGAATCCTATTCCGAATATCTTGACACGCGTAAATACGGTACTGTTCCTCATAGCGGTTTCGGTCTCGGTTTCGAAAGAATGTTGATGTACGTCACGGGCGTGCAGAATATCCGTGATACGCTTCTATTCCCCAGAACTGTGGGCAGTTTATAATTTATTAAATATGAACAATCACAATAAAATCTGCGTTATTTTTACGGGCGGTACAATTGGTTCGCAGACGAGCGGTAAAGTAGTGGATCTCAGGCAAGAGAGTAAAAGTTTGCTGATAGATAAGTATAGACAGCGCTACGGTTGTATTACGGAATTTGACGAGCTGAGGCCGCTCAATATTTTAAGCGAAAACGTTCAGCCCTCCGATCTTGAAAAAATGGCTGATTGTGTGCGCAACGTGGACAAGTCTGCATACGACGGGATAATTATTACGCACGGAACGGATACGTTGTGTTTTACGGCTAATTTATTCAGTCAGATTTTCTGCGATATAAGCATACCAATCGTTTTTGTTTCAGCTTTATATCCTCTTGACGACGAAAAAAGCAGGGGAGTAGAAAATTTTGCGGGCGCCGTGACTTTTATAAAGTCCGTAGATTACGGCGGAATTTTTGTAAGTTTTGAAAATTACGGAGAAAACTGCAAAATTCATCTTGCCAGCCGACTTATAGCCGCTACGCAAATAAGCGGAGAGTACGAAAGTATTCTGAAAGTGCATTTCGGAGAAATTATCAATGGAAAGTTTTTCTATAACTCCGATCCTTTGAACCCGTCCGAGAAGTTGCTCCGTTGCAGTCGTAAACCGTGTTCGGCGCAGAAACTGTGCACGGACATGGTGACTATTCAGGCGCATGCGCTTCTGAATTTCGACTATTACAGATTTACGGAATTGAAACCCAAAGCCGTGATGGTTCAACTTTATCACAGCGGTACGGTCTGCACGGAGGGAAAGGAGGTAAATTTTAAAAACTTCCTCGCGTATTGCAAGCAACTGGGCATAGAGGTAGTAATTTCATCCGTTGACAGTCAGGCAAGAACATATGAAAGCGCCTTAGGGCTAACCGAAATGTGTACGGCCGCCTACGATATAAGTTTTGAAATGGCCACAGTAAAAGTTCTGCTTGCGCTCGGTTCCGGAAAAAGTATAAAAAAAGAACTAAAAGAAAATTATTTCTTTGAAAAATTACACTGAATATTGATTAACCTATGTTAAATTTTAAGACAATAAGCCGCAATTCCTATTGACAAAATAGGAATTGCGGCTTATACTTTTATTATAAAATTATTATTAAAAAATTTATTTATTTTTTTAAAGTAATTTTGCACCTGACGGGACAAAATAGGAATTGCGGCTTATACTTTTATTATAAGGCTTATACTTTTAGTATAGAAAAACGCTAAAAAACATACACCCTAATCAATAAAAGTCAATCAAAATTTTTCATTTTTAAATTATCGTTTAAAGTGCGTTCTTGACAAATTTGAAGTATATGTTACTATATTTTTAGACAAATGCGCTGTCAACAAATTTAAAGGAGTTATGATGGATTTCAAAGAATTAGCAAAATCGCGCTATTCTGTGCGCGCTTTTTCCGATAAAAAAGTGGAGGAAGAAAAATTACAAATTATTTTAGAGGCGGCAAAATTTGCCCCTACGGCTTGTAACCGCCAGCCCCAGAGACTGTATGTTTTACAAAGCGAAGAAGCGATTGAAAAATTAAAAAGTGTTTCTAAGTTTGTCTTTGGCGCAAATACGGCGATAATATTTACGTCAAGAACGGATGAAGAGTGGAAGAATCCCTTCTCATCAGAATATCACACGGGTGAAATAGACGTTTCAATCGTATGCACGCACGTAATGATGCAGGCGTGGGAACTTGGCATAGGTTCTTGCTGGATAGGTTATTTTGATCCCGAAAAAGTGAGAGAAGTTTTTTCTATCCCTAAAAATGAAAAGGTTATAGCCATATTGCCGCTTGGTTACCCCGCGGAAGACTGTAAGCCCGCGGCAGAGCATAACCGGTACCGACCTATGTCAGACATAGTAATATACATATAAGATTAATTAAACAAAATCGGAGTTAAAATTGGTTAAAAGATATACTATAACAGGTATGACCTGTTCAGCTTGTTCATCGGGAATAGAACGCGCCGTCTCAAAGCTTGAAAGCGTTTCCGTTTGCGAAGTTTCGCTTATGGGAAAAAGCATGAAAGTTGAATTCGACGAAAATTCTTTATCGGAGGAAACAATATTTTCCACGGTAAAATCACTTGGTTACGGAATATACCATGAAGGTGAGGAACCCAAAGAAAAAACAAAAAATATTGATAAGCAGCTTTTTATAAGATTTATAATTTCAGTCTGTATACTTGTACCGCTTATGTATGTTTCGATGGGGCATATGTTAGGAGCTCCCTTGCCGCCATTTCTCGACCCGCATGAGGGTAACGGTCAATGGTTTGCATTATACCAGTGCGTTTTATCTGCGATTATAATAGGCGTAAATTATACCTACTTTAAAAACGGAACTGTTGCGGTTTTAAAAAAAGTGCCCAATATGGATACGCTTGTCGCACTCGGTTCGGGCGTTTCATTCATATATTCGCTTGTTCTTACAGTGCTTGTATTTGTAGGAAAATCCAACGGCAATATGGATTGGGAAATGCTCTGCATGGAGCTTCATTTCGAGTCAGCGGCAATGATTTTGACGCTTGTTGATATCGGTAAATGGCTTGAGGAAAAATCAAAGAAAAAGACCGGCGACGAGATTGACAAACTTTTAAAGCTTGCTCCCGACACCGTGACGGTGGAAAGAAACGGCCGACAAAGTATTATTTCAATTAAAGACGTTATTGCGGGCGATGTTTTAATTGTAAAGCAAGGGGAATATATTCCTGTCGACGGCGTGATAATCGAAGGAAGTTCGTTTATAGATAAATGCGCAATAACGGGTGAAAGTCTACCCGTGGAAGTTGCGGAGGGCGACGGGGTTACTTCCGCTTCACTTGTAACAAGCGGACTTATAAAAATGCGAGCCGAGCGCGTAGGAGAGGAAACAACCCTTTCAAAAATAGTAAAAATGGTTCGTGAAGCAGGTGCAAGCAAAGCCCCTATTCAAAAATTTGCAGACAAGATAGCGGGTATTTTTGTCCCCGTAGTGGTTCTTATTGCGCTTTTGACTTTTCTTATTTGGATGTTTATAGACGGCGGGTTCGTACCCGATCATTGCGTTACCTATGCTATAAGCGTGCTCGTCGTTTCATGTCCTTGCGCACTTGGGCTGGCAACGCCCGTGGCCATTATGACTGCAACGGGTAAGGCGGCGTCCCTCGGCATTCTATATAAGGATGCCGAAAGCCTGCAAAAGGTATGCGAATTAAATGCAGTGCTTTTGGATAAAACGGCTACTATAACCGAAGGTAAACCAAAAGTCAATGCAATAATAACTTTCGGCGTTGATGAAGCATGGGCAATCAAACTTGCCTGCGGAATAGAACAAAATTCCAACCATCCGCTTGCAAAATGCGTTGTTGAATATGCCGGCGACGGATTTGAAGTGAGCGATTTTTCATATACGGTTGGGCAGGGCGCAAGCGCCGTATATGAGGGGAAGCGCTATCTTTTAGGTAATTTAAAACTTCTTTCTGACATTGACATTCCGAAAGGCGTAAAGGAGCGTGCCGCCTCACTTTCGGAAAACGGAAATACAGTTGTGTATTTGGCAGATGAACGTAAAGTTTTTGCGCTTATTTCTATTGCTGACAGCATAAAAGACGGTAGCAGGGAAGCGGTGGCGCTTTTAAAATCACGCGGCATGCGCGTCGCAATGCTGACGGGCGACGGCGAAAAAACAGCCCGCGCCGTTGCAGAAATGGTTGGCATAGACGACTTCGTCGCAGAGGTCATGCCCGAGGATAAATTGCACGCCGTTGAAAACGTGCAGACGGTGGGAGGGTGCGTTGCGATGGTCGGCGACGGAATAAACGATTCGCCCGCGCTCAAGCAGGCCGACGTAGGTATAGCTATAGGGAGCGGGACGGACGTCGCAATAGATTCCGCGGGAGTTGTGCTTGTAAGCGAAGATTTGCGTACGCTTGACACCGTTTTCGATTTAAGCCGCGCAACGGTAAGAAATATCAAACAAAACCTTTTCTGGGCATTTTTCTACAATATGATAATGATACCCGTAGCCGCCGGAGCTTTTTCTGCAATCGGATTTACATTTAACCCCATGATAGCTGCGGCATGTATGAGTTTAAGCTCTTTATTCGTCGTAGGGAACGCTTTAAGGCTTTTGTTATATAAGAATAAAAACTATAAAAAGGAAGATAATTTTATGAAAAAAATCGTATACATTGACGGAATGTGCTGTGAACATTGCGCAAAGCGCGTAAGCGATAAGCTTGCAACGGCAAAAAACGTAGTTTCAGTTGACGTAAAATTGAAAAAGAATCTTGCCATAATCCGCAGCCGTGAAGAAGTTTCTAACGAAGAAATAATTTCACTGTTAAGTGATTCGGACTATACCGTAAAAAGCATTGAAGTGAAATAATCTTTAAAAAGACAATAAAAGATTTTTTGTGACATTATACGCAAATCACTCGCATTGACATATCTGCATACGGGCATTATAATTGAAGTAAGAGGTGACGGTATGCAGGAAATGATGCTTTTGGACAGACGCACGAAAGATTTAGTCAAGGAATACGTTCCCGAAGGCGACGTTCTTGACAGCATAGTATGCTTTTTTTCGGTTTTTGCCGATCCGACGCGGGTAAGAATGTTGTCTGCGCTTGCTATTTCGGCGATGTGCGTAACGGATCTTTCACGCGTACTTGAAATAAATCAGACTACGGTTTCACATCAGTTGCGACTGTTAAAAAATCTTGGCATTGTAAAAAGCGAAAGACAGGGCAAGATAATTTTTTACAGTCTTGTGAACGATACCGTAAACGACGTTATGCTTAAAGGCGTAGAGTTTTTAGGTTGCTGAAAATTTAATTAAAAGGGCTTTCCAAGCCCTTTTTTCATGCCCATAAATATTGCAAAATCAGTTGTAAAGTGGTATAATATATTTTAGATAATTATGGACGTCATTAAAGAAAAGCTAAAACTTTTACCCGATAATCCCGGCGTATATATAATGTTGGATAAATTCGGTAACATTATTTATGTCGGGAAAGCTCGCATTTTGAAAAATCGCGTTCGCCAATACTTCCATAATTCGCCAAAACCCGAAAAAGTGATGAAAATGGTTGAAAATATAGCCGATTTTAACTATATAATCACAAATTCGGAAATTGACGCCCTTGCGCTCGAAAACAATCTGATAAAGAAGTTCAAGCCAAAATATAATATTCTTCTGAAAGACGACAAAACTTATCCCTATATAAAAGTTGATATGAAAGAAGATTTTCCCAACTTTTATGTCACGAGAAAAATAAAAAAAGACGGAGCGAAATATTACGGCCCGTTTATGGGCGGGATAAGCTGCAAAGAAATTTTAGATACAATCCAGCTTACATTCTGCGTAAGATTGTGCCATACCGCAACCACAGGAAAAAAGCGGGAATGTCTTAATTATCATATTTGCAGATGTACAGGCCCCTGTGCGGGAAAGGTAAGCAAAGACGACTATGCTTTGCAGGTCAAAAACGCAATTGCTTTTCTTGACGGAAATCTGCGTGACGCTGAAAAATTGTTAAAAAGTAAAATGCTTTCGGCGGCGGAAAATGAAAATTTTGAATTGGCGTTGGACTATAAAAACAAGCTGGAAATGCTTTCTAAACTTGAAGCAAAAAGGATAACGTCGCTCAACAGATATATCGATGCAGACATCATTGCATATGCAAGCAACGGTCTGTATTCTGCGGTAAATATTCTGATAACGCGCAAGGGAATTATGCAAGGCGGAGCAAATTACGCTTTGGACGATGCGCACCTCAGCGACGGCGAGGCCCTTACGGGCTTTATAACGCAATATTACGCCAATCATGAAATACCGGCTGAAATAATTTGCGGTGAGTTTTGCGAAAAGGAACTTTTAATCAGTTATTTTAAAGAAAAGCATGAAAGGACCGTTGAAATAACTACCGCTAAGCAGGGAGACAAGGCAAAACTTCTTAAAATGGCGGAAGACAACGCGCATGAATACCTTGAAAAATCTATAGATAAAATTAAGCATAGGGACGATATGACGGTCAATGCCTGCAAACGTTTACAGGAGTTATTGTGGCTGAAAAAATATCCGCGCCGCATGGAATGTTACGATATTTCCAATATAAGCGGAGTGGATAAGGTAGGTTCAATGGTCGTCTTTATCGACGGTGAAGCGGACAGAAACAGTTATCGCAGATTTAAAATAAAGACTGTGGCGGGAGCAAACGATTTTGCTTCGTTACAAGAAGTTTTGACGCGCCGCCTATCAAAATTGGGAAGTGAAGAAGAAGATAAATTTCCTAAACCCGATTTAATAATAATCGACGGCGGAAAAGGGCAGCTTTCCGCCGTAAAAGAAATATTTGACAAAATGAAGATAGAGGGCATTGAACTTGTTTCACTTGCAAAACGCGAGGAAGAGGTTTTTACCCTTTACAGAGACGAAAGCGTTAAACTTTCGCACAGGGATTATTCTTTGCAAATGTTGCAGAGAATCCGCGATGAAGCGCATAGATTCGCAATAACTTATTTCAGAAATCTACACTCAAAGCGCAACTTAAGTAGCGTATTATCCGAGATAGACGGAATAGGCAAAGTTAAGCGCATGGCGCTTCTTGAAAAATTCGGTACGCTTGACGAAATACTTAATGCAAGCGTGGACGAACTGTCCGCATGCGAAGGAATATCAAAACCGCTTGCCGAAAAAATTAAAAGTTATTTGGAAAATAATTTATGAGGAATATAAATTGCAAGCTGATCGTTTCGGATTTTGACGGTACTTTAATCGACAAAAATCACCGCATATTGCCCGCCGTGCGCACGGCAATAAACGAATATGTTGAATCAGGCGGCATTTTTGCCGTTTGCACGGGGAGAATGTTGCGTTCCATTCTGCCGTTGGTTCGTGAATTAGGATTAAAAGGTATAGTCGTTGCTTCCCAAGGCACAATTATTGCCGAAATAGAAAGCGGGAAGCTTATAAAAGACGGCGGACTGAAATTCAGCGAAGCCGCTGAAATATGCGAAGTTTTTGCCGAAATGGAACTTGCGACAAACGTCTATTGCGGAAACACTCTTTACACAAATATTCCTAAAAATAATAAATACCTAAAATTATATGAAAGTATTACTAAAATCGACGCCGAATATGTAGACACCGATTTAGCCGAATTTATTTTGCAAAAAGGCTGTAAATGTGAAAAAGTAGCCTGTCTCGTTAAACCTAAGGAACAAAAAAAACTCTATGAAAATATTTATTCCCGGCTTGGAACGGCTTTTGACGTAACTTGCAGCGCGGACTGTCTTATAGAAGTTTCGCCTATAAGCGACAATAAAGGGGAAGCCATTAAATTCCTTGCCGCACATTACGGGATACCCATTGAATCTACCGTAGCGGTAGGGGATAATCTCAACGATATGTCAATGATTCTCGCTGCAGGAATAGGCGTTGCGGTAGGAAACGCCGTTCCAGAATTAAAAGACGCCGCCGACTTTATTTCTGTAACAAATAATGACGGCGCAATTGCGCAAATTATCAATAAATACGGTTTTGCATAGTACTATGTGTGAAATATTAGCCCCTGCGGGGAATAAAAGCAGCGCTTTGGCGGCAATAAATGCAGGCGCTGACGCAATTTATTTAGGGCTCGATAAATTTTCGGCAAGAAGTTCGGCGGAGAATTTTGACGGGGAAAGTTTTAAAGATATCTGTAAATACGCACACGCTTTCGGGGTAAAGGTTTACGCGGCGCTTAATACTCTTATTAATGACGCGGAACTTGACGATTTTTTCCGCGGCGTTGAAAGCGCTTGGAACGACGGTGCGGACGCAATAATTTTGCAGGATATTTTTCTTGGTAAACATATAAAAAATCTTAATCCGAATATAGTTCTTCATTTATCTACGCAGGCGGGAACATGCAATGAATACGGCGCGCTGTTGGCAAAGGAATACGGCTTTTCAAGAGTTATACTTGCTCGCGAAACGGGCATTGACGATATAAGAAAGATAGCAAAAATTATTGAAGCCGAAGTTTTTATACAGGGCGCGCTTTGTACATGTTTTTCGGGACAGTGTTACATGTCCTCGTTCGCAGGCGGAAACAGCGGCAACCGCGGAAAATGTAAACAGCCTTGCAGAAAACTTTATTCCATAGACCGCAAAGGTTTCGACGATAGAGCATACAGAATTTCGCTTTCCGACCTTTGCGTTGGGGAACAGATACACGATTTAATAGACGCGGGCGTAGCTTCGTTTAAAATAGAGGGCAGAATGCGCCGCCCCGAATACGTTGCGGCGGCCGTAACGTACTACAAAAAGTTGCTTTCGGGCAATGATAATTTGCAAGACGAATTGAGCAGTCTGAAACGCACTTTCAACCGCGGCAATTACACAAAAGGGCTTGCGTTCGGGCAGGATAAAAGCTTTATATCTTCGGCGGTGCAAGGACATATAGGCGAATACGTCGGCGTTATAAAGGTGGAAAATTCTAAATACATCTGTTATACGCAACAAAAGTTCGGCCATGGCGACGGCTTCAAGATTCTTAGAGATGGGAAAGAGGTTGGCGGCGGAATATTCGGCGGAACCGTAAAAGGCGGTTTTACAATTTCTGCCCGCGACAGGTTAAAAAGCGGCGATAAAGTTTTTATAACTACCGATACTGCGCTCAATGAACGGCTTATGGGGCACAAGCTGCTTATTCCGTTGAAAATATCGGCGCAACTATTTTCAAACAAAAAAGCCGAGATTGTAATCAACGGCACGCAATATTCATCCGATTATCTGCTTGAAAGCGCAAAAAACAGACCGATATCTGTTGAAGATATTAAAAACTGTTTTTTGAAAGCGGACAATTTTCCGTTCGCCCCCGAATTTATAAAAATTGATACGGACGGAATATTTCTTGCATCATCTCAATTGAATGCCTTGCGCCGCAAAGTGTATTCTGAATATTTTGAAAAAATTTCATCGTCCGATAACGAAAAAATCGAATTAAAATATAGTTTACCTGCTTCAAATAAGTCAAAGAACAAAAAAACTGCGGCAATTTGCGGGAATTTAAACGGAATTTCCGCCGATATAGGCATATTAAAACCCTATAATTATTTTGATTTGGAAAAGCTTTGCAATAACTTTGACGGCGAAAAGTTTCTTTTCGTGCCCCCATATTTAAACTCAAAAGATATCGGGTTAATAAAAACGGCGGCGGAAGGATTCGACGGCATTTACTGCGATGGGTATTTTGGATTTCTTCTTGCCAAGGAGTTGGGGCTTCGCTTTTTTGCGGGTACGGGCTTTAACATAACAAATAAGATTTCACTAAGCGAATGTAAATCCGATTATATCGCTCTTTCAAAGGAGCTTACTCTGTCGGAAGCAGAAGGTCTTAGTGCTGAAAATGTATTTTATCTGACGGCGGGCGATATAAAAGTAATGGATTTAATTTACTGCCCGTTCGAAAAAAAATGTTCGGATTGCGACAAGAGAAATATTTATAATCTAACCGATGAAAGCGGAAGGAAGTTTCCTTTAAGACGTTATAAATTAAGCGATTGCAGATTTGAAGTTTATAATTGCGCCCAACTTATTTCCGACGCGCAAACGGGGAAATTATATGATTTAACTCTTGAAAACAATACTATTGCCAACGCTGTTTTAGGCGGCAACACGTCACTTAAAGAAATTTTCAAAAATTATACACGCGGGCACTCAAATTGTCCAGTACTGTAAAATTTACTTAAATGGATATTAAAAGTTGCGAAAAACTTGAAATCAATAAAATACTTTCGGCGGCGGCAAACTGCGCCGTGCTCGAACGCGGCAGAGATATCGTTAAAACTCTGTCGCCTTTAAGCGAGCTTTCCGAAGTAAAAACAAGGTTAACATTTACGCAGGAGTGCGACAAACTTCTGTTTTCTTACGGGATAGGTAAAGTAGCCGAATTCGGCGACGTGGAAGAGCTTTTGAAGCGTTCGGAAAAAGGTTCGACGCTTTCATGCGGAGAGCTACTTGAAGTCGCCGCTCTTTTGAGATCCGCCCGTTGCGCTTTTGAAGGCATAGCGCCTATCGACGGAGTGGAAAACGTTAAAAAGCTTGTCCAAAATCTTTATTATAATCGCGGGCTTGAGGACGATATCTCGCAAAAAGTAATTTCAGTCGACGCTTTAAGCGATACGGCAAGCGATAAGCTCTATTCGATAAGGCAGAAAATCCGTTCTCTTAACGAAAAAATCCGCTCTTCACTTTCCGAATATATTACAGGCAAAAATGCGGAATATTTGCAGGATGCTATCGTCACCATGCGCAATGACAGATACGTTATACCCGTAAAAGCCGAGCACAAGGGTCGCGTCCGCGGATTTATACATGATCGCTCTAAAACGGGCGCAACTTTCTTTATCGAGCCCGAATACGTTCTTGAACTCAACAACGAGCTTATCGCTTTGACCATAGATGAGAAAGAGGAAGCAGAGGCAATTCTAAAAGCGCTTTCAGCCCGCGTTGGAGCTATGTCGGCTCAGCTGATAAAAGATTCCCAAATACTTGCCGAACTTGACGCACACCTTGCTCTTGCGGAGTATTCCTATTCGTTGAAGGCTGTTTGCCCCGATGTGAACGGCAGGGGGCACATCGATATAATAAAAGGCAGACATCCGTTAATTGAGAGAGAAAACGTAGTGCCTGTTTCAGTCGAGCTCGGCTCGGAGTACAATTTTCTGCTTTTGAGCGGAGCAAATACGGGCGGTAAAACGGTAACTTTGAAAATGATAGGACTTTTCTGTCTTATGGCGGCCTGCGGGCTGTTTATTCCCGCTGCGGCGGGAAGCGAAGTTTCTGTATTTGATGATATTTATTGTGACGTTGGCGACAGTCAAAGCATCGAGGAAAGCCTTTCAACTTTTTCATCTCATATAACGAATGTTATAGATATCTGCAACAATGCCGATAACAGGAGTCTTGTACTTATAGACGAACTTGGAGGAGGCACCAACCCCGACGAAGGTCAGGCGCTTGCAAAAGCCGTGGTAAAAAGGTTGTTAGAACGCGGTTCCAAAGGCGTAATCACAACGCATTTTACACCCCTTAAAGAATATGCCTATACTGTAGACGGAATAGAAAACGCAAGCATGGAATTTGATTCCGAAACGCTTAAACCGCTTTACAGAATAAAAATCGGCCTTCCCGGAGCGAGTAATGCGCTTGCTATTTCAAAACGGCTTGGCATGGATGAAGAAATATTAAACGACGCGCTATCGTTTCTTTCGGAAGGTGCACGAAACTTCGAAAACGTCGTGCGTCGCGCGGAAGAGAGCAGGGTAGAGGCAGAACAAAGACTTGCCGAAGCGGAAAATATAAAACGCGAACTTGGCGTTAAGCTGCAAAACGTAAACGCAGAGATTGAAGCACTTAACCGCGAACGAGAAAAGATCGCGCGTTCCGCGCGCACCGAAAGCCGCAGAATTATAGCCGACAAAACCGAGCGTGCAGAGGAAATTTTAAGCGAAATAGAGGCAATCTTTAAGAAAGCGGAAATTTCCGAAAAAGATTTAATCCGTGCGAGAACGCTAAAAAATAAACTTAAAGACAGCGCGTTCGAAGAGGAAGAAAGCAGAAAACAAAAGACAGATTTCGCACCTGCAACCCCGCAAAATATGTGCGTAGGACTGGAAGTTTTCGTGAAACCGCTTGAAAGCCGCGGACGCGTTTTAAATATCAACAAAAATGGCGAAGCTGAAGTGGAATGCGGAAGCATTAAAATGCATCTGAAATTCAAAGATTTGCTTATTATCGGTAATACTGAAAAGAAAACGGAAAAGGTAAAACTTGTAAAATCTTTACCGAGAAGTCAGCCTGTTCTTGAAATAAACGTGCTTGGAATGACGGTTGGTGAAGCGCTTTACGAAGTAGATAATTTTATCGATAAAGCGCTTATAGACAATCTTGAAGAGATAAAAGTCATACACGGCGTTGGCACGGGAAAACTAAGAAGCGCCATTGCCGAACACTTAAAACGCCATAAAAGAGTTGAAAGTTTCCGCTTGGGCAAATACGGCGAGGGAGAAACGGGCGTCACTTTTATAAAACTCAAATAGTTTGCAAACCGGTGTCAAGAATTTACCGTAAACGTAATATTATATAAATAGTATTTAGTTTTAAGGGGTAAACTATTTGAAAGGCAAAATTATCACCGCCGTCACAAATTGCATACTGATTATTGTTGTCGTTGCGGTTTCGTTTGTAGGTTTTTACGGCGGTAACGCCGCTGCAGTCTCTTTTGAAAGTAAAAATCTTTACTATGGTGGCTCGGAAGAGAACGGTCAGGTCTGCCTGACTTTCAATATTTATGAAAACACCGCAAACGTTTTAAAAATTCTTGATATTCTTGACGAATACGGCGCAAAGGCGACTTTCTTCCTCGGCGGAAGCTGGGCGGACGATAACGTTGACTGCGTAAGGGAAATTTTCAAACGCGGTCACGAACTCGGCAGTCACGGATATTTCCATAAAGACCATTCATCAATGACTTATGAACAGAACATAGAAGAAATCAGCCCCGGCGTTAAACTTATTGAAATGATCTGCGGAACGGATGTAACACTGTTTGCGCCGCCTTCGGGTGCATTCGGTGAAAACACATTGGCGGCTTGCGAAGAGCTTGGGTTAAAGGTTATCATGTGGAGCCGTGACACAGTCGACTGGCGCGATAATGACGTTGATTTAATTGTAAACAGGGCGACAAAGGACTTGAAAGCGGGTGAATTTATTTTGATGCACCCCAAAGACCAATCGGTTGCGGCGTTGCCTGAAATATTAACTTACATAAGCGAAAACGGGCTTACAACGTCCACGATTTCGCAAAATTTAGGAGAATGATGGTACATTATAAACAATTTGATAACGGGATTAAGTTAATTGTAAATCAGATGTCGGGACTTTTATCTGTTACAATGGGCATTATCGTTCACACGGGTGCAGCCGTTGAGCGCGATGAAGAAGACGGCATATCACACTTCATCGAGCATATGGCGTTTAAAGGCACAAATAAACGTACGGCCTTTCAGATTTCCGATGAAATGGATAAAATCGGCGCGCAAGTAAACGCCTTTACAGGCAAGGATATAACTTGCTACTATGCCAAATCAACTACTTCGCATGCCATAGAAGCATTTGAAATTCTTTCAGATTTATTTTTGAACAGCACATTCCCCGAAGATGAAATGGTTCGTGAAAAAGGTGTAATTATTGAAGAAATCAACATGAACGAAGACACCCCTGACGATCTATGTCTTGACCTGCTTTCCCGTGCGTATTACGGTGAAAGAGGTTACGGAAGGAATATTTTGGGTTCAAAAGAAAACGTTGCAGGATTTACAAGGGAAAACGCTTTTTCATATATTAAAAGCCGTTATGCGCCGCAAAATGTGGTCATTTCAATGGCGGGGAATATTGATGTTAAGCTTGCGGAAGAGCTCACCGAAAAATTTTTTGGCGAAATTGCAAAAAGAGAATTAAAATCCGTTCCCGTTGACGTAGAGCTGAAAGCGCAATCTTTGGTACGCACAAAGGATATAGAACAGACCCACGTCGCCATAGCTTTTCCGTCAGTAAAAAGGTACGATAAATTTTTTGACGCCACTCAGATTCTCAATTCTATTTTGGGTGGAAGCATGTCGTCAAGGCTTTTCCAGACCGTAAGGGAAAAGCTCGGACTTGCCTATACAGTGTATTCTTATGTTTCAGCCTATGCAGAAACGGGGGCGTTCTGTGTTTATGCGGGCGTTAATTCGGACAAGTATGAACAGTCGGTCGAGGCAATTTTAAATTGCATAGAAGAAATAAAGCGCAAAAACATCACGAAAGATGAGTTTGAACGAGGAAAAGAGCAGCTTATATCTTCGTCGATTTTTTCGCAGGAGAGTACAAGCTCACAGATGCTGCTTTTCGGGAAAGAGCTTGTCTATAGCGGAAACATTTATAACTTCGAAGAGCGCATAAAAAAAATATCTTCGGTTACGCTTGACGATTTATTCAACGCCGTTGACATAAATTTTGACAAATCCCGTGCGGCGGCGGCGCTTGTCGGCCCTGTGGAAAAGCCTGTAAAATTATGAGCCAAATTAAATATGGATTCGATCCTGTATATGACGGACACAGTAAACTGCTCATCTTGGGCAGTTTTCCGTCCGTTTTAAGCCGAAAAACGGACTTTTATTATGGCAACCCTCAAAACCGTTTTTGGAAAACTTTATGTAACTTTTTAAGGGAAGAAATTCCCGAAACGGTTGCGGGGAAGCGCGAAATGTTATTACGTCATAAAGTTGCACTGTGGGATATTGTAACAGAATGTGAAATAGAAGGCTCAAAAGATACGACAATTAAAAATTACAGCGTGGCAAGACTTGAAAAGATATTGCAAAATTCAGAAATTTGCTTTATAATATTAAACGGCGCAAAGGCTTACGATATTTTTTGCAAACAATATGACAATATAAATGTTCCGTTCAAAAAACTTCCTTCCACAAGCCCCGCGAATACAAGATTCAGCAAAGAGGAATGGTTCGATGCTTTATACAGAGTTCTTGGAAGAACTTAAATCCTTTGCAGACGAAGATTACCGTACTTTTCATAAACGGTTACTAAAAAACGATGACATAAACGTTTTGGGCGTGCGCGTTCCCCAGCTTCGTAAAATCGCAAAAAAATACATATCTGAAATTGACACGCTTATTTTTTTCCCCGACGATTACTACGAAATCACGTTTGTTAAACTGACGGCCGTTTCCTGTCTTAAATATGAAGATTTTATAAAGTACGTTGATTTGTGCGTTCCTCTCATAAATAACTGGGCTGCTTGCGACTGTTTCAAAGCAAAGTGTATAGAAAAGAATAAGGAAAGCTTTTTGCCTTATATACGCAAATACGCCGCAAGTCCGCATGAATTTTATCAGCGGTATGCTTTGACTACGCTTTTGCATTTTTATGTTGAAGAGAAATATTTGGAAGAAATATTCGCAATCACCGACAGATGCGATACTTCAATGTACTATGTGCAAATGGCGGCGGCTTGGCTTATAGCTGAGACACTTGCAAAGTACTATGACAGAGCGAAAGGCTATCTTTTAGAAAATTCGCTCGACAAAACGACGCATAACAAAGCAATTCAAAAGGCGTGCGAAAGTTCCAGACTTTCAAACGACAGAAAAAACTTTTTAAAAGGTATTAAAAGATAATGACAATTTCCGAAAAACTTACAAGCGAATTTAATCTGCGCCCCGACCACGTTGAAAACATTCTGAAGCTTTTGGACGAAGGCAACACAATCCCTTTCATTGCACGTTACAGAAAAGAGATGACGGGCGCAATAGACGATCAGGTTTTGCGTTCGTTAAACGACAGATACGAATACTTGCAGGGGCTTGAAAAGCGTAAGCAGGAAGTCGCTGCGGCCATCACCGAGCAGGGCAAAATGACGGATGAAATTCAGGCGGCAATCGACGCGGCGCAAACTCTTACCGAAGTTGAAGACATTTACCGCCCCTATAAGCAAAAGAAAAAGACGCGTGCTTCCGTTGCAATCGAAAAGGGATTACAGCCGCTTGCGGAGTTTATTCTTGCCCAGCTTGGCGACCCCTATGCCGAGGCTGAAAAATTCATAGACGAAGAAAAGGGTGTTAACACCGTCCCCGACGCGATTGCGGGCGCTAAAGATATAATCGCAGAAATAATTTCGGATAATGCGGAACTAAGAAAGAAACTCCGCGCTCTGCTTGAAAACCACGGTGAAATACAGGTCAAAATGGTTAAGGACGACGAAAAGGGCACTTACTCTATGTATGCCGACTACGCCGAACTTGTTCCCGAAATCAAAAACCACCGTATTCTTGCAATCAACCGAGGCGAGAAAGAGGGCTGCCTGAAAGCAAAAATCTATTTCGACCCCGAAATTGCAAAGCGCGTATGCGTTTCAAAATACATAAAAGTCAAGAATGAAACCGTTTGCGCTAAACTTATCGAAGAAGCGGCGGACGACGGGTACGACAGGCTTATAGAACCTTCCATACAGAGAGAAGTGCGTGCAATATTGACCGACAGGGCAAGCGAACAGGCGATTAAAATGTTCGAAGTAAACCTTCGCCCTCTTCTTTTGCAACCTCCCGTGAAGGGTAAAGTTACGCTTGGATTAGACCCCGGATACCGCACAGGTTGCAAGGTGGCGGTCGTTGACGAAACGGGCAAAGTACTCGATACCGGCGTAATCTATCCCACAAAGCCCAAAGAGGATACAGAGGGGGCTAAAAAGGTAATCAAAACAATGATTGCCAAGCACAATGTTGACATAATTTCAATCGGCAACGGCACGGCGAGCAAGGAAACGGAAATTTTTGTCGCCGACTTATTAAAAGAAGTTGAAAGAAATGTAAGTTATGCGGTTGTCAATGAAGCGGGAGCCAGCGTATATTCGGCAAGCCCTCTTGCGGTGGAAGAATTTCCCGACTATGATTTGACTCTGCGTTCGGCAATCTCTATCGCGCGCAGGTTGCAGGATCCTCTTTCGGAGCTTATTAAAATCGACCCCAAATCCATCGGTGTCGGGCAGTACCAGCACGATATGGAAAAGAAGAGACTTGACAGCGTTTTAGGCGGCGTTTTGGAGGACTGCGTAAACAGCGTTGGCGTAGACTTGAACACGGCAAGCGTTTCGCTTTTAAAATACGTTGCAGGGCTAAATTCGGGCATAGCAAAAAATATCGTTGCATACCGCGAACAAAACGGCAAATTCACTACCCGACCCGAACTTTTGAAGGTTTCCAAGCTGGGCGCCAAAGCTTATGAACAATGCGCGGGTTTTCTCCGTATACCCGACGGCAAAAATATAATGGATAACACAGCCGTTCATCCCGAATCATATAAAAAGGCGGAAAAGCTTTTATCGCTTTTCGGTTACACCGATGAGGACGTCAGGGAGGGAAAGCTTTCGGAACTTCCGCAAAAAATAAAGGAATTCGGAGAGGATAAAGCGGCTGAATATTCAGAACTTGACGTAGCTACTATGCGTGACATAGTAGCCGAACTTATCAAACCCGGCAGAGATATCCGTGATAATCTTCCCCAAAGGAAGTTGAGGAAAGATATTCTCGGCATAGAAGATTTGGCTGTCGGCATGGAGGTCGAGGGAATTGTGAGGAACGTTATAGACTTTGGCGCTTTCATCGATATAGGCGTACATCAGGACGGACTTGTACACATTTCCGAAATAACCGACAGATACATCAAGCACCCTTCGGACGTGTTAAAAGTAGGTCAGCAGGTCAGGGCGGTCATTATTAATCTTGATAAAAGCAAACAACGCATAGGACTTTCTTTAAAGCAAGTGAAAAAAATCGCCAATTGACTTGACAAAAATTGCCATATAGAGTAAACTGAATTTAATAAATAATTAAGTTTCGGAGGCTTGACTTATGTTTGATGAAGTTGCCAAAATTCTTGCGGATCAGCTCGGTATACCGCAGTCTAAAATAACCGAGGACAGCGAAATTGTGAAGGATCTGGGGGCAGATTCGCTTGACGTAGTCGAGCTTTTGATGACCCTTGAAGACAACACGGGCAAAACGATACCCGAAGAAAAAGTGACCGACCTTAAAACCGTCGGCGATGTTGTTACTTTATTGCAATCGCTTTAATTAACCGTAAAAAGCAGGGGTGAAACGTAAATCGTTTCACCCCGTTTTTATTCGTCTGTAATACCCAATAAATAATCGGCGGACACGTTAAAATAAATCGCCAACTTAAAAATCGCCTCCGCAGTCGGTTCCTGCTTTCCCGTTTCCCAATAACTGACGGAAGCGTTACTTATTTCAAGTTCTTTCGCAAGCAAATTCTGCCCAATATTTTTTTCGGCGCGCAAAGCTTTTAGCCGTTCGCCGAATATCTGCCTCTTAAAAGTCTGCATAAAAATATTCTAACAATAATTAGTCTATTTTTCTTGACATCTAATTATAATTAGAGTATAATGATTACGCTATTAGTATAAAACGGGAGATAAGAAGATGGAAGAAACTAAATTTTGCAAATATTGCGGAGAGAAAATTCCTTTCGATGCAGTAATATGTACAAAATGCGGCAGACAAGTAGAAAAAATAGACGGGAACAGGGAAAGCGTTGTTATAAACAATGTGTCTTCGGCTTCATCATCCGCCTCGTCGTCGGCTTCTGCTTCTGCGTCTGCGGCGGGCGGAAGGAGGACAAAATTGGTCAATAAATGGGTCGCCTTTTCCCTTTGTTTATTTGCCGGATATTTGGGCTTTCATAAATTTTATGAAGGGAAGATCGGTCTTGGCATTGTTTATTTATGTACACTTGGCTTGTTTTGTATCGGTTGGATAATAGATATAATTTCCATTTTAGGAAAACCCGATCCTTATGAAGTTTATTATTGATAATCAATGGGAATCTTACCTGCCCAAAGTTCTGACTAAATGAAATGATTTTCGCGCATATCAATTATAACAGATATCTTGAATTCCGGCGAGTACTTTGTATTGAATCCCTTCTTCCTTGGCATAAAAATACGCACCTCCATGAGTGTCTGACTTTGGGGGTGCATATCATATGTCGGCGGATTATTATTTTATTGATTGTATTATCAATACATGCCGTCCATGTCGGGACCTGCGCCGGGAGCGGGAGGAGCGGGAGGAGTAGGTATATCGGTTACAACGCTTTCTGTGGTGAGCAAAGTCGCCGCAACGCTCGCCGCGTTCTGCAAAGCGGAACGAGCTACCTTTGTAGGGTCTATGATGCCGCTTTCAACCATATCGGTGTACACGTTTTTAAGCGCGTCGAAACCGTAATTGGGTTTGTCGGAAATAATGATATTGTTTACGACGACAGATCCGTCGAATCCTGCGTTTGCGGCTATCTGGCGTACAGGTTCTTCTATTGCTTTCATCACGATAGCCGCGCCCGTCTTTTCATCGCCTTCAAGACCGTTTATGAGATTTTTAAGTTCGGGAATCGCTGAAAGAAGCGCAACGCCGCCGCCGGGAACAATGCCTTCCTCAACCGCGGCCCTCGTAGCCGCCAACGCGTCCTCGATGCGCAGTTTCTTTTCTTTCATTTCGACTTCCGTAGCCGCGCCGACGTTTATAACGGCAACGCCGCCTGCAAGTTTTGCAAGTCTTTCCTGTAATTTTTCCCTGTCATAATCGGAGGTCGTTTCTGCGATTTGCGCTTTTATAGAGGAAACCCTCGCCTTTATCGCGTCGGCTTCGCCCGCTCCGTCTATAATGGTGGTGTTGTCCTTATCGACTTTAACCTGCGCCGCCCTGCCGAGCATGTCGCTTGTAACGTCTTTAAATTCATATCCTAGGTCGGAAGATATCACTGTGCCGCCGGTGAGAATGGCTATATCTTCAAGCATGGCTTTTCTTCTGTCTCCGAATCCGGGAGCTTTAACGGCAACGCAGTTCAAAACGCCCTTCAATTTGTTTACGATAAGCGCGGCGAGAGCATCGCCTTCAACGTCGTCGGCGATTATGAGAAGTCTTGCGCCCTGTTTTGCAATAGGCTCTATTACGGGCAGAATTTCCTGCAAAGAGGATATCTTTTTATCCGTTATGAGAATGTAGGGATTATCCAAAACGGCTTCCATTTTGTCTGTGTTTGTTACCATGTAAGCGGAAGCGTAACCTCTGTCGAATTGCATGCCCTCAACGGTAGTAAGTTCTGTGTTCATGGTTTTGCCTTCTTCTACCGTGATAACGCCGTCTTTGCCGACGATTTCCATCGCGTTTGCGATAAGTTCACCTATTTTTTCGTCGCCTGCGGAAATTGAAGCAACCTGTGAAATGGCAAGTTTATTTTCAACGGGTTTGGAAATTGACTGTATTTTTGCAACAGCCGTTTCAACTGCGGAAGCAATTCCCTTTTTAAGGATCATGGGGTTAGCGCCTGCGGCAAGGTTCTTTAATCCTTCGTGTACCATTGCCTGAGCAAGAACAACGGCGGTGGTGGTGCCGTCGCCGGCAACGTCGTTTGTCTTTGTCGAAACTTCTTTCACGAGCTGCGCGCCCATGTTTTCAAAGGGATCTTCAAGCTCTATTTCCTTTGCAATCGTAACGCCGTCATTGGTGATTAGGGGTGCGCCGAATTTTTTGTCGAGCACGACGTTTCTTCCTTTGGGTCCGAGCGTGATTTTAACGGTGTCTGCAACAACGTTTACGCCCGTTTCAAGTTTTTTTCTGGCTTCGTCGCCGTATTTAATTTGTTTAGCCATAATCTTAAACTCCTTTATTTATTCGACTATCGCCAGAATATCGCTCTGACGGATTATCGTATATTCTTTTTCGTCGATTTTAACTTCGGTTCCGCTGTATTTAGAAAGCAGAACTTTGTCGCCTACTTTAACTTGCATTTTAACTTCTTTGCCGTCCACAACGCCGCCGGGACCGACGGCGACAACAACGCAAGTAGCGGGTTTTTCCTGTGAAGCGGCAGTTAAATAAATGCCGCTCTTTGTCTTTTCTTCGGCTTTAAGCCCTTCAACTACAACTTTATCGAATAAAGGTTTAATAGTCATTATAAACTCCTCCAATGAAATTTCTTTTTTGTTACAAATATTTTATAAACTAAGCCAAATAAAGTTAAACAAAAGAGATTATAAAAAATTGCAATCTATTGAAAATTATGATACAATGACGGCAGATAGAAAGGAGCGGTTATGGATAAGTGGGATAAGCGGTTTATGGAAATGGCGGAACACATCGGGGAATGGTCAAGCTGTTTTCAGCAGAACCGCCACGTCGGCGCGATAATTGTAAAAAATAAGCGTGTGATAGCAACGGGATATAACGGTGCGCCTCAGGGCATTTTAAGTTGCGTCGATAAAAAGGAATGTTTACGCAAGAAATTGGGTATTGCCAGCGGAACCATGCACGAAATCTGTTATGCCGTACATGCGGAACAAAACGCAATAATACAGGCGGCAAGGGTAGGTTGCAGCGTCGAGGGGTGCACCTTGTACTGTACGCACCAGCCTTGCGTTATCTGCGCTAAAATTATAATAAATTCGGGAATATCCAGAATCATTTATAAAGAAGGATATCCCGATAACTTTTCCCTGCAACTTTTCGAAGAAGCTGGGGTTATTCTTCAAAAATACGATGAATTGAAATAATGAGGAGGAAATAATATGAACAATCCCGTTGCTACCATTGAAATGGAAAACGGAAAAAAGATAATTTTGGAACTTTATCCCGACAAGGCGCCAAATACGGTAAATAATTTTATATCGCTTGCAAACGGTGGTTTTTACGACGAAGTTATTTTTCACCGCGTTATAAAAGGTTTTATGATACAGGGCGGCGATCCTGCGGGAGTAGGAACCGGCGGTCCCGGTTACAAAATCCGCGGCGAATTTGCCATGAACGGATTTAAGCAGAACGATATAAAACATTTGCGCGGCGTGATTTCGATGGCGCGCGCAACGTCGCCCGATTCGGCAGGTTCACAGTTTTTTATAATGCATGAAAACGCTTCGCACCTCGACGGGCAATATGCCGCTTTCGGCAAGGTTATAGAAGGTATGGAAGTCGTTGACGAGATAGCATCCGTCAAAACCGATTGGAACGATAAGCCCAGAACTGCGCAGGTTATGAAGAGCGTCAGAGTGGACACAAAGGGCGTGGATTATCCTAAGCCCGTTAAATGTTAAAATTACGGAGGTTTAAAATGCAGGATAACAGCGTATATCAAAATCCTTTAATTACGCGCTATGCAAGCCGCGAAATGGCTGAAAATTTTTCCGATTCCAAACGGTTCAAACTTTGGAGAAAGCTGTGGATAGCGCTTGCAGAATCTGAAAAAGAGCTCGGTCTGAATATTTCGGATGAACAGATAGAGGACATGAAGCGTTATGCCGACGATATCGACTTTGAACTTGCCGAAAAGTACGAGCATGAAGTCAGGCATGACGTCATGGCACACGTCAAGGCGTTCGGTTCGCAAGCTAAATCGGCAATGCCGATAATTCATCTGGGGGCTACGAGTTGCTTCGTCGATTGTAATTCGGAATTAATCATAATCGACGACGCGCTTGAAATTATCAAAGAAAAACTTGTCAACGTCATGGACAAGCTTACTGCATTTGCCTTAAAATATAAATGCTTGCCCACGCTTGGATTTACGCACTTACAGCCTGCGCAGCTTACAACGGTTGGTAAGCGTGCAACGCTGTGGCTTCAGGATTTGGAAATGGATTACAATAACCTTGTCAACCTTCAAAAATCCTTAAAATTGCGCGGAGTTAAGGGAACTACGGGCACGCAGGCAAGCTTTATGGAGCTTTTCGGCGGCGACGAAGAAAAAGTAAAATCGCTTGAAAAGAAAGTGGTCGAAAAGCTCGGTTACGGCAAGGTTTACGGCGTTACGGGGCAGACTTATCCGAGAAAATTCGATTATAACGTCCTTTGCGTACTGTCGCAGATTTCGCAGAGCGCATATAAATTTTCCAACGATATACGTATTTTGCAGAGCATGAAAGAGATTGAAGAACCTTTTGAAAAATCGCAAATTGGTTCTTCGGCTATGGCGTATAAGCGCAATCCCATGAGAAGCGAAAGAATTGGTTCGCTTGCGCGTTTTGTAATATCATTGCCTACAAATTGCGCCATAACAGCAGGTACGCAGTGGTTTGAAAGGACTTTGGACGATTCGGCAAACAGGCGAATAGTCATAGCGCAGGCGTTTCTCGCGCTTGACGGCATACTCAACATCTATATGAACGTTTCGGAAAACCTCGTCGTTTATGAAAAGGTAATTGCCAAGCACATAGTGGCGGAGCTTCCTTTTATGGCAACGGAAAACATTATGATGGAGTGCGTAAAGGCGGGAGGCGACAGACAGGAACTGCATGAAAAGATAAGGGTTCTTTCCATGCAGGCGGCAAAGCGCGTAAAAGAAGAGGGCGGCGACAATAATCTAATCGAGCTTATCAAAGCCGACGACGCTTTTAAAGCCGTTCACGATAAGCTTGACGATATCCTCGACGCCGAAAAATTTATAGGACGCGCGCCTTCGCAGGTTGAAGAATTTATTGATAACGAGATAAGACCTATACTTGACGAAAACAAGGAAAAACTCGGCAAACAGGGCGACGTAAGAGTATAATTATATCAGACATAGTACTATGCAAGAATTCATTATATTCGTAAAAAAAGGTAAAATATGAAAAAATTTATAAATTTAAGAGTACTCAGGGCGATAGAATTTTTATTGTCGATATTTTTGGCGGCAACGCTTTTTATCGGCGTTTTTAACGACGACGTAGGGTTGACTTTGCCTGACTCCGTTAAATATTTGCCCGTAGCGGCGGCGATAATTATCATAGTTTTGTTTGCTTTGGAATTTATTAAGAGCAAACCGTGGATAAGACTTATCTATTTAATTATTGCCTTTCTTGTCTGTTTGATGATGAGCGAATCGTTGGAAATGCTTAACCAAACCATATGGCTGTTCGGCTTTATATATATGATTTTGGCGTTGGTATCGTTGATTAGAACGGGTACAAACACGGTTGCGGCGGGAAAGGCTGAAATTCCGTATAAAAAATGTCTGCCCGTCGGCGTTTTCTGCAAACGCGATTTGATTTTTACATCCGTCGGCATCGTCGTTTTTTGCGCTTTGATTATAATTGACGCCGTTTTATCAAACGTATATTCCTTTAATTATTGGTTTACCGTTCCCGCTATCGTTATTGTTTGTATTGCCTTTCTGGTCTTTTATTTTATCAAGTTTAACACCCTCGGAAAACTTTTATCGCGCGTAAACAAAGAATTGTGTTTTAAAAAGTTTGACGAAGAGCTTTCCGTATTGCTCAAAAACAATCTCCACCCCGAAACTTCCAACTATCTCATGATATTGCGCGCAAATTACCTGTTCGCATATGATAAGACCGAGGTGTTAGTCTGTTTGAAAAAATTCAAAAACCGACCGTCAAGCAATATATCCCCATGTATGACTTGATTGAAATAGTTTATTTGATCAACAAGGATGATTTTGAAGGGGCAAAAGAGGCGGTAAGTAGATATGCCGCAACCCATAAGAACGATAAAACAAAAGAATATCTCGATCTCATGCTGAAAATTTATACGACAAAGGAAGAAATTATCAATATCGAAGGCTTTCTGCCTATAAACGGTAAATTGCCGTTTAACAATCTTTCAAATATGTACGAGCTGATGATTTATTATAAGACCCGCGGTCAAACCGATAATGCCGTGAAGTTTGCCGATATGATTTTGGATAAGAATACCGATTTTGAGGAATGGAACCGCGAAGCCCGAAACCTTAAAGGTGAAGTCGGCATAGCCGCGACGGAATAGCGATTGTTCGCCTCGGCGCAATCGCGTCACATGCAACGAAGTTGCGCGTGAGAATGCGCAAAGGGAGCGGAGCAAAAATTAAACGCCTCGGCAAAAACCAAGGCGTTTGGCAGGGGAGACACGATTCGAACATGCAACCGACGGTTTTGGAGACCGCGACTCTACCGTTGAGCTACTCCCCTAAGCGATAAAAGCGAGATAAATTATATAATATCTAATAAATTTAGTCAACTGTTTTTGGAGTAAAATTATGAAAAAACAATATAAACTCGGCGTAATTGGCTGCGGTTTTATGGCAACCGCAATTTTGAGGGGAGTTGTGCTTTCCGATTTTATACGCGAGAAAAAAATAATCGTCAGCGACGTTTCGGAAGATAATCTTGACAAGCTTAACTATCTCGGCGTTCATACGACCACGGATAATAAGTTTGTCGCGGAAAACTGTGAATACCTTATGTTCGCGGTTAAACCCCAAAATTTTGAAGATGTTGTTAAAAGTCTTAAAGGTTATTGCCCCGATAAAGTCATTTCAATAATGGCGGGCGTGAAAAAGAATACCATAAAAAACGCTCTCGGCTTGGGCGTTGTGAAAGTTGCGCGTTGTATGCCCAATTTGCCCTGCACGATCGGCAGCGGCGCCATAGGTATTGATATGACGGATTTCAATAAATCAACGGACGATACCGAATTTATAAGCAAAATTTTTGATTGCCTTGGCAGAGTGGTCAGCGTTGACGAAAGTAAGATGGACGCCGTTACAGGAATCAGCGGCAGCGGCCCCGCTTATACGTTTATGTTTATCGACGCCCTTATAGACGCAGGCGTAAAGCAAGGACTTTCCAAGGACGAAGCAAAGGTGCTTGCCGTTCAGACCGTCCTCGGCGCGGCAGAAATGGTTCAAAGGGAAGAGCAATCCCTTTCGGAGCTTATTTTGCAGGTATGCAGTAAAGGCGGAACCACGATAGAGGCGGTTAAAGTCTTTGAGGAACGCGGTTTTAGCAAAATAATTTCAGACGCGGTTACCGCCTGCGTAAACCGTTCGATAGAGTTGTCCAAAAAATGAAAAAAGTAACGTTATATACCGACGGCGCGTGTTCGGGCAATCCGGGCGTTGGCGGTTGGGGAGCCGTTCTCCTGTACTGCGGAGTTGAAAAGCGCATATCGGGTGCGGAACCCGATACAACCAACAACCGAATGGAGCTTACCGCCGTTATCGAGGGGCTGAATTGTCTGAAAGAACCCTGCGAGGTGGAAGTATTCAGCGATTCTTCGTATACCGTAAACGCGTTTAACAAAGGTTGGGTGTACAGTTGGATTAAAAGCGGTTTCAAAAAGGCGAATAATAAACCTGTCTTGAACGTTGACCTATGGCAGAGCCTTTATGCGCTTACCCAAATACATAAAGTTAAGTTCAATTGGGTAAAGGGCCATGCCGACAACGAATACAATAATATCTGCGATAAGCTTGCAACCGACGCGATAAAAAATTTCAACAGTCAATTATAAAATTGAAATTAAAAAGGAGGGATATTATGAAAAAAGAACAAGAAGGAATTTTAAAATCTAAACTTGATAGAGTTTTTATCATCTCGAAAAAAGTTTTGAAAGTTTTTGTGCCAATCTTTGCCTCCGTTTGCGTTGCGCTAGGCACGAGCGCCTGCAATTTATTTACTCGCTCAGAAATTGAAACACCAAACAATATAATAGAAGACCCATCCACCGATGACCAAACCAAAGATGACCCTAGCAAAGATGAAGAACAAACAATAATTGAGCCGGATACGCCAGTAACACCTGTTGAGCCGGATACGCCAGTGGAACCAGATACTCCCGTAACTCCAGTGGAACCAGACCAGCCAGATACGCCGGTAGTGCCGGATGATCCGGAAATTGATTATGACAGTCTCACCGCCGCCACCCTCACCGATGAGCAAAAAGTGACAATAGTAAACAATGTCACAACCGCGCTTGCAACGAATATACAAAAGAATATTGGCAACAGCGGCGTTGTTAATAAAGTCATCGCTCTTGAATTTAGTGAGAATACTATAACACTTTTACTAGATTATACAAATAACGGATTTGGTGATATGTTTGGGTTGTTCCAATATTCACTATCTGATGAAGTTGATTATAAATCATTACTTACCAACACTATAACGCCTGCAAATAGGTCTAGCGGAACTTCGTTGATACAATTTTCGCAAACCTCAAGCGATGATAGGGCCGAAGAAGCCCTTGCAAAACTTAAAGCGGATGGGGTTTTAGATTATGATGATAGTTTAAAGGCTGATTTTGTTGGAATTAGGAAGGGCGGGAGCGGAGTTGATGCTACACTTGCTTGTGGTCAAACAGATGTCTTTGCTTATAGAATTGATGAAGAAAAGATTTATTATAAATATTTAAGTGTAAAAAGCGACGGGAATACAAAAGACTTTATATACGATTATTTAATTAATGGACTTTATGATACAACCTATCGCATTTATGATAGTATCGAATATGTATTTGGGGGTAATGCTTTGTATAACTTCAACGGACTAGAAAATTTAAATGAATCCGAGAACATATAAAAATATTTGCTAAAACCAAACAAATAATGTATAATAAACATATGAAAAAGTTTTCAAGGATAATTTGTGCAATCTTTGTTTGTATGTTTGCACTGCTTAGCTTTGGCTGCGGCAGTGATTCTTCCTATCATGATGAACTTATAAAACAATATGAGAATGGAGAAATCACACTTGAAGAGTTGCAAGATGCCTTAAAAAACAGCATGAGTGTGCCAATGTATGCAACTAAAGTTTTGTAGCATTCCAACTTTGAATATTGCCCTTGAGCAATAAAATTACTAATCATTTGTTTCCCGCTATTACGCGTAAGTATAATTAAATAATAAAAACTATATAATATTATTGAAATGAAACGCGTAGAAATTATGAAAGGTTGCATAGGTGCATTGGCAGTTGTGCTTTTTGGCGCGATTGCCTTTTTGTTTACAGCCTATGGTTTGACCTATAAAAGCGTTAACTTTATCGACGTATATTTTAAACTTTTAATAGGTATTGCCGCGGCGGTCTGTTCTGCGCTTGCAATCGGCGGTATTTTATGTTTTGTATTCAAAAAACAGACGGCTTATAGGTTCATCGTCTGTTTTCTTGTATTTATCGACATATGCGCGGTCGTTTTTTATACGCTTTGCGCAACGGGGCTTTTGGGTAAAATTACCAGTGTTGACGCCCTGCGTGAAATTATTGAAAACGCCGGCGGTATGGCAGCTGTAATTTATATCATATTTTGCTTTTTACAGGTGGTTTTGCTTCCCGTTCCGGGGTCCGTCGCCGTGGCGGTCGGCGTGGCAATGTTCGGTCCGCTATATTGCGCGCTATACGCTTTTATCGGAATAATCCTCGGTTCGTTAGTTGCTTTTGCAGTGGGGCGTTGGATAGGTTACAGAGCCGTCTGTTGGATTGTCGGGAAAGAAAGCGTGGACAAGTGGCTTAAAAAAATGAAGGGCAAAGATTATCTGATTTTATCGCTAATGTTTTTGCTCCCGCTGTTTCCCGACGATATCCTGTGCTTTGTCGCGGGACTTTCGTCAATGACGTGGGGGTTTTATATAATTATGATTTTAATCACACGTTCAATTTCGGTTTTTTCCACGGCATATTCGTTTGAGCTAATTCCCTTCAATACCTGGTGGGGGATAGCCGTCTGGATTGCTTTGGCGGCGCTGATAACCGCAGCGTTTCGGATTGTTTACAAGCATTCCGACAGGATCGACGCATTTATAAAGAGCAAATTAAAGTTAAAAAGACGTCATGAAGATTGAAGCGATTTAAAAGGTGACTGAAAGGTCATCTTTTTTGTTTGTAAGAAACAAAAAATTATTTTGATAAGTTAATTTCAATTTAATTTGCAAAATAAAATTTTTGTGATAAAATGATATATGTAGGAAATTTGGCTTTCAGGAGCAATTTATGGATAAAATTAACTTATTACACACGCGCAGAAAGCAGCTTAAAGACGCGGGTAAGGCTGTAAGAGGGGATATCGATAAAATTGTCGACGAAGACAGTTTTGTTGAATTTTCCTGTTTCAGCTTTTCCAAAAACGACTTCTACGGTGAAAACGCAGAGGGCGAGGGCGTAGTTACGGGCTTTGCCACAATACAGGATTATCCTTTTTATTTGGTTGCGCAAAATTCAGCCGTACTTTCGGGCGGCGTAAGCAAAGCAAATTGCAAAAAAATCGAAAAGTGCCTCGATCAGGCGGAAAAAAGCCAGACGCCCGTGATTTATCTGTTATCGACTTTGGGCGTACAGATAGGCGAAGGGGTCAATGTTCTCGAAGGGCTTGCGACTCTTATTTTAAAGGCGTCGCAGTTAAAAGGCAGTATCCCACAGTATTTAATAGTCAACGGCGAAGTTTACGGACAGATAGCCGTCCTTGCGGGTATTTGCGATTTCAATTTCTTTATTGAAAAGAAGAGCGTTCTTGCCGCAAACAGTCCTCTCGTAATTTCCGCGAAGAACGGAGTAAACCTTTCGAAAAATGACGTCGGCGGCGAAAATGCGCTTAAAAACGCAAACATTGCTTCGTTTATCGTAAAGGACGTTGAAGAGGCGGCGGCGAAAATTTCGGAAATAAACGAAATTCTTTCCGTTCCCGTAATCGATTGCGACGAGCTGAACGACAGTTTGCCCTCGCTCAATGAAGGAGCGGACGGCAAGGCGATAATCGGTGCGTTCGATAAGGAATACGCCGTTGAAGTCGGAGCTTCTTATTCGTCCGAAGTCAAATGCGTTTTGGGCAGAATAGGCGGCATTGCGGTTGCGGCAATTGTGTTCGACAGCGAAAAGGGCGTGGAGCTTACCGCAGCTAACGTCAGAAAAATTAAGGATTTTGCCGAATTTGCAAGCTATTACAATCTTCCATATATAACGTTTGTGAATACGCTGGGCATTAAAGCCGACCTTGCAACGAATAACAGCCTTGTTTTGAAGGAAATAGGAGAGTATGTATCCATTCTCGACTGTATAGACGCGGCTAAGATTTCGGTTGTATACGGCAAGGCAATTGGCTTGGGCTACACGGTTTTTGCGGCTAAATCTATGGGGTATGATTACAGCTTTGCTTTTGCAAATTCAAAAATAGCTCTGTTTGACGATGTGCAAGGGGCGGAGATAGAATTTTCCGAAGAGAAAAAGGCTGATAAGTCAAAACTTGCCGAAAAGTATGCCGAGGAAAATTCCGACCCTATCAATGCGGCAAAGGACGGGTATATAGATAACATTATAGAGCCCGCTCATCTTCGCCAATATCTCATCTCGTCGTTGCAGATGCTGTTAAAGTGAGGTTGCTATGATAAATAATCTGCTTGCACTCATACAACAAGAGGACAGCCTGAGTTTAGGCGAAGCGTGCATATATGCGCTTATGGGATTTTGTATAGTCTTTGTAGGAATTGTAGTAATTATATTCGTTATCTGGCTGATTGGACTTTTAATGAGAAAGACAGACAATCTTGCATTTTTAAGTAAAATCGGCAGAAAGAAAAAAAAGGCGGCAAAGCCTGAGGAAATTACTACGGTTGCCGAAGAGGTACAATCTGATGAAGTTCCCGACGAGATAAAGGCCGCAATCGTGGCGGCGCTTATGGCGTATTACACAAAAGAACAGCCCAAATGTGAATTTAAAGTAAAGAGAATTAAGAGGATTTAAGGAGTAAATCATGCGTAATTTTATAGTTACAATAGACGGAAAAAGTTATTCGGTAGGCGTGGAAGAGGTTGGTGAAAGCGTTAGCGAAGTAAAAGCGTCGCCTGCGCCCGTTGCGGCTTCCGCTCCCGCAAAGTCGGCGCCCAAAGCCGTTCCCGCAGGCGGACAGAAGGTTCTTTCGCCTTTCCCCGGACTTATTAAAAATTTGCTTGTATCTGACGGCGCTTCCGTTAAAAAGGATCAACCCATTATCGTTCTTGAAGCAATGAAAATGGATAATGAAATAACTGCTCCCTGCGACGGGAAAGTTACGCTCAGCGTTGCCAAGGGCGCCAACGTGGAAACTAATGCGGTTCTTGCTGTTATAAGCTGACGGAGGGCGTGATGCTAAGTTTACTTGCGGTAGACTTTGGCGAAATTTTCGGCAACCTATTCAACTCGATGGGGTTTATGCAAGGTGATTGGCAAAATTATGTAATGTTGCTGATTTCTTTCGTGCTGATGTATCTCGCCATTGTCAAAAAATTTGAACCTATGCTCTTGTTGCCGATAGCGTTCGGAATGTTTTTAATAAATATCCCCGGCGCGGAAGAGGTGCTTTGGGGAACTTATCCTACCGATGAAACAGGTGCGGTTACTTCCACGCTATATGAAGACGTTGAAAACAGGGGACTTTTGTGGTATCTCTATTTCGGAGTTGATAAAGTGATTTATCCTCCGCTGATATTCCTCGGAATAGGCGCAATGA
>CAZQNK010000001.1:0-49051 GCA_964594955.1 uncultured Clostridia bacterium | reverse complement strand
GGAGTTGATAAAGTGATTTATCCTCCGCTGATATTCCTCGGAATAGGCGCAATGACCGACTTCGGTCCTTTAATAGCCAATCCAAAAAGTATGCTTATCGGCGCGGGTGCGCAACTCGGCATATTCGTTGCATTTATACTTGCTTCGCTCATTGGTTTTTCTGCGGCTTCGGCTGCGGCAATTGCGATAATCGGCGGCGCGGACGGTCCCACGGCTATAATGGTAACGTCAAAACTTGCGCCCGACCTTATATCGGCAATAGCGATAGCCGCGTACTCTTATATGGCTTTAATACCGATAATTCAAAAGCCTTTAATGAGGTTGCTGACGACTGAAAAAGAGAGGAAGATCAGAATGAAGCCTCTCCGTCAGGTGAGCAAGATAGAAAAAATTCTATTCCCCATTGTCGTAACTCTTGTCGTCGGAATAATTCTTCCCGATTCTATCGCGCTTTTGGGCATGTTAATGCTCGGCAATCTTATGAAGGAGTCGGGCGTAGTAGACAGACTTTCTTCTCAGGCGCAGAACGGTCTTATGAATACGATAACAATTTTCCTTGGAATTTCTGTCGGTTGCAAGGCGAAGGGTGCCGTGTTCCTCAGTCCCGAAACGTTGGCAATCATAGCGTTGGGTCTGTTTGCTTTCATAATCGGAACCATAGGCGGTTTGCTTGTTGCAAAGATTATGTGCAAGGTCACAAAGGGGCAGATAAATCCTTTGATAGGTTCGGCGGGAGTATCCGCTGTGCCAATGGCTGCAAGAATTTCCGAGGATGTGGGAAGGGAATATGACCCTCAGAACCATTTACTTATGCACGCAATGGGACCCAACGTTGCGGGCGTCATAGGTTCGGCAATAGCGGCAGGCGTTTTGCTTGCGTTCTTCGGATAATTGTTTAACTGTTTGATTTGGAGATTTAGTTATGAATAAAAAAGTAATGATTACAGATACGATTCTTCGTGACGCTCATCAGTCCCATGCGGCTACCCGTATGAAGTTTGAAGAGATGGAACCCATGCTCGCGCTTTTGGACGACGTAGGTTACTATTCGCTTGAAGCTTGGGGCGGAGCAACGTTCGATACCTGTCTCAGATTTCTCAACGAGGATCCTTGGGATAGGCTCAGAAACCTTAAAAAATATTTAAAAAAGACGCCTATTCAAATGCTTCTTCGCGGACAGAACCTTTTAGGTTACAGGCATTATGCGGACGACGTTGTTGAAAAATTTGTTGAAAAATCCATTGAAAACGGCGTTGGCGTTATCAGAATTTTCGATGCATTAAACGATCCGAGAAACTTGGAAACGGCTGTCAAGGCAACTAAAAAATACGGTGCGGGCGGCAAATGCGTTTGCGAATGTGCAATTTCTTACACTACAAGTCCCGTTCATACTACCGAATATTTTGTAAAGTATGCAAAACAGCTTGAGGACATGGGCGCCGACAATATCTGTATAAAGGATATGGCGAACCTTTTATTGCCTTTCACAGCTTATGAACTTGTTAAAGAGCTCAAAGCCGAGCTTCGTCCCGAAACAAAGCTTCATCTGCATACCCACAACACAACGGGTACGGGCGATATGGTTTATCTGATGGCGATACAGGCGGGAGTTGATATTGTTGACTGCGCGCTTTCGCCGCTCGGAAACGGAACTTCCAACCCCGCGACGGAGCCGCTTATCGCTACATTGAAGGGAACACAGTATGATACGGGCATTGAGATTGAAAAATTGCTTCCTGCGGTTACCCATTTCAATAAGGTTGCGGCGCGTCTTGAAAAAGACGGCTTCCTCAATCCCAAAGTAAGACGCGTTGATATTAACACTCTTCTTTATCAGGTTCCGGGCGGTATGCTTTCAAACCTTATCAACCAGCTTAAACAGGCGGGACAGGAGGATAAACTTTCAGAGTGTCTTGCCGAAGTTCCCAAGGTTAGGGCGGATTGCGGTTATCCTCCGCTTGTAACCCCTTCAAGCCAGATAGTCGGAACGCAGGCTGTCTGGAACGTGCTTTTGGGAAGATATAAAACAATTACCGCACAGTTTAAGGATTTGATTCTCGGAAAATACGGCGCAGTAACCGGGGAAAAGAACCCCGAAGTCGTAAAAATGTGCACGAAGAACGGGGAAGAAGTTATAACTTGCCGTCCCGCAGATCTTCTTGAAAGCGAGATGCAGACGCTTACAGAGAAGGTTAAAAAAGACGGATTCTATAAGCAGGAAGAGGATGTACTGTCTTATGCTCTGTTCCCCGAAGTTTCAACAAATTTCTTCAAATGGAGAAAAGCTCAGGATACGGGTGTTGACGTTGATATGGCTGCAAATCCGGATAAGGTTTACCCTGTATAAATTATAAAGCGGCGTGAACAAGAAAAGTTCGCGCCGTTTTATCGAGTTGGATTTTTTATGAAAATAGCGGTTATAGGCGGCGGAGCTGCCGGACTTATGGCGGCTTATGCCGCGGCAAATAACGGTGCAAACGTTACCTTATTTGAAAAGAATGAAAAATTAGGTAAAAAGATTTATATAACGGGTAAGGGGAGGTGCAATTTAACGCACGTCTGTGAACCTGAGGAATTTCTTGCTAATATTGTCAATAATGCAAAATTTATGTCGGGTGCGATTTATCGTTTTACGCCCGATGATACCATACGTTTTTTCGAAGACGGCGGACTAAAATTAAAGATTGAACGGGGCGCACGCGTGTTCCCCGTTTCCGATAAGGCGAGCGACGTTACTAAATGTCTTGAAAATTATTGCAAATCTGTTGATGTTCTAATCAAATTGAATGAAAACGTGCTTAAAATATCCGATTTGCATAGTAATATGTTTGACATAATAACTAATATTAACCGCTATGAATTTGATAAAGTTATAGTTTGCACGGGCGGGTTGAGTTATCCATTAACAGGTTCTACGGGCGACGGATATAATTTTGCAAAGTCGGTAGGGCATAATATCGTAACACCCAAACAAGGCCTTTGCGGGCTTGAAATTAAGGGTGATTTTTGTAAGCTATTACAGGGGCTTTCATTAAAAAACGTCAGACTTACGGTCGGCTATGAAGGAAAAATTTTGAGATCCTTTTTCGGTGAAATGCTGTTTACGCACTTTGGTATTTCCGGCCCGATTGTTTTATCTGCTTCGAGCATTGTAAACAGACTTGACTTTAATAAGGTAACGTTGTCGTTGGATTTAAAACCTGCGCTTTCGCTGGAAAAGCTTGAAGAAAGAATAATACGCGACTTCGATGAAAATAAAAATAGGGATATCGCAAATTGTCTTAAACTTTTATTGCCTGCCGCAATGATTCCCGTCGTTTTGAAAAGATGTAATATTCCCGAAAGTAAAAAGGTCTACTCTATTTCTAAAACCGAACGTAATACATTATTGACAAACGTTAAAAAATTTGATATGCTTTTAGAGAATTTGCGCGGTTTTGAAGAAGCAATAATTACTTCCGGCGGCGTAGATATAAAAGAAATCGACCCGAAAACTATGGAAAGTAAGAAAAGAAAGGGATTGTATTTCTGCGGCGAGGTTCTGGATGTGGATGCGTTCACGGGCGGATATAATCTGCAAATAGCTTTTTCCACGGGATTTGCCGCAGGCAATTCTGCGGCGCAGGCGTATAATTGATGATTTGGAGATTAATATGAAGGCAATTAGAGGCGCAACAACGGTTGAAAAAGATTGTGCGGAAGATATCAGACAAAACGTAAAGGAACTTCTTTTACAGATAAAAGAAAAAAATAGCCTTGTTCCCGAAGATATTATTTGTATAATGTTTTCAAATACAAGCGATATAAAATCCTATTATCCCGCAAAGGCGGCAAGGGAGGCAGGTTTCTATAACAGCGCTCTGTTTTCATCTGCCGAACCCGATATAAGCGGTTCGTTGCCGCTTTGTATCAGAGTAATGCTTTTGACGGAGAGCGATAAAACGCCTGTACATGTTTATCTAAACGGTGCAGCTTCCTTGAGGAAGGATATATCCAAAAAAATTAATATTGCTTTGGACGGCCCTGCGGGTAGCGGAAAAAGTACCGTTTCCCGTATTATCGCAAAAAAGCTGAATATATTATGTCTTGATACGGGGGCAATGTACAGGGCTTTCGCATTGAAATGTCTGCGCGCTGAAATAGATTATAAAGACGAGAATGAAGTTGCAAATCTTTTGGAAAATACGGAAATTTCGGTGAAATACGATGGCGTCCAAAAAACTTATCTGGACGGTGAAGACGTTTCCGAAGCTATACGTAAGCCCCAGATATCTATGCCTGCGTCGACGGTTGCAACGCTTAAGTGTGTGCGCGAAAGAATGGTAAGCGAACAAAAAAAGATAGCAGAGCAAACTTCTTGCATAATGGATGGAAGAGATATAGGAAGCACGGTTTTGCCGAATTCACAATTTAAGTTTTTTCTTACGGCTTCGCCTGAAGTTCGGGCAAAACGCAGGTTTGAAGAGAATAAGCAAAAGGGATTTAATCAATCTTTCGAAGAACTTTTAAAAGAAATAAAACAGAGGGACGAGCAGGATGCAAATCGTGAAATTGCTCCTTTATGTTTGGCAAAGGATGCTGTTTTAGTTGATTCTTCGGATATGACCATTGATGAAGTGGTCGCATTTATTGAAAGAAAAATTCAGGAAGGAATATGATGTCTGAAACGGAAAATAAGCAGCCGAATGCAGATCAAAACGGCAGTTTGGCGGAAAAACAAAAACAGGGTAAAAAGAAGCTTACAAAGCTTGAAAAATGGTTCAGATTTATGCACAGACTGAACGATTTACTTATAAAACATATTTTCAGATATAAAAAACGCGGGCATACTGAGCCGTATAACGATAGGGCCTATCTTATTGTCGGAAACCATAAAAGCGTTCTTGACGTAATTCCTGCGGCAGTCACCACCGACCGCCCCGTACATTTTATTGCGAAAAAAGAGATATGGAATAATAAACTTGGCAGATGGTTTGCGGAAAAATGCGAATGTATTTCCGTTGCCCGCGAAGGCGCCGACGTGCGCGCTATGATGCAGGCGATGAAGTATCTTAAAAACGGCGAAAACGTAAGCATTTTCCCCGAGGGCACAAGAAATAAAACCGACGAGGTTTTTCTGCCGTTTAAAAGCGGCGCGGCGGCTCTTTCCGTTAAAACAAAAACTCCTATAATTTTTGTAGTGCAGTGCAAAAAAATCAAAGCATTCAGAAAATCTTATGTTTTATACAGCGAACCTTTTGAATTCAGCGATTATTACGACAAAAAGCTTACTGCGGCAGACATTGCAACCTGCGACGGAATTTTGCGCGATAAAATGCTTGAATTATATGAAGAAGTGAAAAATATTACTGAAAATAAAGGTAAAAAATGCGCGTAAGATTGGCAAAGCACGGCGGATTTTGTGCGGGGGTCAAACATGCGGTTGATACCGCTTTAAGTTTGAATACGGAAAATACTTACGTCCTCGGTGAAATTATTCATAATCAGCAAGTCGTAAAATCTTTAAGCGATAAGGGCATAAAGGTTGTTGAAGGACTTGACGAACTTCCCGACGGATGCAACGTTATTTTTCGTTCACACGGCGTTCCCCGTGATTTTTACGGTATTTGCGCAAAGCGAAATATAAAGATTATAGATTGCACATGTGCGTTCGTAAAGCGTACGCAAAAGATTGTTGATGAACAGGTTGCCGCAGGTAAACACATTGTAATCGTGGGGGAGCCCGATCATCCTGAAGTCATCGGGCTTGTCAGTTGGTGTGCCCGAAATTCCACAGTTATCAGCGAACCGGATAATATTCCGACCGATTTATCAAATAAGGCGCTCTGCGTTGTGAGCCAAACAACCTTTTCGGTTGAAAAATTTGAAAAAATTATAAAAAATATTCAAAAAGTTTGTGAAAAAACAGTTGATGTTTTCAGCACGATTTGTTATACTACTATCGAACGGCAAAAAGAAGTGGAAGAGATTGCCTGTGATTGTGAAGCGGTTCTCGTTATAGGAGGGCTCAACAGCAGTAATACGAATAAGCTGTATGAGCTTGCCGCAAAACATAACGGCAATGTGTTCAGACTTTCATGTGCCGATGATTTAGATTATACTAAATTAAAAAATTTTAAAAGTGTAGGTATTGTTTCGGGGGCATCAACCCCGAGCGAGCAAACCCGGGAGGTTCTCTTAAAGATGGCAGAAAACACAGAAGTAAAGGCAACTAATCCTATGGACGATGTAGTTGCTAAAATCGACAGCGAATCGAAGTTCAAGAAAGGTCAGACCGTACAAGCTACGATTTCGAAAGCTACGGATGAAGGTCTTCAGATTCTTCTTCCTTTCTCGAAAAAGGAAATCGCTTTAAGTAAAGACGAGCTTGACTGCGAAGAATACGACGCGGCAAACTACGTTGACAAAATAGGCGAAACAATCGATTTGTTGGTCGTTGAGCTTAAACCCAGCCTTAAACTTTCTCAGAAAATGATTAAGGTGTTGCAGCAGGAAGAGGCTTTGAGCGCCGAAATCGAGGGCGGCAAAGAATTCACAGTTGTCTGCACGGGCTCTAACAAGGGCGGCTTGGTGGCTCAATTGGGTACTTATCAAGTATTCGTACCCGCAAAAGAAATACGTCCCGGTTTTGTAAAAGATTTGACAAAATATGAAGGCAAAACGTTGAGGTTGCGCGCTCTTGAAATCAAAAAGACGGGCAGGAAAGAAATAATTGCCTCCCAGCGCGTGATTTTACAGGAAGAGCGCGATGCAAGGGAAGCTGCAAAACTTGAAAAAGAAGAGAAGTTCTTTAATGAAATAGCGGTCGGCGACGTTGTTGAAGGCAAAGTTGAGCGCGTTACGGGCTTCGGCGCGTTTGTTTCTGTAAACGGATTCGATTGCCTTGCACATATTTCCGATTTGTCTTGGACGGGCGCTGAAGCCGTTACCGATGTACTCGAAATCGGAAAGACTTACAACTTCAAAGTACTGAAGCTTGACAGGGAAAATAAAAAAGTATCCATAGGTTACAAACAGTTACAGCCTCAGCCTTGGGATCTTGTAGAAGAGAAGTATGTTGTAGGTGAGACCGTACACGGAAAAGTTGTAAGAATCGTTCCTTTCGGCGCTTTTGTCGAAGTTGAAAAAGGCATTGACGGTCTTGTGCATGTTTCCCAGATTTCCAATGAAAGAATCGAAACTCCTGCGGCGGTACTCAACGTTGGCGACGAAGTGGACGCTAAGATTATCGCCATAGACGCAAAGGCAAGGAAGATGAATCTTTCCATAAAAGCTCTTCTTCCTCCGCCCGAAAGAAAGCGCGTCCGCCATGAGGAGAGTGAAGAAGAAGCTCCCAGAAGGTCACGTGCTCCCAAACATGAGAACGATGACGAACTTTCAACTTGGAGTGAAGGCAGCGTCGTCGGCACATCTCTTGCAGATATCCTCGAAGACGCTAAAAAAAATAAATAAATTACCGCGATAAAGGTATCTAATCAATGTCTTGCAAACCGAGGGAATTTGTGTTATTATTTATACAAGAGATAAGTCCTTTTCGTTTGATATTTTGCGGTAGAATTATTATAACGCTTTAACATTTATTTTAGAACCAATAAAAAACGACCGATTTTAATCGGCCGTTTTTTACATATTGTACCAATCTTTATCTACTATACTTGGAATTTTTATCTGCGGCGGCGTACTTTCAGAGTTTAAATTTACCGAAGGAAGAGTTATCGTCTTTCCGATAAATCGCTTTCCGTTGTTATCAAAGTAGGGCGTTACGGTATATGTGTAACATCCGTTTTTCGGTGAATCCGTTATTTTTTCTTGCCATTTACCGTCGTATATGGTTTCAAATTCTTCATTTTCGCCTCGTTTAATTAAAAATGCGTAGTACTTTGTGTGACATAATTCAATATTGACCGTGCCGTCTTTCACGCTAATTTTGGGCGTGAGTATTGCAGGATTTGTGAATCGGTCTGAATAAGTCAAAGGTTCCGTTCCTTTCAAAGTTCGTACGGTCAAAACATTTAGTTTCGGCGAATTTTTATCGGCAAGAATAACTTTATTGTTTTCGTAATATTCTTCAGAATCTATATTTACGGTGGTAGTTCCGCTTTCTATATCAAGTGCGGCGGGCGTTTTATCTGCGTATAAAATGTCCAATATGGCGGCAACGTATTCGCAGCAATCGCCGCCTCCCGTTATGGAAAGTCTGTTGTTGTCTTTATCGCCGAGCCATACGCCAATTGTATGTGAAGACGTGTAACTTATCGCATATGCATCCGTGTTGCCGTCGGAATTTCCGCAAGTTCCGGTTTTGGAAGCGACGTCAAATTCATAATTTTTCAATTTTTTTGCCGTGCCGCTTTTTGACGTTTCCATCAGCATAGCATTTGTAAGAGAACAGGTGCCTTCGGAAAAGACCCTCGTTTTCCCGCTTTCGCTCTTATATAAAGTTTTCCCTTCTTTATCGACGATTTCATCAATAAAACGCGAGCTTGTATAAGTGCCGCCGGAGGGAAAGACGGAATATTTATCTGCAAGATCTTTAAGGCTTAATCCGTATTTCATTGCGCCGAGAGCAAGCGAAAGATTTTTTTCGTCCCCGTCAAGGTAAATGTCCATTGCTTTTAAATATTCTTCACATTTAGGAATTGTAAGCGCGTTGAGTGTTTTTACTGCGGGAACGTTGTAGCTATACTTCAAACTGTCTGCAACGGTTACAAATCCATGGTATTTTTTATCGAAATTTTCCGGTGAATAGCCGTTGAAATCAATTTTTTCGTCCAAAATTCGGGTGTATGGTGAAATTAGGCGCTCTTCAATTGCAGGTGCGTATACCATTATTGGTTTTGCCGTTGAGCCGATTTGTCTTTTTGCGCAGCCAATCGTGCTTTTAAACGCAGATACGCCGCCCGCGTTTGTCGTAACAATCAATGAATTATCACATTCAAAATCAAATTTTTCAATCTCAGCCTGCAAAGCCGGATCCATGAAAGTTTTAATTCTGCACTCGTCGCTTAAATTGTAAGCGTCAAAGCCTATTTCTTCAATCTCGTCGAATACTCCGTTTACGTAATCGGAATATTTTTCCGTGTTGTCGGCTTGTTTCGGTTCAATCGGCAAGTTTAAAGTTTCCTTATATTCGTTTTCCGTAATAAAGCCGCAATCAAGCATGGCGTTAAGCACTATATTCCTGCGTTTCAAACATTTTTCGGGAGATTTAAACGGTGAGTAATTATTTGGTGAAGATAGCAAACCTGAAAGGACGGCGCTTTCGTTAAGATTTAGATTTTCTGCGCATTTGTCAAAGTAGAAGTGCGCCGCGCTTTGTAAGCCGTAGCAGTTATGACCGAAATATATAGTATTCAGATACATTTCCATTATTTTGTCTTTTGAATAAGTTTTTTCAAGTTTTTTTGTAAGCCTTATTTCTTTCAGTTTTCTTGAAATGGTCTTATCGCTTGAAAGGTGGGTATTTTTAATAAGTTGCTGGCTTATCGTCGATGCGCCCTCTTTAAAAGCTGCGGACGTTACATTGATATAAAGCGCCCGTAACATTCTTTTATAATTCAATCCGTTATGGGAATAGAAAGTTCTGTCCTCCGAAGCAACGAAAGCGTTTATTGTGTTCCCGTCCAATTCAGAAACCTTGACGCCCGTGTGCGTTCCTGAAACAGAGGTGTTCATAATTTCATTACCGTCGGCGTCGCAAATTATAATTTTTTGTCCGACGCCCGTAAGTTTGTTTTTGTCAAGCCGACAATCGCGGGTGATTATCAGATAAGATATATACATAGCCGCTACAACGGTGGCAAGTGAGGCAAGAACTACCGCAGATATTTTAAGAAATTTAACCATCTATTTTAGTATTTATAAAATTAAATAATTGTTGCAAAACAATTGAAAAAATTCATAGAAAATTGTATAATAACTTTTAGTATGGCTAAGCATTATCACATAATAACGTACGGATGTCAGATGAACGTCCATGAATCGGAAAAAATCGCGGGAATTCTCTCTGAAATGGGGTATGAAAGTTGCGAAAGGGTAGAAGATGCGGATATTGTGGTTTTTAATACCTGTTGTATAAGAGAAAATGCCGAAAATCATGCTTTCGGAAATATCGGAATGTTAAAAAAACTAAAATCGGCAAAAAAGGATATGCTTATTGCGGTAGGCGGCTGTCTTACCCAGCAGATAGGCAAAGCCGATACGCTTCACGACAAATTTCCATATGTTGACATAATTTTCGGAACGCATAATTTGGGTAAGCTAAAGGATCTTATTTTGCGTAAGCAGGGCAGGAAAAAAGCCGTCATAGAGATAGAGGACAGCGAAGGCGCTGTCTGTGAGGGGGATAACCCGCTTAGGACAAGTTATCCTAACGCCTGGATTAATATTACATACGGTTGCAATAATTATTGCAGTTACTGTATTGTGCCCTACGTCCGCGGCAGGGAGAGAAGCAGACGGTCGGAAAATATTCTTGCCGAAGCAAGAAAAATGATTGGCGAGGGGTATAAAGAGATTACTCTTTTAGGGCAGAATGTCAATTCTTATGCAAACGGAACCGACGATATTTCCTTTCCTCGGCTTTTAAAGTCTGTGGCAGGTATAGACGGAAAATTCCGCCTGAGATTTATGACCAGTCATCCAAAAGATTTTTCTCGGGAACTTGCCGAAGCGATTGCTTGCAATAATAAGATATGCAACTGTGTGCATCTTCCCGTTCAAAGCGGGTCGGACGCCGTTTTAAAGGCGATGAACAGAAAATATACTGTTTCAGACTATTTAAAAAAGGTCGAAGTACTGAGAAAATATGTGCCCGATTGCGCATTGACAACCGATCTTATAGTCGGTTTCCCCGGGGAAACCGACGAAGATTTTAAAGCGACATTGGATCTTGTAAAACAGGTAGGATACGATTCGGCTTTCACTTTCGTATACTCAAAGCGGGAAGGTACCGTTGCGGCAAGAATGGAAAATCAGATTCCCGAGGAAGTTTCGAAAGAGCGCATAATGCAACTTGTCGAACTTGTCAATTCCCAGACGAGAAAAAAGTCGCAAAGATATGTCGGTAAAACGGTGGAAATTCTTTGCGAGGACTTTGATAATAAGCGCAATTTATACCTCGGCAGGGATGAATATGGCAGAATGGCATACTTTCCGAGCGAAACCGACGTTATAGGCGAATTTCTCAACGTAAAGATTGAAGAGGCAAACGGTATATCTTTATCGGGCAAAATAATCGGGTGAAATTATGGCACTATCACAAATGATGCAACATTATTTTTCCGTAAAGGAAAAATATAAAGACTGTATAATTTTTTACAGGCTCGGAGATTTTTATGAGATGTTTTTTGATGACGCGGTAAAGGCTTCAAAACTTCTCGATCTTACTCTTACGGGCCGAAATTGCGGTCTTGACGAGCGTGCGCCCATGTGCGGGGTTCCGTACCATGCCGTAGACGGCTACATCTCCAAGTTGGTCGCTCTCGGTGAAAAAGTGGCAATTTGCGAACAGTTAGAAGATCCTTCGACAACCAAGGATATGGTTGAGCGCGGCGTGGTTCGCGTGGTTACTTCCGGAACGATAACTTCAGATTCGGGGCTTGACGAAAAAGCGAATAATTTTATATGCTGTGCATATAAAAATGAAAATTGCGTTGCGCTTGCCTGGGCGGACATTACTACGGGCGAATTGACGGCTACTCAATTTGACGGTGCGGACTGCGTTAAAAAGTGCGTTGCATATATGGTTAAGTTGGAAGTAAAAGAAATAATCGTCAACGATGAAATGCTTTTAGATAGCAGAAATCTTTCGGAAATTTTGCGTTCTCTTCCTAAATTTTCCGGCTATCCCGAATATGCTTTCGGTTATGCCGCGGCGGAGAGGCGACTTTTGGATCAGTTTAATACAAGCACCTTGTCGGCCTTTTCGATATATAACAAAAGAGGGGCTATCTGCGCAACGGGCGCGCTGTTGGAATATCTTAAAGATACGCAAATGCACGCTTTAAAGAATATTGACAGCGTTAAATATATTGTCAATGAGCATTATATGCAGCTTGATAATACCGCTATAAGAAATCTTGAAATTGTAAAAACGATGTCGGGCGGCGATAAGCGCGGTTCTCTGCTGTGGGTTCTTGATAAAACCGAAACCGCGATGGGGGCAAGACTTTTAAATAATCTTTTAATAAATCCGCTTTATGATATTTCGGAAATCAATTACAGGCTTGACGGCGTTCAGGAATTATATGATTCCACAGTGGTAAGGGTCGGAATAAAAGAATTTCTCGGTGAAATTAGGGACATAGAGCGTATAGCTGGCAAGGTGAGCAACGGGAACATAATGCCTAAAGATTGCAAATTGTTGTCCGATTCGCTTGCGGTGTTGCCCAATCTGAAATTCCGTCTGTCGGGCTTTAAGTCTGAAATTTTATGCGATTTAAGCGATAATTTATATGATATGTCTGAAATCGTTGACATGCTTGATAAAGCTATTTGCGAGAAAACTCCCGCAAATATGAAAGACGGCGGATATATTAAGACGGGATATAACGAAAAACTTGACGAACTGAGAAACATAAAAACTAACGGTTCTAAAATTATTCTGGATATGGAATCTCGCGAGCGTGATGCTACGGGAATAAGAACGCTCAGAATAAATTATAATCGGGTTTTCGGATATTACATAGAAGTTTCCAAGTCGTTTAAAGATAAGGTGCCTTTGAATTATCAGCGCAGGCAGACGCTTGCAAATTCGGAAAGGTACACAACTGAAGAATTGAAGCAGCTTGAAGAACAGATTCTGACCGGTGAAAGTCAGGCGCTGGCCCTTGAGGAGCGTCTTTACGAAGAGATAAAAGCAGTGCTTTTGGATAATATCGATAAATTGAAGGACATATCTGCGGCGATTGCTATGCTTGACGTAATAGTTTCTTTTGCGGACGTGGCGAAGGAACAAAAATTTGTACGCCCCGTTATGGTTGAAAGCGGAAAACCTCTTGAAATAAAAGAAGGCCGTCATCCCGTTGTGGAAATGATTTCAAAGGATAAATTTATCCCGAACGACGTTCTTTTAGATGAAGATGCTAACCGAACCATGATAATTACGGGGCCGAACATGGCGGGCAAAAGCACTTATATGCGACAGACGGCTCTTATCTGCATAATGGCACATTTGGGTTCTTTTGTCCCTGCAAAATCGGCAAACATACCGCTTATTGACAGAGTTTTTACTCGTGTAGGGGCAAGTGACAATCTTATCTCCGACCAAAGTACCTTCATGGTTGAAATGATTGAAGTTGCAAGCATCATCCAAAATGCAACCAAAAACAGTTTATTGATTTTAGACGAGGTGGGGAGGGGTACAAGTACTTATGACGGTTTAAGTATTGCTTGGGCTGTTATAGAATATCTCACAAACGTCATTGGCGCAAAAACAATGTTCGCCACACATTATCATGAATTAACCGAGCTTGAAAACAGAATAGATGGCATAAAGAACTATAAAATAGCTGTTAAAGAGATCAACGGCGGTATAGTTTTCCTTCGGAAAATTATGCGTGGAAGCGCTAACCGCAGTTTCGGTATAGAGGTTGCCGCGCTTGCCGGTGTGCCGGAATGCGTTACCGACAGGGCGAAGCATATTCTGAAATCAATTGAAAACGGTGAAATGGATAAATCTTATACGGAAGAGCCGAGCGCCGTGGCGGAACAGTCTGAAGTTGAAAAAATTCTGAGAGATGTAGATATGAACAACCTCTCACCGATGCAGGCGTTTATGCTCGTCGGCGATCTTGTGGAAAAGGTAAGAAAATGAGTCATATAAATATATTGCCGCAGAGCGTTTATAACCGTATCGCTGCGGGTGAAGTGGTTGACAGACCTTATTCTGTTGTAAAAGAGTTGGTTGAAAACTGTCTTGATGCGGGGGCAACCGAAATAGAGATTTATATCGAGCGTGGAGGTAAGCAATTAATAAGAGTTACCGACAACGGTTCGGGCATTGGATATGACGACCTAAAAGCCGCGTTTTTGCCTCATGCCACAAGCAAGATATCGTGCGCCGAAGATTTGGACGTAATTGCAACTCTCGGTTTTCGCGGTGAAGCGCTTGCAAGTATAGCGGCAATTTCCCGTGTGGAGTTAACTTCGGTCGTTGACGGCGCTTCTGCAAATAAAATAACTTGCAATGGGGGTGAAATCGGTGAAATTAAGCCCGCCGCGCTTGTCAAAGGTACGGATATAATCGTACGCGATTTGTTTTTCAATACGCCTGTGCGCGCTAAATTTATGAAAGCGGATAAAAAGGAAGAAACGGATATCACCGCTTTTGTCACTCGTTTTATTCTCGGAAATCCCGATGTGGCGTTTAAATATTATATTGACGGAGTCGCCGTTATGCAGTCATTCGGCGGTGGATTGGAAGAGGCTATGGCGCAGGTATATGGCGCTAAGGCGCTACCCCAATGCTTTGCCATTGATGCGGAAAAGGAAGGTGTGCACATATATGGTTTTATCGGCAATCAGAATTTTTTCAAGTCTAACAAATCTTACCAAAGCGTATTTTTAAACGGAAGATACATTGTCAATAATACAATCGCCACTGCAGTCTCCAATGCTTATGCAAGTTATGTTATGAAAAGGCAGTTCCCTTTTTATGTTCTCAATGTTGACGTTCCGTCCGATATAGTTGACGTGAATGTGCATCCCAATAAAGCCGACGTAAGATTTATAGACAACAGAATGATTTTCGGGATAGTTTATTCGGTCATTTCCGCTGTGCTTGACGGTACGGCGAAAGCTGCTGATTTTGTTGTGGATGCCGCCCGTATTCCCGAAATTAAGTCTACAATGTCCGAATCTTCATCTACTGCCGCAGAAAAAAGCGGTGAAAACAGCATTTATTCTACCGTTTCCAAGAAAAAAATTGAAAGTGAACCGAAAAATCAGGAACAACAAAAGCCCGATTTTGACGCTCTCATTGAAAAATATAAACCCGAACGTGCGTATGTAAAGCCGGAAAGCTGTTCTTCAAATTCCGAAAAAGAAATCCATAGAGAAAAGCGCGCCGATGAATTGCCTTTACAAACATTTTATCCCAAGCAGGAAAATTTTGTTTTGAGCGTTACCGATGATAAAATGCCGCCCGATTTATCCAAAACTGCCGCATATGAAATTCTAAATAATTATGAAAAGGAAATGCAGCAACGTATTGAATATGATGAATTTAAATATAAAGGCAATCTTTTCAATACATATTTGATTTATGAACATCGCGATAACGTTTATATTATAGACCAGCATGCCGCACATGAGAGGTTGATTTACGACGGATTGATGGGGAAACTTAAAACCAGAAAAGTTATTACCCAACCTTTGCTGTGTTCATATGTATTTGATACGAACGCGGGTGAAACAAGTTTCATAGAACAAAATATTCCGATTTTGCGTGAAATCGGATTTGAGGTCAATCCTTTCGGGTTGAATTCGTTCAAAGTTGATTCAATACCTGTCGATTTGCAAGAGATAAATATAAAAGATTTTATCGACGAAATTCTTGCAAACCTTGACGAACTTAAAAATATCAAGCTTGAAGATATTTTAAAGGAAAAACTTGCAACAACTGCGTGCAAACATGCCGTAAAGGGCGGTATGCGGCTTACCGATCAGGAAATAGATACCCTTTTCAGAATGTTGGAAGGCAATTGGGGCTTAAAGTGCCCCCACGGCAGACCTGTATGCGTAAACCTTAAAAAGAGCGATATCGAGAAGATGTTTAAAAGGATTGTATAAGGTGAAATCTCTCGTTATCTGTGGAGCAACCGCAACGGGTAAGACTTCTCTTGCGGTTGAATGTGCAAAAAAACTTAAATCTGAAGTTATTTCCGCCGATTCGCAACTCATTTATAAGGGGTTGGATATAGGCACTGCAAAACCGACTGAAGAGGAGAAGAGCGGCGTAAAACATCATATGATTGATATAATAGAACCGACGCAAAGTTTTTCCGTTTCTGATTTTGAGGCGGCTGCCTCTCCTATAGTCAATAATCTTATATCGGAAGGAAAAGTTCCGATAATTTGCGGCGGAACGGGGTTTTATATCTGTTCATTACTGTTTGATTTTAGTTACGGCAATGTTGCCGCTAATGCGGACATAAGAAAAAAATATGATGAGCTGCTGAGGGATAAGGGAAAAGGATTTGTATATTCCATATTAAAAGAAGTCGATCCCGAAACGGCGGCTAAGCTGCATCCCAACGATGTCAAGCGCGTGGTTCGCGCTTTGGAAATTTTTGAAGCGGGCGGGAAGAAAAAATCAGAAATAAACGACGGGTTAAAAATAAAACGCGAATACTTAGCGGTAGCAATAGATTATCCCCGCGACGAGTTATATGAAAGAATAAACGCGCGCGTTGACATAATGTTTGAATCCGGGCTCGTTGAAGAGGTAGAGGGATTGCTTGAACGTGGAATAGATGAAAATTACCAGTGTATGCAGGCAATCGGCTATAAAGAAGTCGTTTTTTGCCTTAAAAATAATGATTTACGAAGTACTATGCGTAACATAATTAAGCAAAATACGCGCCGTTACGCAAAAAGGCAGATTACATTTTTTAAGAAAATGCCTGATTTAATATGGCTTAAACCTGAAGAAGCGACTGCAGAACATGTTTTGGAGTTGATTAATAATGAATAATATTGATTTTGTAAAGGCTTGCGAGGACAAGCTTAAAAATAAATTTGAATCTGTTGATGAAATTGCATTTTATAATCAATCTAAAGTTCTTGACGCTTTCGGGAGCAATAATATTGCAGTAAGGCATTTTAACGGCAGTACGGGCTATGGATACGGAGATGAAGGGCGTGATACTCTCGGTAAATTGTATGCTGATGTTTTCGGCACGGAGAGCGGAATAGTTTCGCCCCATCTTCTTTCCGGCACTCACGCGCTTACGGTTGCACTGTTCGGTTTGTTGCGTACGGGTGATAAAGTTCTTTGCATAAGCGGCATGCCTTACGATACTCTCCGCGGAGTTATATACGGTAACGGCAACGGTTCTTTGTATGATTACGGAATTAAATTTTCTTGTTGCGATTTGATTGAAGATAAATTTGATTTTGAAAGCATAAAACGTCTTCTCGATAGCAGCGTGACAATGATTTATATTCAGCGCTCGCGTGGGTATGAACTCCGTGACGCCTTTTCTTGCAAAGAGATAGAGGAGGCATGTACGTTTTTGCGCTCTGCGGGTTTCAAAGGGTGTATTTTCGTAGATAATTGTTATGGGGAGTTCGTTGAAAAAATAGAGCCTACGGAAGTGGGTGCAGACGTAATTGTAGGCTCACTCATTAAGAACGCGGGCGGCGGGCTTGCGCCCACCGGCGGTTATATTTGCGGCAAAGATAAGTATATAGATTTGATAGGTAAGCGCTTGACGGCGCCTTCTATAGGTCTTGAAGTCGGTTCTTTTGAAGCGGGTTACAGGAATTTTTATCAGGGATTGTTTCTTGCGCCTCACACGGTGGCGCAAGCTGTAAAATGCAGTCTTCTGATTGGGCAAGCAATGGAGGAGCTCGGTTTTAAAAATTATCCCTCTCTCGATAAAACTCCTTACGATATAACTCGCGCCATTGAATTCGATGATGAAGAAAAAATGCTTAGTTTTATCCGCGAGGTACAGCATGCTTCCCCCGTGGACGGAAACGCTTGTTGTGAGCCGTGGGATATGCCCGGATATGACGATAAGATAATTATGGCGGCGGGAACCTTTGTTTCGGGCGCTTCTATCGAACTTTCCGCCGACGGTCCCGTCAAACCTCCTTACATAGCGTACTTTCAGGGAGGGCTTACATATGAACACGGGAAATATGCGCTGTTAAAAATATTGGAAAAGATACGAAAATAACGTTATTTGGACAAATGAAAGTCATTATCCGCAATCGGCAGAATGATGAAGGTTAGCTTTAAAGCCGGTGAATTATCATATCAAGCGCAACACTTGAAGGCAAAAAAAGTAGTTCATATTAGTCAACAGTGTTAGAATAAATTTGCAAAAGAAAATTCTAAACTGAGGAAAAATATGAACTACATACATCATGCCATAGAAGAAGTTTTTCGCGTAGTTATAATTTCTAAACAATAATATTGATCAGGCGCTTAGGCACAAGAATAAATTTCTTTATTTGTTTGCCTTCTAAAAGCGTGGCGATATCCGAATTGTTTTTAACAAGTTCTTCAATGTCAGCAGAAGCCATATCAGCGGGAACGGTTATTTTAGTCTTGATTTTGCTGTTTACCTGTACCGCATATTCGATAACGTCTTCGCCGCATTTGCTTTCGTCGTATGTCGGCCATTTTTCATATGCAATCGTTCCGCTGTGCCCCAAAACCGTGTTCCAAATCTCTTCGGTGACAAAAGGTATAACGGGATTTAAAAGTTTAATTACGCCCTCCGCATATTCAAGAGGATAGGTGCGGCCTTCGCCAACTTCCTTATAGACGGCGTTGAAGAATATCATAAGCTGGGAAATAGCAGTATTTATCTTCATAGTCTCGTAATCTTCGCCAACCTTTTTAACCGTCTGATTATAGATTTTTTCAAGGTTAGGATTGGGAGCGGGGGATATGACGTCCATTTCACAATAAATTCTGTAAATTCTGTCGATGAACTTTTTAACACCCTCGATATTGGAGGTGTTCCAAGGTTTCGTGTCAGAAACAGGCCCCATGAACATTTCATACATTCTAAGGACGTCCGCGCCGTAATTGTCAACAATGTCGTTAGGATTTATGACGTTGCCAAGGCTCTTTGACATTTTGTTTCCGTCTTCGCCCAAAATCATGCCCTGATGGAACAGCTTTTTGAAAGGTTCTTTGCAGGGAACAAGCCCCTTATCGAAGAGGAAGTTATTCCAAAATCTGGAATAGAGAAGATGCCCGACAAGATGTTCCTTGCCGCCGAGGTAAAAGTCGACGGGCATCCAATGTTTTAAGAGTTCATAATTTGCAAACTCTTTATCGTTGTGCGGGTCGCAGTAACGCAAAAAGTACCAACTTGATCCCGCAGAACCCGGCATTGTCGTGGTTTCACGCTTGCCGGCTTTGCCGCCGATTTCAACGTTAACCCAATCGGCGGCGTTTTCGAGGGGCGCATTCCCCCCGTGCGCCTTATAATCTTCCATTTCAGGCAGAATAAGCGGTAAATCGCTATCGTCAAGTAAAACAACCTCGCCGTCGTTAAGATGTACGACGGGGAGAGGTTCGCCCCAATACCTTTGGCGCGCAAAAATCCATTCGCGCAATTTATACGTCACGGTCTTTTTCCCGACCCCTTTTTCTTCCAGCCATGCGGCCATTTTGTCGATAGCTTCCTGTTTATTAAGTCCGTTAAGAAAGTCCGAGTTTATATGCTTTCCGTCCTGAGTCCAAGCCTCCTTGGAAACGTCGCCGCCTTCGAGAACCTGAATAATGGGAAGACCGAATTTTTTGGCGAAATCATAGTCCCGCGTATCATGGGCGGGAACGGCCATAATTGCGCCCGTGCCGTAAGAGGTGAGGACATAATCGGAAATCCAAACGGGAATTTTTTCGCCGTTTACGGGGTTTACGGCGTATGCGCCCGTGAATACGCCCGTTTTATCCTTATTAAGTTCGGTTCTTTCCAACTCCGATTTGCTTGCGCAGACATTTTTATATGCCTCGACTTCGGCGCGTTGAGAGTTGGTAGTTATTTCGTCGACAAGTTTATGTTCGGGTGCGAGAACGCAATAGGTAGCCCCGAAGAGGGTATCGCAACGCGTGGTAAAAACGGTGAATGATTTATCCGTGCCCTCAACCTTAAAATCCACGTTTGCGCCGACGGATTTGCCTATCCAATTGCGTTGGGCCGTCTTTGACGATTCGGGCCAATCAATCTCATCAAGACCTTCCAGAAGTCTTTCCGCATATTTATTGATGTCTATGACCCATTGCCTCATATTTTTGCGGACAACGGGATAGCCTCCGCGCTCGCTTTTTCCGTCGATTATTTCATCGTTGGCAAGCACGGTGCCAAGTTCTTCACACCAATTCACAGGCATTTCCACATAGCGGGCAAGTCCTTCTTTGTAAAGCTGCTTAAATATCCACTGCGTCCATTTATAATAAGAGGGATCGCAGGTAGAAATTGTTTGATCCCAGTCATAGGAAAGGCCGAGCATTTTTAACTGCGACGTAAAAGTTGCGATATTTTTCTGGGTAAACCCATCGGGGTTGTTGCCCGTCTTTATCGCATACTGTTCTGCGGGAAGTCCGAAAGAATCGAAACCGATAGGATGCAACACGTTAAACCCCTGCATGCGTTTCATGCGGGAAAGAATATCCGTTGCGGTATAGCCTTCGGGGTGGCCTACGTGCAGCCCTGCGCCGGAAGGATAGGGGAACATATCCAAAACATAATATTTCGGTTTTGAAAAATCATAAAGATCGGTATGGAAGGTTTTATTTTTATCCCAATATTCAATCCATTTTTTTTCTACTTCGCTAAAATTAGTATAAGACATAATATTTTACCTAAAATAAAATTCTTTTCTAAATTATACAATCAGCCGAAGAAAATGGCAAATATTTTTTAAGCAAAATACTTTTAATCTTGTTGACAAAATCAAAAACTTGTACTATGATTAATTCGACTGAAAAAGACAAGTACCGTCCGAGGAATTTTCAGAGAGCGCGGCGTTCGCTGTGAGCCGCGTAATTTCGGGGATAGCGGGAAACCACTTTATGAAATTCAGTCTTAAAAAGCGGTCTTTGGCGAACAAAGGCAATTAAGGTGGAACCGCGCATTACGAATTTGCGTCCTTAAACAATAACTCTGCGTTGTTGTTTGAGGACTTTTTTATATTACGGGAGGTTTTATGGAAATTATACTTAAAAACGGCGACAAGCTTTTTATCGGCGACGGAGCGACTTGTGCCGAAGCGGCTCAAAAAATCAGCGACGGACTTTACAGAAGCGCAGTTGCCGCAAAAATCAACGGTAAATTATGCGACTTATCGACAAAGCTTGAAGAGGGGCAAACTCTTGAAATCGTAACATTGAAAGATAAAGAGGGGTTGGAAGTATACCGTCATACTTGCGCGCACGTCCTGGCGCAGGCAATCAAAAACATCTATCCTACAAGCAACCTTGCAATAGGCCCTGTAATAGATAACGGGTTTTATTATGATATCGATTTTAACACGCCCATAACACAGGACGACTTTACAAAAATAGAAGCCGAAATGCAGAAGATAATCAAGGCAAAGACTCCGATAGAGCGATTTGAACTTCCCCGTGAGGAAGCGCTTAATCTCATGAAAAAATACGGTGAAAAGTATAAGGTGGAGCTTATTAACGACCTGCCCGAAGACTCTGTAATTTCTTTCTACAAGCAAGGCTCGTTCACCGACCTTTGCAGGGGACCCCATCTTCCCAACACGGGCAAAATAAAGGCGTTCAAGCTTGTTTCCATTGCGGGCGCTTATTGGCGCGGCAACGAAAAGAACAAAATGCTTACGAGAATTTACGGCGTTGCTTTCGCCAAAAAGGACGAAATGGACGCGTACTTCCAAATGCTTGAAGAAGCTAAAAAACGCGATCACATCAAACTTGGCAAGGATTTGAAGCTGTTTGCTCTTTTGAATGAAGGTAAGGGTTTTCCGTTCTTCCTTCCCAACGGCATGGTTTTGAAAAACATCCTCGTTGACTATTGGCGCGAACTTCACCGCAAGGAAGGTTATGTGGAAATACAGACACCTATAATACTGACAAGAAATCTTTGGGAGAATTCGGGGCATTGGGAACACTATAAAGACAACATGTACACCACAAAGATAGACGGTGAGGACTGTGCGATAAAGCCCATGAACTGTCCCGGCGGCATGCTTGTTTATAAGCTTTCTCCCCACAGCTATAAAGATTTTCCTCTGAGAATGGCCGAAATGGGGCTTGTACACCGCCATGAAAAGAGCGGTCAGCTTCACGGACTGTTCCGCGTCCGTTGCTTTACACAGGACGATGCGCACATCTTCATGCTGCCGGAACAAATAACCGAAGAAATTAAGGGCGTCGTAAGGCTCACGGATAAAATTTACAAGCAATTTGGTTTTAAGTATAAAGTAGAACTTTCTACCCGCCCCGAAAACAGTATGGGAAGTGAAGAGGATTGGAATATTGCTACCGATTCCCTTCGCGCCGCACTTGAAGAAATGGGGTTAGATTATGAAGTAAATGAAGGCGACGGAGCGTTCTACGGTCCCAAAATCGACTTTCACCTTGAGGACAGCATAGGCAGAACGTGGCAGTGCGGAACTATACAGCTCGACTTCCAGATGCCTCAGCGTTTCGAACTTGAATATGTGGGTGAAGACGGCCATAAACACCGTCCCATAATGATTCACCGCGCAATCTTCGGTTCCATAGAAAGATTTATAGGTATTCTTATCGAACATTATGCAGGTAAGTTCCCCGTATGGCTCTCGCCCATACAGGCAAAAATTCTGCCTATAACAGACAGAGCGCTTGAATATGCCGAAAAAGTTGAAAAAAGCCTTAAAGACGCAGGTATTCGCTGTGAGATCGATAAGCGAAATGAAAAAATCGGTTACAAAATCCGCGAAGCTAAAATGGAAAAGGTTCCCTACGTTCTTGTTGTAGGAGACAAGGAAGCGGAGGACGGCACGGTAAATATAAATAAGCGCGGTATTGAAGAGAAAGAAACTTTAGCTTTATCGGAGTTTGTTCAAAAAATTGTAAAAGAGAACGCTGAAAAAGTAATTTTTTAATGAAAATCGGTTGACAAACCGATAAAATAACTGTAATATGTTATCGTTAAGCAAAGGCGACCCCTTTCGCCGCACGGATGGTCTGTTCGGCTGATAATGATTTTCGGACGTTTGGCGCGTCTTGATTTTCGGGTTGCAATAATGCAGCCCGATTTTTTCGGGTAAAAAAATGAGAGGTATATGACAATAAAAGACTTATATTTTGTCAATGAGGCAATCCGCGATAAGGAAGTAAGGGTTATCGGCGCTGATGGCGAAATGATTGGAGTGATGAGCGCGTATCAGGCGCAAAAACTCGCCAACGAAGCTGAACTCGACTTAGTAAAAATTTCTCCCAACGCAATACCGCCCGTTTGTAAAATAATGGATTATTCCAAATTCAAATACGAGCAGGCAAAGCGCGATAAGGAGAACCGTAAAAACCAGACGTCTATAGAGCTGAAAGAAATTCGTCTTTCAATGACGATAGACGTTGGAGATATTGCGGTTAAAACCAAACAATGCCTTAAATTTTTGGAAGCGGGCAACAAAGTTAAGGTTTCTATCAGAATGAAAGGCCGTGAAAATTCGCGTTCTTATCAGGGTGTGAAAGTCATGCAGGATTTCTTTGACGGATTGGGCGGTAAAGCCATTCAGGATAAAAAACCCACTACCGAAGGTAGAAATATTATAATGATGCTCTCACCCGCAAAAGCTTAACAAAAAATTCGTAAAATATCTTTGGAGGACAAACATATGCCCAAGCAGAAATCACACAGCGGCAGCAAAAAGCGTTTTTGGCTTACAGGCACCGGCAAGGTAAAAAGACCTCACGGCGGCAAAAACCATAAAGCCGAAACCAAGAACAGAAAGAGAAAGAGAAATCTGCGTCAGAATACGCTCGTTTCATGCACACAGGAATCAACAGTCAAGTCAATGATTCCCTATAAGGATTAAAGGAGGCCAAAATAAATGCGTATAAAGAGAAGTGTAAACGCTTTGAAAAAGCGTAGAAAAATTTTCCGCCTTTCCAAAGGTTATTTCGGAAATAAGTCCAAGTCGTACAGAATCGCCCGTCAGGCGGTTATGAAGTCGTTGAACTACGCATACATTGGCAGAAAGCTGAGAAAGCGTGATATGCGTAGCCTTTGGATTGCCCGTATCAACGCTGCGGCAAGAATCAACGGTCTTTCCTATTCAAAATTCATGTTCGGCTTAAAGAACGCAGGTATAACCCTTAACAGAAAAGTACTTGCCGATCTTGCCGTAAATGACTCACAGGCTTTCGCAGCGCTTGCTGAAAAAGCTAAGCAGGCATTATAAAAAGCATTGTTCGGGCATACTCTGCCCGGACAAATTTTAAGCCTTTATCTTAAAGGCTTAATTTTTTATATGATAACGTCCAGAGCAAATCCAAAAATTAAAGAAATAATTAAGCTCAACGATAAAAAATTCCGTAAACAAACGGGGCTTTATATCGTGGAGGGGCTGAAACCGGTTAAAGAATGTGTTCAAGCCGGATGTGAAATAACAGAAATTATCTGTACGGAAAAATATCTGGAATATTTTCAAGGTGCAACTGTTGTTTCCGACGCCGTTTTTTCTGTAATTTCAAGCGAAAAGACACCGCAAGGAGCGCTTGCAACCGTAAAAATACCCGAACACGAGTTAAAGGCGCCGCAAAAAAGTTGCATTTTGCTTGATTGCCTGCAAGACCCCGGTAACTTAGGCACTATAATACGCACGGCAAACGCCGCAGGGTATAGCGAATTATATCTGATTAACTGTGTCGATGCGTATTCGCCTAAAGTGGTTCGCGCAAGCATGAGCGGAATTTTCTTTACAAAAATTTATTCCGCTACGAGCGAAGAGGTATTGGAAGTATTAAAGGGCGTTCCGCTTGTTTGCGCCGATATGGACGGACAAAATGTTTTTAAATTTCATGCTCCCGAAAAATTTTGTCTTTGCATTGGCAATGAAGGCAACGGAATAAGCAAAGAAATATTTTCAGAAGCTGAATATAAAGTAAGTATTCCCATGGCTGATAGCTGCGAAAGTCTTAATGCCGCTGTCTCCGCAGGAATATGTATGTATCTATTGAAATACAATAAGTGAGGTTTTTTATATGTCAGGACATTCCAAATGGCATAATATACAAGCAAAAAAGGGAAAGACGGACGCAGCGCGCAGCGCTCGTTTTACTAAAATAGGCAGAGAACTTGCAGTTGCGGCAAAGGGAAATCCCAATCCCGATACAAACTCCAAACTTGCAGACGTTATAGCCAAGGCTAAAGCGGCGAATATGCCTAACGATAACATAAAGCGTTGTATTGCAAAGGCCGCAGGCGAGCTTAAAGATAAAGAATATAAGGAGCTGACCTACGAAGGATACGGCGTAGCCGGTTCCGCTGTTATTGTAAAAACGCTTACAGACAACGTAAACAGAACAGCGGGCGATGTGCGTTCGGCAATGGCAAAAAACGGCGGACAAATGGGCAATACAGGCTGTGTTTCATATATGTTCGATAATAAAGGGTACTTAGTAATTGAAAAAACCGTTGCGCTTGACGATGACACAATGATGGAATACTGCCTTGAAGCCGAAGCGGACGATTATATTTCCGAAGACGACGTTTATGAAGTTTACACTGCACCCGATAAATGGACAAACGCCAGAAAATATTTTGAAAAAAAGGGCGTTACCTTCCTCGAAGCGGAAATTAAAATGATTCCGCAGAATTATATAACGCTTGATGCAGATAAGCTTGAAACTTTCAAGAAAATGCTTGATAAACTTGAAGAGCTTGATGACGTTCAGGATGTATACCATAATGTTGATCTTCCCGATGAAGATGAAGAAGAATAAATTAGCTGAAGCGGCGCAAATAATTGGCGCCGCTGCTTAATTTTAATTTTAAATCTTGTATAAAAGCGTTGTTACTGCGCAAGATATTTTTACAAGCGTTAACGCTTTATTAATATATGTTTACATGTAAATATTTACAGTATTTACTTGTAAGCAGTGGGGAGTATTCATATCGGATACTCCCCTATGTATTTTTAACGGCTTTAATTAATAAAATAATATATGAGTAAATTAAAGCAACATTTCCCCGAAATAATCTGTTTCACACTGTGCGTAATTATAATAATTTCGGCGCCGCTTATAATTATAAACATAAAAATAAAAGAGAATGCCGACGCAGACGATGCGGAAATGACCGTATTAACCGTCTGGCAGATAGACAGTTTTGAGGGCGGCAGAGGCTCTCGCGCCGACTATTTACAAAAATTATCCGAAGAATTTTCAGATTGTTATATTTTAGTAACTTCAATTTCAGCTGAAGCGGCAAGAAATAACATTATAAAAGGTACTATGCCTGACATAATATCCTATGGAGCAGGTATTTTTGGCATTGAGAATTATATTAAAAGTTATAAAACCTGGTGCAACGGCGGTTATTGCATACTGACATTAGAAGAAAACTCGGATTTTTCAGATCTGAATACAAAAAACACCATAATAAACGGCGGTATTAATAATTTAAGTAGCGTTGCGGCGCTATTCTGCGGTTTGAACGGCGCTGCATCCGACCGCCCTACGGGAGCATATGTCAAATTAATTAATGGGAAATACAAATATCTACTCGGCACGCAAAGAGATATATTCAGATTAAAAACGAGAGGAGTAGCATTTTCAATAATGCCCGTAACTGAATTTAATGACCTATACCAAAATATATCCGTTATTGCCACTGAAAAGCACCGGATAGAATTAGCTGAAAAATTTATAGATTTTTTACTTCAAAATTCTGAAAGTATAAATAAATTAGGTCTAATGAAAGAAGGACTTAATTTGTACGACGATGAATTAAAAGAGCTTGAAGGAATTTCATATAAATATAAACTTGCCGCACCGATCGGCAATGAAACTTACGAAGCGATTAACAATGCAGTGGCAAGTGACGATATAAATTTATTGAAAAACTTACTCAAATAATTGAAATATCCATTTAAAAATGGTATCATATAGGAGGTAAGTTTGGAATCAGTTTCAAAAATAAAAAATATAAGACATTCCGATAACTTTATATTTTCAGAACATACTACATTTGGCTTAGGCGGTGCGGCAAAAGAAGCCTATTTTCCTAAAACAGCAAAAGAAGCTTGCATTCTTTTTAATTACTTAAATGATAATAAAATTAAATACGTTATCATAGGGAACTGTTCTAATATACTTGTATCCGACGGGGGTTACGACGGATCCGTATTTTGCACTTCGGACTTAAATTCATTGACTTTAAATTCGGAAACATTATACTGCGAAGCAGGCGTAACGGTAGGGAAACTTTTAAACTTCTGCAAGAAGAAAGGGCTTAGCGGTCTTGAGTATCTTGCCGGTATACCTGCAAGCGTCGGCGGATTGATTTACATGAACGGCGGAGCGGCCGGCAGTCATATTCGTGATAACATCATATCCGTAACTATTTTTGATGGTGAAATGCGCAAATTATCATTAAATGAGTGTAATTTTGGCAATAAACATAGTATTATGCGTGACATAAATTGCATTATTTTAGGCGTCGATTTAAAAATTAAATACACATCTCAAGATGTTGTTTCAAAAACAATAAAACAAAAACTTAAAGAGCGAATCGCACAGCCAAAGGGGCTGAGCTGCGGATGTGTTTTTATTAATCCAGACGGTTTGAGCGCAGGTAAACTTATTGATAAATGCGGACTTAAAGGACAAAAAATAGGCGGAGCGTTTATCAGCCCGTTGCATGCAAATTTTATAATTAATGACGGAGGTACCGCTGCCGACGTCCGCGCCCTTATTTTGAAAACAAAAAAATGTGTTTTTGAAAAAACGGGAATTGACCTTAAAGAAGAGGTCATTTACATAGGAGAATTTAATGATTTTAACGGCTGATTACCATACGCATACGCCTTATTCCCATGGCAAAAATACCGTATTGGAAAATACTAACGTTGCAAAAAAACTCGGCTTGAAAGAGATTGGAATTACCGACCACGGGTTTAACCATCTTTTATTCGGATTAAAACGTAAGCGCCTGCCGGATTTACGAAAGGAGATTGGGGAAGCGGAAAAACTTACGGGCGTAAAAGTCTTGATGGGTATTGAAAGCAATTTCATATCGGTTGACGGCAAAACGGATATGAAAGAAAACGATCTGCAATATTTTGATTTGTATTTATGCGGAATTCATGAGGTCTTACGTTACAAAAGCTTTTCGGATATGTACAATATTTTAATTAAAAACTATGCCGCGTATAAATTAGGACGAAAGCCTTCGCAAAAGGTTATAGATACAACAACCAAATCTTACATTAACGTAATTAAAAATAACCCGATAGATATTATTACTCACATAAATTATAAATGCTATTGTAATCTTGAAGAAGTGGCTAAATGTTGCGCGGATTACGGCACTTATATTGAAATAAATACTAAAAAGCGACATATTTCCGCCGAAGAACTTAATCTTATGGCGTCTACGGGAGTAAAATTCGTCATTGATTCGGACGCACATTCGGCAGACAGGGTAGGCGACACAAAAATTGCCGAAGAGTTACTTTCCGAAGCCGACATTCCTTTGGAAAAAATAGAAAATATCGATGGCAGATTGCCTAACTTCAGATTTGCCGAATATAAGAAAAAATATTTATAATATGCAGAACTTTACAGAAGAAATTAAAAACCAAATAACATCACGCAAACTCACCGATAAAGGCAGTAAACTTGCCGCGTTATCGGCTTTTATCAATACCGGCGGAACCGTATTTGAAAGAGATGGTTTCGCCGGATTCAGAATCGTTACTGAAAACGAACAAACAGCGGAGTTTTTTACTGAAATTTTGGATGAACTCGGACTCACTCCTGCCGTATCAGGCGCAAAAAGCGACATCATGAGCGGAAGGGATAAATTATCGTTCGAATGTTGCGGCAAAGTCGCCGAAGAAATTCTAAAAAAAATTTATATAATTAACGGTGACGGGGAGCAAATTCAATATATTGACGGTAGAATTATTGGGAAAAAGAGCGAAAAACTTGCATATATTTCGACTTGTTTTCTCGGCGGAGGAAGTTGTACGCTTCCTGACGAAGCCACGTACAGCAGAACGGGTTATCATTTTGAGATAGTATTTTCAAACAGACGGATAGCAAGCGATTTTTGTGAACTTTTATGCGATTTTGAGATACTCGCAAAACTCGTTTCACGAAAAGAATCCTCAGTTGTGTATGTTAAAAGCAAAGAAGTTATTTCAGATATTCTTAGCATTATGTCTTGCGATAAGTGCCTTGAAAAGCTAAATAAAATAGTTGAATATAAAGATATGCAAAATAACGCCAACCGCGTGAACAATTGCTCGGTATCAAATATCGATAAGACGGTTACCGCATCGGTAAAGCTTGTACAGGCAATTGAAATTATTTCTCAAACAATAGGACTTCAAAGTCTTGATAAGGGACTTTTCGACGTCGCGGAGTGCCGCCTTGCGGATAAAAACGCCTCTATGTCAGAACTTGCCGAACGGCTTGGCATTTCAAAAAGTTGTATTAACCACAGAATGAGGAAAATTCTCGCCATCGCGGATTCTTTGACGATTTAGGAGAACATATGACGGATTTTATACACTTACATTTGCATACTGAATATTCGCTTCTTGACGGTGCATGCAAAATTAACAACCTTATTGACCATTGCAAAAAAAACGGAATAGATACCGTATGTATTACAGACCACGGCAATATGTACGGCACTTTGCAGCTTGCGGAAAAGGCAACGATGGCGGGACTAAAATACATTATCGGTTGTGAATTTTACGTCACTGACGATATGGCTAGCAAAACGTCACAGTCGGCCGAGCATCTTATATTACTTGCAAAAAATAAAATCGGCTACAAAAACCTCGTCCAGCTTGATTCAATGGCGTTCGTTGACGGATTCTATTATAAACCGAGGATCGACTATAATGTGTTAAAGGAGCACTCCGAAGGGGTGATCTGCCTTTCGGCTTGCCTTGCGGGCGGCATTCCGAGGCGGCTTGTCGTTGATGATTATGAAGGCGCAAAAAAACTTGCCCTACATTTACAGGATATTTTTAAAGAAGATTTTTACATAGAAATTCAGGATCACGGAATTCCCGAAGAGAGAAAAGTTCTTCCGCTACTCGTAAAACTTGCGGATGAAATAGGCGCGGAGATAGTTGCAACTAACGACGTTCATTATATTGAAAAAGAAGACGCGCAAATGCAGGACGTTTTGATGTGTATTCAGATGAAAAAGCAACTTGACGATCCCAAACGAATGAAGTTTTCCACAAACGAATTTTATTTCAAGACGGGCGACGAAATGGCGGCGCTGTTCGCCGGCTATCCAAAAGCGATATCAAATACAAGAGTAATAGCAAATAAGATAACCGAACCCGCATTTAATCTTGATAAAAAAGGCTACCCCATAAGGGATGATTCCCTGATCCCGCTTTATGTTACGCCCGACGGCTCCACATCCAGCGACTACTTACGCAAATTGACCGATGAGGGATTAGTAAGGCGATATGGCACGCCTACCCAACGGGAACTTGACAGGGCAAAATATGAACTTGATATTATCTGCGGCATGGGATATGCAGACTATTATCTTGTCGTGTGGGATTTCATAAATTGGTCCAAAGAACAAGGTATTCCCGTAGGTCCGGGACGCGGATCGGGCGTCAGTTCAATAGTTGCCTATTCAATCGGAATAACCGACGTCGAACCACTTCAATATGATCTGCTTTTTGAACGCTTTCTTAACCCCGACCGCGTATCCATGCCGGACTTTGATATTGACTTTTGCACCGACAGAAGGGAAGAAACGATCGAATATGTGCGACAAAAGTACGGTTATGAAAATGTATGCCAAATTGTAACATTTGGAACGATGGCGGCAAAAAACTCCATTAAAGACGTCGGAAGGGTAATGCGCGTGCCGTATTCGGAAACAGACAGGCTTACGAAAATAATGGACGGAAAAACATCCATAAGCGATCTGCTCGGCAGGAGAATAGAACCCACGAGGAAGAAAGCCGAAAATGAAACCGATCCCGATAAGCGCGCCGATATAGAGAATACTCTTGCAGAATTAAAATCGGTTAAAAACAATAATTTTTGCGAAATTTATGAAAGCGATGCAACTCTGCATGAAGTCATCGACATGGCGTTAAAAATAGAAGGCATGCCCCGCCAAACGGGTATGCATGCCGCGGGCGTAGTTATTTGCCAGAAGCGCATTGCCGACCATGTTCCGCTTTCACGCAACGGAGAAGATATTACAACACAGTTTGTCGCAAAAGAAATAGAAGCGCTTGGAATGTTAAAAATGGACTTCTTGGCGTTGGTAACGCTTACCGATATAAAGAAGTGCGAGGATTATATAAAGGAAGATTACGGCGTAGATATAGACTTCACTAAAATCGGATATACCGACGCAGGCGCATATTCAATCATTTCAGACGGCGATACCGACGGCGTGTTCCAGCTCGAAGCCGGAGGCATGAAGAGGTTCATGAAGAATCTTCGTCCCGACTGCCTTGAAGATCTTATAGCGGGCGTTTCCCTTTATCGCCCCGGCCCCATGAAATTCATAGATTCATTCTGTGACAGAAAACACGGGAAAGAACCTATCGTTTACGACTGTCCGCAGGAAGAAAAAATTCTGAAAGTCACCTACGGAATACCCGTTTATCAGGAACAGGTCATGCAGATTTTCCAAGATCTCGGAGGGTTCTCACTCGGAGAAGCGGATCTCGTTCGCCGCGCCATGGGTAAAAAAGATAAAGTTACGCTGATGGCGCAAAAAGAAAAGTTCATAAACGGAGGAATAAGCACTACAAACGGGAAAGAAATAGTAGGTTGCGTCGCAAACGGAATTTCAGCAGAAATTGCAAGTAAAATTTTCGGCGATATGGAAGGCTTTGCTTCATATGCTTTCAATAAATCCCATGCAGCCGCATATGCCACGCTTGCTTACCAAACCGCCTGGCTAAAAAAATACTATTGTAAGGAATTCATATGCGGACTTTTAAATAACCGCTTGAATAACATTGACGAAATAACGAAATATGTGCTTTACCTGAAAGAAAAAGGTTATAAAGTATTTCCTCCCGATATAAATAAAAGCCGAACGGCTTTCAAAGTTGAAAACGAAGGCATACGATTCGGCCTTTCAGCCTTAAGAGGCGTGGGGCAGGGAGTAATCGACTGCATAATTGAAGAGCGCACAAAAAACGGAAACTTCACAGATTTCCCTGATTTTATTTCCCGTTGCATACTTGTACTCAATTCAAGGCTTGTTGAAGGGCTGATTTATGCAGGCGCCTTTGACGAAATGGGCGTTAAACGTTCACAGCTTGCCCGGATTTATGAACCATTATGCGCACGGGCAAAGATAATCGCGAAACAGAAAAACAGCGCGCAAATGAGCCTTTTCGGTGATATACTTGAAGAGGAAAAACTTGAAGTCAGTTACCCCGATATTCCCGAATTTGAACTTAACGAAAAACTTGCGCGCGAAAAAGAAGTTTTGGGCGTATATGTAAGCGGACATCCTTTCGAAAAATACATGGACGCTTTCCCCGATTGCACTTTTAACTGTTCATTTCTTGACGATTATGTCGAAGATGAGGACGGAAACCGCTCATTTAATACAATTACAGACGGTATGCATATTACTATGCCTGGCATAATAGCTTCATATAGGCGTACTACCACAAAAAGAACAGGTTCACCCATGGCAATTTTAACTTTAGAGGACGTATATGGCAGTATTGAATGTATTTGTTTCCCTTCCGTATATGAAAAAGTCAAACCTTTTATAGCAAACGACAGAATTGTAAAAGTATCGGGAAAACTTGATATTGACGATGAAAAAGGCGTTTCTTGTATCGTTGACAATATTTTTGAAACGGACGTTGTAAAAGACAATGAACGCGAACAAAAGCCGCCTGAAAATACTATTGCAGAACCCGTGCTGTGGCTTAATGCAAGCATACTGAATGATGACTCTTTTGAAGAGCTTATCAATATGCTTTCAAATTATGAGGGAAACGTAGTTTGTAAAATAGTTCGAGGCAATAAACGCTATAAAATGCCCTTTGGCGTAAATTATTGCAGGGGTTTGCTTGCCGAACTTTATTCCTTTTTAGAACAAAGTGATATAAAATACATCGATTAATAAAAAAGTTTTGAAAAACTGTTGTTTTTTTCTTAAAGCTCTGCTATAATATGGTTTGGAAATGATGATAATAGTTCATTGCGCGCAATTGGGGGCACGGCTTTTGCCACGCAAGAAAACGACTTAAAGTTCGGAGGTTTATAATGAAAAGAATAGGCTTACTGACAAGCGGCGGAGATGCTCCCGGAATGAATGCTTGCATCAGGGCGGTGGTGCGCACTGCAATTTATTTTGGAATGGAAGTTTATGGAATTGAACGCGGCTATCAGGGACTTATCGACGATGAAATGGTCGAACTTGAAATGCGTTCGGTTTCCGATATAGTTCAAAGGGGCGGTACAAAACTCAGAACGGCACGCTGTCTTGAAATGCTCACTAAAGAGGGGCAGAAAAAGGCTGTACGCACCCTTGAAGCGCGCGGTATTGAAGGACTTGTCGTTATAGGAGGCGACGGTTCTTTCCGTGGCGCGAAATGCCTTTCAGAGGAATATGGCGTGCCTACGATAGGTATTCCGGGCACAATCGATAACGATCTTGAATATACAGATTATACGTTAGGTTTCGATACAGCCGTAAATACTTGCATAGACGTTATAAATAAATTGCGCGATACAATGACTTCCCATGAAAGAATTTCAGTCGTCGAAGTTATGGGCAGGCGTTGCGGCGATATTGCATTATTCGCAGGAATCGCCAGCGGCGCTGAAATTATTGTTGTGCCCGAAGTTGTATTTGATCTTGACGATATAGTAATGAAGGTCAACCGTTCAAGAGCTAACGGCAAACATTCCAATATTATAGTTGTAGCCGAAGGCGTTTGTACGGCTGAAGAATTTGCTAAACAATTGCAATCGGTAACTACTTACTCTGTACGTCCTACAACAATAGGTCACATACAAAGGGGCGGTTCACCTTCAATGGCGGACAGAATGCTTGCCGCACAGTTCGGAAATAAAGCCGTAAGGCTTTTAAACGACGGCATAGGAAACAGAGTGGTAGGTATACGCAGAAACGAAATCATAGATATGGACATCATAGAAGCTGTCAGCATGAAGAAAAAGTTCAATTACGAACTTTATGAAACTCTTCAAATGATTTCAATGTAACCGTTTTAAGCCGCTTTTTTAAGCGGCTTTATTTAATAAATTTTAGGAATGAAAAATGATATTGACCGTTTGTTTAAGCCCCTGTATCGACGTCAATATAGAAGTTGACTCACTCAGCGTCGGCAAATCGCACAAAATTTTAAGTAAAAGAATTTTTTACACAGGAAAAGCTTTAAACGTTGCAATAGGCGGTGCACGCCTTAACGCTAATTTGTTCGCTACGGGATTCATGTACGAAGATAACGGAAGCCAATTCGAGCATGAATTACATAAAGAGCGGGTGAATTATAAGTTTGTATGGAATAAAGGAAGGGTTCGGGAAAATTATAAGTTTGTCGACCATAAATCCATGCTGACAGAAATAGACGACATAAGTCCCGAAGTAAGCGAAGAAAAACAGGAAGAGCTGCTTTCACTCGTAAAACAGTTATCTGCAATAAGTGAAGCCGTAGTTATATCAGGAAGTCTTGCAAAGGGAATGACGCCAGATTATTATGCAAAACTGCTCAAAGTAATACCCGATAACGTAAAAAAAATTGTAGATACGGAAGGGGAAAGGCTTTTTGAATCGTTAAAATGCGGCGTAGACCTTGTAAAACCCAATCTTGAAGAATTGGAAAGAACGCTGAACAGAAAAATTACAAGCAAAGAGGAAATGCTTCAAGCTTGTAAAGAAATACACGAAAAGGGCGCAAAACTTGTATTGTTATCGCTCGGCAAAAGCGGCGCCGTAATATATGACGGAACGAGATATTTCTATTCAAAGAGCGTTAACGTTGCCATGAATTCTACCGTAGGGGCAGGCGACGCAATGCTTGCCGCCGCCACACTTGCGCTTGTAAGCGGAAAGCCCCCGAAAGATATTCTCCAACACGGCGTTGCCGCAGGAACCGCAGCCGTAACTTCACCGAACAACATATCTTTTACAAAAGATAAGTATGAGGAAATTCTTTCCGGTCTTATTGTTGAAGAAATTTAACTAAATACTTGAAATTTTATGCTATTTATGATATAATCATATAAAAATTCGGAGTAAGAAATTTATGTGGAACAGCGAAGCACCTATGAGACTGTTAAACGAGATGCCTCAACAGCTTAACAGCGCTAATCTTCAACGTATACAGCAAATAATCGATATAGATAAATATAGCAACAGCTTTGACTTAGGTCGTGATCTTTGCGGAGAATACGCGCCTTTTTGTTTAAACTGCGATAAAAACATTGAGCATCCCTGTGCCGTTGCGTATGTAAAAATGAAGCAAGCTGAGGGCGTGCAGGTTGAAATTGCCGTATCTGACGCAGTTGCGGCTGAGGAACTTACCGCAGAGTCAACTGAACCCAAAGATGCTAAGAGGATCAGAATTGCAATCGCAAAAAGAAAACACTAACAAATTCAAGCTAAAAAGCGTGTCTTTTTATTGATGTTTATCGGAAAGGGGCAATTAGCCGATTATTTTTATATAACGGCGATAGAATGGAGAATATTCTTTAAAACGTATTCAATGGCAACGCCAATAAGTTTTGCATTTCCTTCCGTTATTTGGCGGCGAGCTTTTTAATCTGACACTCCTTAAACGTAAAATATGGCGTTGACAAAATAGCAAAAGTGGATATAATTTATTCATCAAAGGTTTAATCAGGAGTAATGCAATGAACTCAATTAAGGGTTTTTTCAAAAGGATTAAATTGAACGGACTATTCATCGCAACGGCAATGATTGTGCTTGGAATTGTTTTATTATGCGCTCCTGACAAAGCAATAGGAGCCGTGTGTATTCTGCTCGGTATTGTCCTGGCTGTTCTTGCCGTAATAGAAATAGTCGGATTTTTCTGTGCGGGATCAATCAATAATTATTCTTTTGCTAAAGCAATCGGGTATGCCGTAATTGCAATTTGGCTTTTTACGCGTCCCGCTTCAATAATAAACGAAATCATAAATATAGTGTTCGCTATCGCGATAATAGTAAGCGGTGCGGAAGAAATACAAAACAGCATAAAATTGTGCAAGAATGGTCAAAAAAGCTGGTGGGTATTATTAATCTTGGGTTTAATAACCGTGGGGTTAGGAATTGCGATATTTTTTGTTAAAGACTCAGCTATGACATATCTTGGCATAAGTTTAATTGTATACGGAATTATTGCAATAACTCAGCTTGTCGTATTTGACCGCAGAATTCGTAAAGTAAATGAACGCTCCGATAAAAATATAACGGACATTTAAATACAGAAAGGGAAGAGAGGCGTGGTAAAACCACGCCTCTTTCGCTTATTAATCGTTTATTTTCTTTTTATTAGCCTTTTTAACATATTTTCCTTGTTTTCAAATGCACGGGCAAACTAACTTCCGCAAAGAACAGGAGAAATATTTATAAAATGTTTTTATAATAACAAATTGACTTTTTAACGGGCATTATAATATAATTAACAAATAAATAAAAAAACACGCAACTTTATTGCGCAGTCATTTTTGAACCTATAAAAAAATTATAAAAGGCGCAATTATAAATCGCCATTTTGTTATCCAACAAAAAAATACCCGCAACAATTGCGGGCGTAAATGGAGCTGCTAACCGGATTTGAACCGGTGACCTCGTCCTTACCAAGGACGTGCTCTACCTGCTGAGCCATAGCAGCAACTTAACTTAACTTACCTGAATATTATATTTAAAATAACTTATATTGTCAATTCATTTTCATATATTTTGAAAAAAATTTGGAGCAAAAATGGATAATAATCAAATGGAAAAAACTGCCGTAAAAACATCGGTTATAACCATATTAATCAATGCCGCTTTGACGATTTTTAAATTGTTTGCAGGTATTTTCGGCGCATCCTACGCGCTTATTTCCGATGCAATTCATTCTGCATCTGACGTATTTTCAACAATTATAGTCATTATAGGCGTAAAAATTGCTTCGAAAAAAGCAGATAAGCGCCATCCTTTCGGGCATGAAAGATTTGAATGTGTAGCCGCAATTTTGCTTTCGGTTGTTTTATTTGCAACGGGAGTAGGAATAGGGTATACGGGAATAAACAATATTGTCACGGGCTCCTATAAAGACTTCGCCGTTCCCGGGATAATAGCGCTTATAGCCGCAATAGTTTCGATAATAGTCAAAGAAGGAATGTTTTGGTATACTATAAAAGCCGCTAAAAAAGTTAATTCATCCGCTTTGAAAGCTGATGCGTGGCATCACCGTTCGGACGCTCTGTCCTCAATAGGAAGCCTTATCGGTGTTATCGGCGGGATGTGCGGTGTAGCCATTCTTGATTCAGTAGCATGTCTTGTTATCTGTATTTTCATTTTAAAAGCGGCTATACAGATATTTATCGATGCAATCAATAAAATGACAGATGAAGCCTGCGACGAAAAAACCGAAGGAGAGATCAGGGATTTTATTCTATCGTGTGACGGCGTACTGCGCGTTGACAGCCTTATGACAAGAATTTTCGGAAACAGAATATATATTGAAGCTGAAATTGCCTGTGAAGGGGACCTGCCGCTAACAAAAGCTCACACCATAGCTGAAAACGTGCATAAGGGAATAGAAAAAACTTTTCCGCTTGTAAAACATATTTCCGTTCACGTCAATCCATATGTCGAACAATAAACTATGAATTAAAAAAGGCGCTGATACCATTCGCGCCTTTTTTAATTATAAATTCCTCTTAATTATAAATTCCTCATCAGTCCAACAACTTTCCCGAGGATAGTTACATCGTCAAATATAAAATCTTCCATATCGTCATTTTCGGGATGTAAAATTATTTTGCCGTCACGCTTAAAAAAACGTTTAACGGTAGCGCTGTCATCTACAAGCGCAACAACAATATCTCCGTTATCGGCGCTTTCTTGCTTTCTGACAACTATTTTATCGCCGTCAAACATGCCGATATTGATCATCGAAGACCCATGCACATTCAGCATAAAAAGATCTTCACCGGAAAAAAAATTGGAGGGGATAGAATAGAAGTCTTCGTAATTTTCGCTTGCAAAAATAGGCTCTCCGGCGGCTACGTTGCCGACAAGGGGAACAGTCACCGAGTTGGATTTCAATGAAAGGGCACGGCGTTTATTTCCGCCCGCTTTATTTATAAGTCCTTTATCGCGTAAATTGTTCATTATAGTAAAAGCGGTGGCGGTGGACTTGATACCACATTCTTTACAGACTTCGCGAACGGAGGGAGCATAGCCGTTTTCAGTTATATATCTTTGAATGAACGAAAAAACTTCTTCATCCTTATTTAATTTTTCCATAGATAACCCTCTCAATATTGGTAAGATTATTATATCATATTAATTTTTGAAAATCAAACGTTTGTTTAGGAATTTTTGCTTGATTTACAAGTTATTTTGTACTATGATATAAATATGGAAAAGAAATTGGGACAACCGTGCGTTCTTTATGAAAGGGAGTGCATCGGCTGCATGGAATGTGAAATCTGCGATTTGGATCCAGATAAAATTTGCGATAATTGCGGGAAGTGTCTTGATATAAAAGATGACGCGATAATAAAAATAGACGGGATTATATTAGAAGAGGAAAACTGACAAGTCCTTCTTAAAAATCAATCTTCGTCGCGTTTAAGCTTAACTTTACCGACAACTCCGCGACGGTTATCGTCGCTTATTGCGGCATAGTGTTTTCTTGTGGTGTTTACGTCCTTATGCCCGAGCACATCTGCAACGATATATATGTCACCGGTGGCCTTATAAAGCTGAGTACCGTATGTGGAGCGCAATTTGTGAGGCGATATTTTTTTTAGCGGCGACACTATTTTCGCGTATTTTTGCACAAGATTTTCAACGGCGCGCACGGTTATACGATTTTTATTGTTGGATAAAAAGAGAGCATAAGGTTCTTTAATTATGTCGGCGTTGCGTTCTTTATATTCAAGATATCTTTGAAGAGCCGCCGCAACGTCGTCGTCATAATATAAAATGGATTTGCTGCCGCCCTTGCGAGTCACGACGAACGAATTATCATTGAAATTCAAATCATCATTATTCAGCCCAACAAGCTCGCTTATACGAATACCCGTACCCAAAAAAAGCATCAATATTGCGCCGTCGCGTATTTTATTTTTTTCATGATAAGCCATCTGATGGGGTGTTAGTCCCGAACCGCTTTCGGCAACGTCTATAATTTCATAAACCTCTTCTGAATCAAGGCGAATAATGGGCTTCTCATGCAATTTAGGCGTAGCCACTTTTGCAGAATTATCAACGCTTATAAACCCCTTATTGAAAAAAAATTTAAACATTGCCCGAACGGAGGACAGTTTGCGCGCTTTGGCTCTGTCATTGCAGGAATGTTCTTTGCCATTATATACATAATGAGAAAGAAAACTTAAAAAATACTCGATATCATTGCTTGTAACGCTCTCCAAATCATCCAAAGTAATATCTTTTACCGTTTTATCGCTTTTAAACCGCTTATTAAGTAAAAAATAGAAGAAGATTTTTAAATCATGAGCGTAATTAAGACGTGTAAGGGGAGACGTCTGGCTGTCTATCGCAAGAAAATAATCATAACAAAATACAGGAAGATCTTCCTGCAAAATACGTTCAATGGTATCTGAATTTTTATTATTACGTTGAGTATAGTAATTGGCGTTGGATGACATAATCTTATTTTAATTCCATTTTATCTATATGTCAAAATATATTTTACGAATATATTAAATTATTTTAAACTGCTTAAGTTGCTTTTTTATTGCTTGCTCGTCAATGCCTTCATAAGTCCACAAAGTAAGAAGGGGGATGCGCGCAGATTTCAGAATATCACCGACTTTTTGGTCGCGTTTGGATCTGTCTTTTTTTAAGTGACTTGTATCGTTAATCTCAACGCAGAGCAAAGGATAGTAGCTTTTATCGAAAATACAGAAATCAATCACACGAAACAAATCGGTTTTATAATTTGAAGCGGAATGTTTTTCAACGATCTGTGATAGAGGAACCTGCGGAAATATTAAATACTTATCTTTCAGAATATTTTTTAAAACGGTAAAGTATTCATGCTCATTTGGAGAAAGATAACGCGGCTTTACCGAATAATACGCATCATATTTGACTTTGGATTTAATTCTGAAAATTTTAAAGCGGAGGAAGCACAAAAATCTATTATGACCTTTATATGCACGCAAGCAAAGGTACATAACAAAAATTAAGACAATAAGAGCAATACAGCCGCTACAAACAATTATTAAAATTGTTTCAAAATCAAAATTCAAATTGGCACCAAAAAAACGGAAAGATTTCCCAAACATTTATTTGTTTTAATTATAAACAATTTATAACAAAAAGTAAAATAAATTTTGACGGATTTTTTGACGAGGGGAGCCCGAAATAGTCTGCCGTTTTTATAAAGTTTCGGTTTGAAGAGTAAGTGCAATTATTCGTAAAACACAGCTTTTACGAAGTGTTATATGTTTTTTGGCAAAAAGAAGAGAAGATCACCTTAATATTTAAGAAAAATTCATTATTTGATAAAATTACAACAAATTACCGCCCGCCTATGTCACAAAGAAAAAATCCTGATAAAACCTCAGGATTTTTTCTTTGTAATTAAATATGTCTGACATAGTAATTTATTAAATCGGTATTATGTCTGACATAATATTATGGTTTAAGACTTAATCGGTTTTAAGTTCCAAATATTATTAGCATAATCGGCTATAGCCCTGTCCGCCGAGAACATTCCTGCGGAAGCTATGTTAATAAGCGACTTTTTGTTCCAAGCAGTCTTGTCAGCAGAATACAGTTCCGACATCTTATGCTGCGTCTGGCTGTATGCCGCAAAATCCGCCATGCACATATAAGGATCGGCTACATGTGAGCCTGTAAGCAAATAATTTGCAATATCGGAAAACGATTGCTTATTAAATCCAATTATCAACGCTTCGATAATTCTTCTTAACTTAGGCGATTCATTATAATACTTACTTGAACTATATCCGTTACGCCAAATTTCATCAACTTCGTCTGCTTTGTAACCGAAAATGAATATGTTATCGTCGCCGACAGCCTTAGCCATCTCTACATTGGCACCATCCAAAGTTCCGATTGTCAACGCACCGTTGATCATAAACTTCATATTGCCTGTACCGCTGGCTTCTTTCCCCGCAAGAGAAATTTGTTCGGAAATTTCAGAAGCAGGCATAAGCTTTTCTGACATAGTTACGTTATAATCTTCCATGAAAACAACGTTTAACTTTTCATTGATCTTAGGATTACTCTTAATCTCTACGCTAAGGAAAGAAATTAACTTGATAATCTTTTTAGCCATATCATATCCGGGGGCAGCTTTGGCTCCGAATATATATGTTTTAGGAACAATATTCGCATCGGGATTGTCGATAAGATCAAGATAAGTGTCGATTATATTGAGCACATTGAGCAACTGACGCTTATATTCATGAAGGCGCTTTGCCTGAACGTCAAATATTGTATCGGGATTGATTTTAATTCCCTGTTGTTTTAAAGCGTAATCTGCAAACTGACGCTTCTTAATAAGCTTAATCTCATCTAAACGATTTAAAACATTTGCGTCATTTTCGAATTTTCTGAAGTCGGAAAGCTTTGAGGAATCAAGTTCATACCCGTTACCTATGCAATCTGTAAGGAGTTCACAAAGTTCGGGGTTCGATTGATTAAGCCAACGCCTATGCGCTATACCGTTGGTAACGCTCGTAAATTTTTCGGGCGAAAAATCATAGAAATCCTTGAAAACAGACTGTTTGATAATTTCACTGTGAAGAGCCGAAACGCCGTTTACGCTATGACTGCCGTAAACTGAAAGGTTTGCCATTTTAACGCGGTCGTGCTCTATTATTGACATGCGTGAAATTTTTGCCCACTCTCCGGGGAATTTATTCCAGAGCTGTTCGCACATTCGCCTGTTTATTTCTTTAATTATAGAATGGATACGGGGAACCGTCCTTGCAATTAAGTCCTCGGACCAAGTTTCCAACGCTTCGGCAAGAACCGTATGGTTGGTATACGCGCAAGTAGCCGTAGTTATAGCCCAAGCCTGTTCCCAATTGTAAAAATACTCGTCGACAAGTATCCTCATCAGTTCGGGAATAGCCATAGCGGGATGCGTATCGTTAAGATGAATAGCCGCAAGCTTAGGCAAATCGCGAAGATCCCCGTAGCGGCGCTTATGATCCTCGACAATATTTTGGATTGAAGCTGAACAGAGAAAGTACTGCTGTTTAAGACGTAAGGATTTACCCGCATTGTGGTTATCGGCAGGATATAAAACCTTTGTCAAAAGATCTGCGTCGTTGTCGTCCATCATGGCTTGGTAATACTCGCCTTGCGAGAAGAGTTTCATATTGAAATCCTGAACGGATTTTGCTTTCCAAAGCCTTAAAACGGATACAGCATCGCTATCCTTACCGGAAACCATCATATCATAGGCAACAGCCTTAATTTCCTGACAGTTGACGTAATTGGTTTCCAAACCATTTTCCGTCCACCGTTCTTCTATTTGACCGTTGAAACGAACCGTAAAGGATTTATCCGTGCGTTGTGTAAGCCAAACTTCACCGCCCGGAAGCCACACATCGGGCAATTCTATCTGCCAACCGTCAACAATCTTCTGTTTAAACAGACCGTATTCATATCTTAAAGAATAACCCATGGCGGGATAATTACCGCTTGCCAGCGCGTCCAAAAAGCAAGCCGCAAGCCTGCCGAGGCCGCCGTTACCCAAGCCTGCGTCGGGTTCAAGCTCGTACAAATCTTCAAGCTTTAAACCGTATGATGCTACGGCCTTTTCAAATACGTGGGTCGCGCTTAAATTATACAGACTGTTTTTGAGCGATCTGCCCATAAGAAATTCCATGCAGAGATAATAAACTCTCTTAGCACGCTTAGCTTTAACTTTCTTATGAAATTGTTGGCGCTTTTCAAGCAAAATATCCCTTACAACCATGACCACGGCTTTATAAACCTGATCCTTTGTCGCTTCGGTAGGCGCTACGCCGAAATATCTTGCAAGTTTACCTTTAATAGATTCCTTTACTTCCTTTTCAGTTACAGCAGTACTACTCATTAAATTCTCCTATTTAGTAAATTATTTTAGCATATTCAAATAGAGTGCTTCATATTCCTTTGCAGAATGACTCCAACTGAAATCGGTTGTAGCCGCCCTATACATAAGTTTTGACCACTCCTCTTTGTTTTTATAATCGGAGAGTGCTTCACGAATGACGTACAGCATGTCGTGTGCGTTATAATTTGAGAACGTATAACCGTTCTGCAAGGGTTTGATACTATCGTACAGCCCGCCTGTTTCCCTTACTATCGGCACGGTTCCATAGCGGCAAGCAATCATCTGCGAAAGTCCGCAAGGTTCCGATTTAGAAGGCATAAGGAAAATATCGGACCCAGAATAAATCTTACGCGACAAATCTCCGTTAAATACGATATTTGCGCTGAGCTTATCGGGATATCTGCGGGCGAGATCACTGAAAAATCCTTCAAAATGTGAATCGCCCGTGCCGAGAATTACTATCTGAACATCGTCCTGCAATAAATCCTCTATAACCGCAGTCACAAGATCGAGTCCCTTGTGGGAAACAAGGCGCGAAACCATTGAAACAATAGGCGTATCGGACTTTTCGGGCAGACCAAGCATCTTTTGAAGTTCTCTTTTGCACACCGCTTTATTTGAAAAATCTTCGGGTGTGTAATTCGCAAAAAGGTGACTGTCAAGCGCACAGTTATATCCCTTATCGTCTATTCCGTTGAGAATACCCGTAAGCTTGAATTCATTTTTACGAATTATGGGGTCAAGCCCGTGCGAATAATATGCGTCTTTAATTTCTTCCGCATATTTGGGACTTACCGTTGAGAAAGCTTCGCTGCACTCAATAGCTCCCTTCATAAGATTTATACAGTTTTCATACTCTACAAGATACTGATAAGAGCCGTAGATATCAAACAAATCTCCGAGCAAATCAAGAGAATACTTCCCTTGATATTCTATGTTATGAATTGTGAAAAGTACCCGTATATACTGGTATTCTTCACGGAAACAATAGTTTGTTTTCAGATAAATTGCCGCAAGCGCTGCCTGCCAATCATGGCAGTGCATTACATCGGGATAGAAATTGAGGAAAGGCATGATTTCAAGGACGCTCCTTGAAAAGAACGCAAACCTTTCACCGTCGTCATAATATCCGTAGCAACCGGGGCGCTTGAAGTAAAATTCATTATCTATGAAATAATAAGTTACTCCGTCTTTTACATATGAAAAGATTCCGCAATACTGATTACGCCAAGCAAGATGAACGTAAAGATTGCCGAGATAGGTAAATTTATCCCTGTATTCTTTTTTTATGTCTGAAAAGAGCGGAATAACAACTCTTACATCGAACTTACCGCTCGCGGCAAGAGCTGTTGAAAGTGATCCCACCACTTCCGCAAGACCGCCTGTAGCAATAAAGGGTGTAGATTCTGACGCGACAAAGAGAATTTTTTTCTTTTCTTCCGCCTTAACTTCCTTTACTTCAGCCGTCTTAGGTTTACAAGTCCTTTTCTTGGGCTCAGCGGTTGCCTCCGCCGTAGATTTAGTGGTCGTAGTTTTCTTTGCAGTAGCCATTTTTATCCCCCATTAATAATTAAATCAAAGAGCCTTTATTGATGAAATAAGGCTGAATATCGCAACCTGCAAGCACTCTGTTATCGCGTACAACAGAATTTTTATCGCTTACGACATAAGAAAGATTACAATGTTCGCCGACGATGTTATCGGTCATGAGTATACAATTTTTTACAACCGTTCCCTTACCGATTTTAACTCCACGGAACAATATACAATTTTCAACAGTGCCTTCTATCAGGCATCCGTCGGAAATAAGCGAATTTTTTACAGACGCAGTATCGGCAAATTTAGCAGGAGCGCTGTCATTTACCTTGGTATAAACATCTCTGTCACCAAAAATCTCCGTTCTTACTTCTTTCTTCAAGAGATCCATGTTTGCATTGAAGTAAGATTGGATAGAGCTTATATTTGCGTAATATCCGTCATGCTTATATCCATATAATTTAAGCGATTTTACTCCGGGGCTTAATATATCCCTGCCGAAACTGGTATAACCGTGTTGAATAGCGTCCTGAATAAGCCTTAACAAATAAGACGTACGGGCCACCATTACATTTATGTAATTTTTCTTTACGCCGCAGGAATTAGGATTAATCTGTATATCAGTTATCTTTCCGTCTTCGGCGGTTTCAAACGTCATGTAATACTTAGATTTAACAAGTTCATGCTCATGGTATACCATAGTGATATCGGCATTCTTTTCAATGTGATATTCTATAACCTTGCTGTAATCAAACTTATACACCGCATCGCTATCCGCAAGCACTACAAAATCCTGCTTACATTTTTTAAGAAAAGCCGTAGCGCCTTTCAATGCTTCAAGGCGATTTTTGTAAAGCATCTCGCTTTCGTCACTGTAAGGAGGAAGCAAAATCAAGCCGCCTTCCTTTCTTGCAAGATCCCAATACTTACCTGAACCAAGATGATCCATAAGCGATTGATAGTTATTTTTTGTTATCATTCCGACCGTTGTTATGCCGGAATTGACCATATTTGAAAGCGTAAAGTCTACCATGCGGTATCTTCCGCCATAAGGTATAGAGCCCATGGAGCGAACTTTGGTAAGTTCGGGTATGTTCTCTTCACTTATACTTGAAAATATAACGCCAACTGTCGATGCCATTTTCTTTTTCCCCCTTATATGTTCTTGTCTACAATCTCGCCTGCAGGAACAACGCCTTTTTTACTGACGTTAACCCCTCTGCCGAGAACGGTTATACCGGAAGTCTTGCCTTCAACCTTTGAAGCTTCTGCAATAGGCAGACCTATTACTGCGTTTTCAGAGATGACCGCTTCTTCATCGATAATGGCATAATTAATTTTTGCGCCTTTTTTGACAGTTATATTGCCCATAAGAACGCTGTCAATAACTTCCGCACCCTCTTCTATTACACAATTGGTTCCTATAACAGAATTTACAACCTTGCCTTCAATTTCTCCGCCCGTTGCTACGATTGAATTGATAACTTCACCCTGCACAAATGCGGGAGGCGCAAGCGGACTTCTCGAATGAATAACTCTGTCTGCATCGGAAAGCTCGAAATTGGGAACTACGCCTAAGAGATCCATATTCGCTTCCCAAAGAGAGCTTATAGTGCCGACGTCTTTCCAATAACCTTCAAAGCGATAGGAATACATTTTTTCGCCCGCGTTAAGCATTGCAGGCAAGACGTTTTTACCGAAGTCCTTTTCTGAATCGGGGTTTTTATCGTCCTCCTCAAGATATTTGAACAACTTGGACGCCGTAAAGATATATATACCCATTGAAGCTAAATCGCTCTTCGGCTGCTTAGGCTTTTCTTCAAATTCATAAATAGTGCCGTCGGGATTGGTATTAAGTATGCCAAAACGCGAAGCCTCTTTCATTGGAACCTGCATGCACGCTATGGTGCAATCTGCCCCTGCTGCTTTATGCGCGGCAAGCATCTTATCATAATCCATTTTATAAATGTGGTCGCCCGAAAGTATAAGCACATATTCGGGGTCGTACATCTTCATGAATCTTATGTTCTGATATATCGCATTAGCCGTACCTTTATACCAGCTTGTATCCGTCTTTGCCTCATAGGGCGAAAGAATATGAACGCCGCCGAAGGTTCTGTCAAGATCCCACGGCTGACCGTTCCCGACATACTCGTTGAGAACGAGCGGCTGGTACTGCGTAAGTACGCCTACGGTGTCTATACCTGAATTGATGCAGTTCGAAAGCGGAAAGTCTATTATTCTGTACTTTGCGCCGAACGAAACAGCGGGTTTTGCTATATTACTTGTCAATGCGTACAATCTGCTTCCCTGTCCGCCTGCAAGCAACATAGCAACGCATTCTTTTTTTCTTAGCATTGCTAAATCCCCCAATTTAAATTTTTTCTTTTTTTAAATACAAACAAGACAACCTGGGAATATCCACGCAAACGGAATATTCCTTTCCGTGACTTGACTGTTTCTTTGTATTAAATATCCGCTTTTTAAGTTTTCCTTCGCCGCCGAACTCTTTTTTGTCCGTATTGAAAACTAAACGGTACTTCCCTTGGCCGATTCCTATGCGGTAGCCGAATAAATCCACACCTGAAAAATTTAATATCGCAACCAGACACTCGCCGTCGGCCGAATACCGGTTAAAGGCAAGAACATTATTGAAATTATCGTCCACCACCAACCATTCAAAACCGTCCCAACCGAAATCTCTTTCAAAAAGAGCCGGCGTTGATTTATAAAACAAATTCAGCTCACAGACGAACTTCTGCATTTTGGAATGTTTTTCGTAATTAGTGAGAGAAAACTCTATCTGGGTTTTATAATCCCATTCACTGAATTGGGCAACTTCATATCCCATGAAATTGAGCTTTTTCCCGGGGTGGGCATACATATAACCAAGTAATAGCCGTTCACCGGCGAATTTATCGGCATAATCACCGAACATTTTATTTACGATGGAACCTTTAACGTGAACTACTTCATCGTGAGAAAGCGGAAGCACGAATTTCTCGTCAAAGGCATACATGAGTGAAAACGTCAACTTATTATGGTGATGATTGCGGAAGTATGGATCCTGCCTGCAATAAAATAGTACGTCATTCATCCAACCCATATTCCACTTGTAGTCAAATCCAAGTCCGTTTTCTTCAATTTTTCCCGTAACCTTATTGAAACTCGTCGATTCTTCAGCCACGGTTATTCCGCCGATGAAATCCCGCTTTATTACGGTATTGAATTTTTTAATAAATTCAATCGCCTGTAAATTACGGTTATCGCCATAAATATTCGGGGTGTAATCGCCATGCGGTTTATCATAGTCGAGATAGAGCATTGAAGCCACCGCGTCAACCCTGAGCCCGTCCACTCTAAAAACGTCGAAAAGAAAATAGGCGCTCGATAAAAGAAAATTATCTACTTCACTTCTTCCGAAATCAAATTTGCGCGTGCCCCAAACGCTGTGTTCCATATTATCCCACAGAGGACATTCATACAGCGGCTGTCCGTCAAATTCATATAACCCCCAATCGTCTTTTGGAAAATGCGCCGGCACCCAATCCACTATTACCTTTATCCCTCTTGCATGGAAGGCGTCTACAAGGCTTTTGAACTGTTCAGCCGTTCCCAAACGCGACGTTACTGAAAAATATCCCGTCACCTGATAGCCCCAGGAGCCGTCAAACGGATATTCGGTAACAGGCATGAATTCTACATGCGTATAATTCATAGTGGCGACGTAAGGCACGAGAACCTTTTCAAGCTCGGAATAACTTAAATAACTGCCATCTTCATGCCTGCGCCAAGATAATAAGTTGACCTCATAAATATTCATAGGAGCGTCATGGCAGACTGGGCTTTCAAGCGGAAGATAACGTGAAGGTTCAGGCAGAACGGTTACCACCGAAGTGAATGTACCGAGGTCAAAGGCGAAACCGTAAGGATCGGTCTTTTTCAAAACCCTGCCGTCGGCAGTATATATATAATAGAGGTAGTTATCGCCCTCTGCGGCATTGGTTTCCAGAGAAAAACTTTCACCATCAGACAGACGCCGCATCTCTGCTCCCTTCCATGCGTTGAAAGAACCGCATAGTTCCACTTTGACCGCATGCGGAGCCCATACGCGAAATATAAATATACCTTCCGAAACCTTATGACAGCCGAAAAAGCCGTAACTCTTAAAATGAATTCCATTATGAAACTTCTTTAATTCACAGCTTTCGTCAAGCATATCCATACCTAATATATTTTATCATATAATTTATTATTTTTCAAGACCGAAATCAAAAAAATTGTAATTATTTTAAAATAATAAGCCGTAAAACTATGTGACGTT